>NZ_OZ242352.1:648750-973125 GCF_965208695.1 Candidatus Palauibacter irciniicola
AGGCGCCCACGATTTGTGACCCGCGGTCCGCCGAGGGCGTCTGGTATCCGGGCACACGCGAGTCAACCAGGAGGAGGTCTGGAATGAAGCGGCGGACAGTTGCGGGTGCGGCGTTGGGTCTGCGGACTCTCATGGCTTCGGCGGCGTTCCTGGCGCTTCACGGCGTGTCGGGCGCCGGAGCGTTGGCGGCTCAGGAGTCGCATGCGTGTGAGGATCGCGCCGGGCTCCGCGTCGAGGTGCTGGACGCGACGGGAATGGTGCGGGTGAGCGGAGCCGACGTGCGGATTCGCTGGGTCGATGTGGTCCGTAGTCCGGTGCGCGAGGGCGCCGGCGATGACGGCCGCCTGACGTTCTGCGCTCCGAAGGATGCCACGAAGGCGACGGTGTGGGCGGAGACCCGGGACGGGTCGAGCGAGCAGGCGTTCGTCGCGCTGATCCCCGGCGAGACGAGCGCGGTCGAACTCCGGATTCTGGGGGAGGACCATCCGGGGCGCCTCGAAGGGCGGGTGTTCGACGCCGTAACGAACGACCCGATCACGACCGCTGCCGTGACCGTGGCCGGTCGCCGGGCCGCCGTCGAGACCGACCGCTGGGGACGGTACATCCTCACGGGCATCCCCGCGGGAGCAAAGGAATTCCAGGTCCGCCGCATGGGGTACGAACCCCTCGACTACGTCGTCGCGGTCAAAGCGGGACTCACCACGCAGGTGGACATCGGCCTCGTGCCGGACCCCGTCGAGATGGAGCCTCTCGTGGCGACGACGGTCCGATCGGACAGGCTTGAGAGCAAGGGGTTCTACGAGCGGCAGTTTTGGGGCGAGATGCTCGGTGTCGGCGAATTCCTCACGCCGGAATACCTGGAGCGCTGGCGTCCGATCCGCATGAGCCAGCTGCTCGAGCAGCACACGATGCTGCGTCCGCGACTCGTAAGCGCGGGCCGGACGCGCGGGCCCCTCGGTGAATGCCTCCAGGTGTATCTCGACAACATCAACGTGGGGAATCTCGACGACGGGTACGGGAGCAATTTCGCGCTCAACTCGGTCGTGCTGCCCAGTGAACTCGCTGGCGTCGAGGTGTACCGGGCCTCCACGTCACTCCCGGACGGCCTGATGCGATTCGGCGTCGGGCGGTGCGCCCTCGTCCTGATCTGGACGCGGTAGCTGCCGGAGCGAACCGTCAGCGGTCCGCGGCGAACACCCTGCTCGCCACGGACCGCTAACGGTCCACGAATTCGGCGACGTGTGCGGGGGCGAGGCGCGCGGTATGGCGGGAGACCGCGATCATGACGATCACGTTTCCGACCATGCCGTAGATGCCGGGGTGGACGCCGGCGGTCGCGGCGGCTGAGACGAGATCCAGCCGCAGGGCCAGATCGAGGAAGAACGCAATGCCGCCGCCCGCCACGAGACCCCACAGCGCCCCCGCGCGCGTGACTCCCCGCCACAGGAAGGTCACGACCGTCAGCGGGAAGAGTTGCGCGATGAACCCGTAGCTGAGGAGCAGCAGTTCCACGAGGCTGAGTCCGGGGATCAGCGCGAGCCCGTAGCTGGCGGCGCCCACGAGGATCACCATGAGGCGGATCCAGCGCCGCTGCGCCGCGTCGTCGAGCGCCCCCGGCCGCAGGTTCCCCCAGAAGTCGCGGACCGCCACGGATCCCGCCGCGTGCAGGAGCGCGTCCCCCGTGGACATCGAGGCCGCGAGCGCACCGGCGCAGAAGAGCCCCACGATGACCGGCGGCAAGCCGATCAGCGCCGACGTCACGATCGTGGGCAGGATGGCGTCCGCCGGCTCGACGCCGGGGAAGGCGAGCACGCCGGAAAAGCCGATGAAGAGGATGGGGACGAGGAAGAGCGCGAAGGTCGGATAGTAGACGACCGTCCGCTTGAGCGTGTCCACGTCGCGGGCCGTGTAGATCTTCATGAAATAGTGCGGCCACACGCTGAACCCGAAGGCGGAGATGGCAACGGAACTCGAGTAGGCGCCCCAGCTCCACGGCTGCCCGTCCGCCCCGAGTCCCGGACCCCGCAGCATGTCCGGGAGCCCCGCCGCGATTGCGTCGAACATGGGACCCACGCCGCCGTGCAGCTTCGCCGGCAGGTAGAGGCCGAGCCCCCACGCGAGCACCATCATGAACATCCCCTGGAAGGTGTTCGTCCAGCCCACCCCCAGGACGCCGCTCCGGAAGACGTAGACGAGGACGACCCCGTACGCGATCGCGGACCCGGCCCACTGCGGAACGCGCCCCTCCGTCACCACGTTGAAGACGTATCCCGCCCCCTTCATCTGGATCACCAGGTAGGGGACGAAGGCGAAGACGGAGAGGACCGCGAGGATGGCCGGGATCGCGCGGCTGTCGAAGCGGTGCGCGAAGAGTTCGGCCTGCGTGACGTAGCCGAAGCGCCGGCCGAGAGCGGCGACGCGCGGGCCGAAGAAATACCAGGGGACGAGCCCGACGGAGGCGTAGGCGAGGATGTAGAAGGCCGCCGCCCCGCGCGAATAGGACCAGCCGGGCCCGCCCAGGAAGGCGAACGCGCTGAACACCGACGCCCCCATGATGAAGTAGAGGACGAGGAAGTTCAGCGAGCGGTCGCCCGCGACGTAACCCTCCGTGCTGTCCGAGGCGTGGCGGCCGGAGGCGAGCCCGATCGCGAGCGAGGCGAGCAGGTATCCGATCGTGACGAGGAAGACGATCAGCCAGGCGGGCATCAGCCGCTCGAGCCGTTCGGATCGCGGTCGACGGTCTCCCGCTTCCGTTCCCACAGGTAGTACCCGAAGAGAACGAAGAAGGAGAAAAGGAGCCCGACGACGACGTAGAAGAGCGAGAACGGCATCGCGAGTACGCGAGGCTCGATGGTGGCGAACCGCGGATATATGGGCCACACGAGAGCGGCGAAGAGCAGCACGTAGAAGACCGCGACGGCGATGGCGACGGGGTTGCGGTCGGGAGGCGTGGCGCGGCGTGGTTCGTCCATCGCCGCAAAAGGCCGGCTGCGCCGGACCCGGTCAAGACTGGCCGAACGGTTGAACGGCGGGCTCGATCGAACGATCTTGCCGCATGTTCCGCATGAAGCGAAGCCCCGTGCGGCCTGCCGCCACCTCCGGCCTGCTCGTCGTCTGCCACGCGCTGGCGTTTTCGGCGTGCGGCCCGGGGGAGGCTGCATCCGGCGCCGCCGAAACCCCCGGCGCTGGCGAAACGGCGCAGTCCGCCGCAGGCGCCGCGGCTGGAGGCGCCGATCTCTCCACCGGGACGCACGTCGTGCTGCTGGGGACGGGGACGCCCAATCCCGAGCCGGAGGCGTCGGGCCCCGCCACCGCGGTACTCGTCGACGGGCGGGCCTACATCGTGGACGCCGGCGTGGGTCTCGTACGACGCGCGGCGGAGGCGGCCGACCGCTACGGAGCCGAGGGCCTCACGGCGGCGCGGCTGGACATCGCCTTCCTCACTCATCTGCACAGCGATCACACGATCGGGTTGCCGGACCTGATCCACACGCCGTGGGTGGCCGAGCGCGAGGCGCCGCTGAAGCTGTTCGGCCCCGGCGGGACGGCGGCGATGGCCGCGCACCTGACGGCCGCGTGGGAGGCGGACATCGAGAATCGGCTCGGCGGTGCGCAGCCGTCGACGCCGGACGGGTGGCGTGTGGAGGCGGTCGAAATCGGCCCGGGGGTCATCTATGAGGACGACCGCGTCCGCGTGACCGCCTTCGCCGTGTCCCACACGGGGTGGCCGGAGGCATACGGCTTTCGGTTCGACGGCGGGGGGCGCTCGGTGGTCCTCTCCGGCGACACCGCTCCGACGGAGGCGATCGTCGAAATGTGCGCGGGGTGCGATGTGCTGGTGCACGAGGTGTACTCCGCCACGACGTTCCGTGACCGTCCGCCGGAATGGCAGTCGTATCACGCCCAGGCCCACACGTCGACCGTCGAACTGGCGAGTCTCGCCGTGCGGGCGCGCCCGGGGATCCTCGTCCTGCATCACCAGTTGGGCTGGGGAGCGACACCTGAGGAGATGGTCGCGGAGATTCGCGCCGCCGGCTACGACGGACCGCTCGCATACGGCCGGGATCTGGACGTGTACTGAAATGGGTCCGGGTCGGAACATCCGGACCCACGCCTCCCGCGCGACGCTTGCCTCGGCGCTCGCCCTCAGCGCGCTTCCGGTGCCGGCGCTCGCGACTCCCGCGGCCCAATCCCGCGCGCCGCCCGCACCTCCCGATGCCGCCTCGGCGATGAAGATGGCGCGCGACGCGCAGCGCGCATTCGAGCACGTCCGGCGCCGCAACTTCCCGCGGGGCCCGCTGGTCAATCCCAGGTGCGGCGAAGGGATCGGACGCTTCTGCCTCGTCGAGGGGTGGGACGACGACGATTGGGAGCCGGTCCCGGAGGACCCGGAGGTCGTGGAGGAGCGGCACGTCCTGATCGCGGTCCTCGACAGCGCCGCCCGGATCATCCCCGGCGACGAGTGGCTCACGGGGCAGCGCGTCGCCTACCGACTGGAGGCCGGGCGCGGGGAGGAGGCGCTCACGCTGCTGGAAGCCTGCCGGGCGGAGCGTGCGTGGTGCGCCGGGCTCACCGGATTCGTGCTCCAGGAGAGCGGCCGCTATGCGGAGGCCGAGGAGGCCTTCGAGCGCGCGCTCGGCCGGATGACCGACGAAGAACGCTGCGGCTGGACCGAACTCGGGCCCGTACTCGACGGCCGGACGCGCGGCCGCTACGAGCGATTCGGCTGCGGAAGCCCGCCGCGGCGCGCCGTGGAGCGCTCGTTCTGGCACCTCTCCGACCCGCTGTGGCTCGTGCCCGGAATGGAGCGGCGCTCGGAACACCTCGCCCGCCGCGTCCGCGCGGCGCTCCAGGCCGACGCCGCGAGCCCGTGGGGGATGCGGTGGGGCGACGATCTCACCGAGATCACGCTGCGCTTCGGCTGGCCCGCCGGCTGGGAGCGGGCGCGCCGCCGCTTCGTCGGCTCGCGCACGGACGAAATCGTGTGGTCGCACCGCCTTCCGGGAGCGCAGAGGTTCACCGTGTTGCAACTCGGGCCCGCGGAAGACGAGCCGCTGTGGGCCCTGGATGAGCCGGAGGGCCGCACGAGCTGGGCGCCGGCCTTCGGAGAAGTCGCGGACCTGCCTCACCAGGTGGCCGGCTTTCGGCGGGAAGGGCGCCGATTCGTCGTGGCCGCGTTCATATGGCCGGACTCCCTGCCGTCCTGCGATCTGGAGAGCGGTCTCTTCCTCGCCGACGCCCACGGCGTGACGGCCTCGCGGACCGGGCGGGGCGGCGGGCCGCTGGCGGTCGCGGAGGCCCGCGGGTTCGTCCCGGCCACCCTCGTCGGCGTCGAAGCGCGCTGCGCGAAGGGACCCGGCGCCGCACGCGCGCGGGTGCCCCTCGCCGCCGGCCATCCGCAGCTGTCCGACATCCTGTTGCTGGACGCCGGCGGCGACTCTCCCGCGACGCTCTCGGAGGCGCTTGCCCGCGCGCGAGGCGACCGCTCGGCCCGGGCGGGCGAGACCCTGGCCGTCTACTGGGAGTGGTACGGCTCCCCCGCCCCCGCCAGCGCGCTCCGGGTGACGATCTCGCTGGCGCGGGAGGGGAAGGGGTTCTGGCGCAGGGCACTCGAATGGAGCGGCCTCGCCAGCGACGGCACGGAACAGGCGGGCATCCGCTGGCTGGAGCCGGCGACGAGTCCCGCTGCCGAGGGCCGCACCGTGGAACTCCGTCTTCCCATGCTCGACGAGGGGCGGTATCGCCTTACGCTCCAAGTCGTTTCCCCGACACACGGCGCGGCCGAGTCCAGCGCCGAAATCGAAATCAAGGAGTAGACCCGTGATGCATGCCAGGAACTTCCCGTCCGCCCCCCGCGGCTTCGTTCCCGCCGTCGTCGCCGTCCTCGCCGCCACCGTGTCGGTCTCCGCGTGTGGTGAGGCCGGTGAACCGGCGGAACCCGATGCCGAAGCCGCCACCACCGGGCGCACGCCCCAGTTCGAGAACGAGTACGTGCAGGTATGGAAGAGCGTGATCGTTCCGAACCAGCCGCTCGAGATGCACCGCCACGACAACCCCCGCGCCATCATCGCGCTCAAGGGGGGGACGCTCACCGTCGTCAGCGACGCCGGGGAACGGCGCGACATGACGTGGGAGACGGGGCGGGCCTATTGGCTGGAGGCCGATCCTCCGGGAGAACTCCACGGAGATGTGAACCAGGGGTCCGAACCCGTCGAGGTCATCGTCGTGCAGTTGAAGGGCGTCGGCGGCGCGCCGGACACGCCGTGACGGGCCTGCCCCCAACGTGCATATTCCGCTCCCGCGCGACGACCGAATCGACTCGCAGCCGACACCGGAGGCCCCCATGAACCACCGCGCCCAACTCCCGCGACGCCTCGGCCCCGTCCTGGCCCTTGCCCTCGCCGCAGCCGCGGGTTGCCAGCGGGACGGTTCATCTCCGGCGGCTTCGACGGCCGCGCTCGAGCCCGACCAGGTTCTCGCCGATTCGCTCATCGGCGCCTGGGTCGAGGCCGCGGGCGGCATGGAAGCCTGGCACGACATCGAGTCGGCCCGCTACACGATCACCACCGTGTGGTACGACTCCGTCGGAGAAATCCGCCGCATGCGCCCGCGCCGCGTGGAATACCGCAAGGTGGACGGCGTCGAGCAGACCCGGATCGAGCGCCCCGAGGCCGAGGGCCTCTACGTCCAGACCTTCACGGGTTCCGAAATGTGGGCCACGCTCAACGAGCGCCTTCTGGAGCCGGGAATCCGGGCCTGGGACGAGTCCGAATACGTCGGGCGGGATGTGGTCTACTGGTTCGGGCTCCCGTACAAGCTCTTCGACCCCGGCGTGAACCGGCGGGCCGGACCCCGGGACGAAGGGGGATACGAGGTGCGCATCACCTTCGGCGATGGCGTCGGCCTCCAGTCCGGCGACCGCTACTTCTACTACTTCCTCGATGACGATCCCTGGCCCGAGCAGGTCCACTACATCTCGCAGGGGCGGGGAGAAGAGAGCCGCGCCCGCATGTACTGGGACGGTTACCGGACGGTCGGCGACTTCACCTACGTCATCTCGCGGCTCTACCGGGACACGGAGATGAACCCGACCCGCGAACTCCGCCATGATGACGTCGAACTGAACCCGGTGCTGTCGGATTCCATCTTCCGCCGGCCGAGTTCGTGAAACCCGGTCCCGCGGACCCGAGCCGGGCGGTCGAGGACTACCTGAAGGCCGTCTACAAGCTCCAGCAGGCGGGCGACCCGGTGTCCACGACGGCGCTGGCCGAGGAACTGGACCGGTCCGCGGCGTCCGTCACGAACATGGTCAAGAGCCTGGCGGCGCAGGGGCTTCTCCGGCACACGCCCTACCGGGGGGTGCTCCTCACGGCCCCCGGAGAGGCGGCGGCACTGCGGATCATCCGCAGGCACCGGGTGATCGAACTGTATCTGATCGAGAGACTCGGCTTCTCGTGGGAGGACGTGCACGCCGAGGCCGAGCGCCTCGAGCACGCCGCCTCGGAAGCGCTCATCGACCGCATGGCGCAGGCGCTCGGGGAACCGTCGATCGACCCCCACGGCAGTCCGATCCCGACGCGGGACGGCGAACTCGCGCACACGGAGTGGATCCCCCTCGCGGAGTTGAAGAGAGGGCGCGGCGTCGTGCGCGAGGTCTCCGACCAGAGTCCGCGGACGCTGCGGGAACTCGCCGCGCTCGGGCTCGTCCCGGGCACGCGCATACGGTGTCTGGGCGAGCAGGCGGATGGCGTCGCCCGCCTCGAAGTGGACGACCGTTCCTTCGACGTCGAGCCCGTCCTCGCGCGCGCCGTCTTCGTCGAACGCGAGTCCTAGCAGCCCGGGTATCGCCAACTAGTCCAGCAGCGCGGGGAGGACCGTGCCCGCCTCGCCGCGCAGCGCCGCCGCGGCGACCTCCGTGAGCGCGGTTCGCCGCACGTTGACCTCCACGATGAGCCCGCCGGCCTCGCGCGTCGCGAGCGGAAGCGCGGCGGCGGGGTAGACGACGGCGCTCGTCCCGACGACGAGACACAGATCGGCCCGCTCCGCCAGCCGGCGCGCGCGGTCCAGCAGGTCCGGGTCGAGCATCTCGCCGAAGAGGACGACGTCCGGTCGCCGGAGACCCCCGCAGGCGGAACACCGGGGGAGCGTCTCGCCGAGCGGCTCGGCGGGCCAGCGCGCCGCGCAGGACTCACACCGGTCGCGCCCGACGGCACCGTGAAGTTCGAGCGGCAGCGCCGCCTCCGCGGGATCCTCGCCCGCCTCTTCGAGCGCGGCGCGCGTGTGGAGGCCATCGACGTTCTGGGTCACGAGTCCGGCCTCCCCGCGCCGCAGGAAGAAGCGCGCCAGCGCCCGGTGCCCCTCGTTGGGCCGACAGTCGGCGAGCGCCGAGCGCCGCCAGGCGTACCACTCGAGCACGGTCCGCGGATCGCGCGCGAGCGCTTCGGGCGTGGCGAGTTCCTCCGGCCGGTAGCTCTTCCACAGCCCGCCGGCGTCGCGGAACGTCGGCACTCCCGACTCGGCCGAAATCCCGGCCCCCGTCAGCGCGACCACGTGCCGGGCTTCCCGCACGAGTCGACGCGCCTGTCGCCATTGACCCTGTTCCATCGTCTCCCGATCTTGTGACCCCGACCTCAACCCGGGCCCGCATGCCGCGCCCGAGCCCGCAGCGCCGCCCCGAAGGACGACGAACCGGATAACGGACGATGAACGCGTGAGCATGAGAATCAAGGCCGAGGGAGACGTGTGGCGGGCGGAACTCGCCGAGGAGAATGGAGAGCGCGTCGTCGTGTTCTTCTGCCAGAGCACGGACCAGCGCCCCTACCGGGTGGTTCGCCTGGACCCGGACCGGACCGGCGGGAGTGAAACGGCCGAGGAGATACCGGAGGAGGAACTCCGGCACCTGTTCGAAGCCTCGCGTTCGATGGGAATCCCCCGCGACTATCCGACCTACAGTCGGTGAACGCCGCCATCGCCGGCCGGACGGTCCCCGGGCCCGGGACAGGCCCGTGCGTCGACCTGCACATGCACTCGACCGCCAGCGATGGAACGGTCGAGCCGGCCGACGTGGCCCGGGCCGTGGCGGAGGCCGGCCTCGACGGGTTCTCGCTGACGGACCATGACACGACGCGGGGACTCGCCGAGGCCGAGACCGCGGCCCGGGCACTCGGTCTCCGTTTCCTGCCGGGGGCGGAGTTGTCGGCGAACGAACCCGGCCGGTCCGTGCACCTTCTCGCATACGGGTTCGACGTGGCCGATCCCGACCTGCAGGCCTTCCTCTCCCGCTACCGCGAGGACCGGCTGCGGCGCGCGCGCGAGATCGTCGAACGACTGCAGGCCGCGGGCGCCCGCGTGACCTGGGAGGACGTGGAACGCCAGGCGGGCACCGCGGCTCCGACCCGGGCCCACGTCGGCCGGGCGGTCGTGGCCTGTGGCGCGGCCGCCGACATCAACGAGGCGTTCCGGCGTTACCTGTCGCGCGGACGTCCCGCATTCGTCGGCAAGGAACCGACGCCGCCGAAGGTCGTATTCGATTGCGTGCACGCGGCGGGCGGTGTCGTCTGCCTGGCCCACCCGGGCAGGACGCTCGGCGAGGATGATGTCCGCCGCTGGGCGCGGGAGGGACTGGATGGCGTCGAGGTCGTCCACCCCGCGAATCCGCCGGCCGTGCAGAGCCGCATGAACGCCCTGGCGGGCGAACTCGGCCTGCTTCGCTGCGGCGGTTCGGACTGGCACGGACCCGACGCCGGCCGCAGGGGGGTTCCCGGGTGGGCGCATGTGCCCATGCGGTGGCTGGAGGAGATCGGCCGGCGGTCGTGCCGAAAGGCGAATCGGCAGCCCGCCTGAGAGGCTGAGGCCGGGCTGTGTTAGGTAGAAGTGACGGAGTCGGTTATCTTGAAGGGGATGCACAGCGCCGGGAATCCGACGCGCTGAGTACCGAAGCGATGCAGGCAAGGGCGGTATGAGCGAAATAGCAGAGGCCACGCGGTCGGCCGAACCCATCGTCACGCTGACGCCCGAGGCGGCCGACAAGGTCCGGGAGTTCCAGGCCGGCACGGAAGTCGAGTCCGTGCTGAGGGTGAGCGTGATTCCGGGCGGGTGCTCCGGTTTCGAATACGGGCTGGACATGGATACCTCGGTGCGCGAGGACGATTTCACCTTCGAGTCCGAGGGGGTGCCCGTGGTCATCGATCCGTTCAGCGCACAGTACCTGGCCGGGCTTTCCATCGGATACCACAGTTCGTTTCAGGGCACGGGGTTCACGTTCGAGAATCCGAACGCGACCGGGAGCTGCGGCTGCGGGACCTCTTTCGCCGTCTAGCACCCGACGCTCGCCGGCCGTGGCCCTGGAGCCGTCGCGCGGAAGCCCGGCTGAGCGGATGAACGGCGCGATGCCGTTTCGCGTCGGACTGACCGGGACCGTGGCCGCCGGCAAGAGCACGCTGGCGCGCAACCTGGCGGAACGGGGCGCCACCGTGATCGACTCCGACGACCTCGCGCGCGAAGTCGTGCGTCCGGGATCCCCGGCATTCGCCCGCATCCGCGAGACGTTCGGGAGCGGGGTCATCGGCCCGGACGGGGCCATCGACCGAGCCGCGCTCCGCGAGGCGGCCTTCGCCGACGAACAGGCCCGCGAACGCCTCGAAGCGATCTCTCACGCCGGAATCCGTGAACTCCGGGCCCGCCGCATCGCCGAGGCGTCGGCGGCCGGCAGCCGCGTGGTCGTCGAGGAAATCCCCCTCCTGTTCGAGGTCGGCCTGGAAGACGACTACGACATGATCGTCGTCGTGGATGCGCCACGAGAGGTGCGCGAGGCGCGGGCGCTGGGGTCCCGTGGCTGGACCGCGGAGGACTTCGCCGCCATCGATGCGGCGCAACTTGCGGCCGCGGAAAAACGGCGTCGCGCCGACCGCGTGCTCGACAACCGCGGCGGTCCCGAAGAACTGGACATCGCCGCGCGCGGGCTGTGGCGGGAGATCCTGCGGGCGGCCGGCGAGGGCGGGACGTGACCGCGTCGCCGATGTCGCCCGCTCGTGCGAAGGCGCTCGAGGCCATCCGGCGCCGACTGCGCGACGCCTCGTCCGTCGTGCTCACGACCCACGTGAACCCCGATGGCGACGGCGTCGGCAGCATGGTTGCGCTGGCATCCAGGCTGCTGCGGCACGGGGCCGAGGCCACGATCGTCACCCCGAGCCGGCCGCCGGCCTCGCTGCGATTCCTCCTCAGGGACATCCCGGCGCTCGTCGAGGAGGATCCGGCAGCCGCGGACCCGCTGAACGGGGCCGACACGATCGCCATCCTCGACACGGCCGAGCCGAAGCGTCTCGGCGGCCTGCCCCGGCATGCGGAGCGGACGGGCGGCGTCCTGATCGACCATCATCCGCCCGTGGGGTCGCCGCTCGTGCAACCGGCGATCCGCGATCCCTCCGCCTGCGCGACGGGCGAACTCGTATATGACCTGCTCTCCCTCGACGAGGAGGGGCTCACGCGCGCGGAAGCGGAAGCCCTCTATGCGGCGATTTCGACGGATACGGGCTCGTTCCGTTTCTCGAATACCTCCCCCCGCGCGCACGCGATCGCGAGCGAGCTGCTGGAGACGGGAGTGGATACGGGTGCGCTGTTCCGCGAGCTGTACGGCGTGTACAGCCGGGGGCGGCTGGCCCTCATGCGGCTGGCCCTCGAGCGTCTTGAGGTCGATCCTCGCACCCCCATCGCCTGGATCGCGCTGGACCGGCGGGCCCTCTCGAGGACGGGGGCACGAAGCGAGGACATGGAAGGTCTGGTCGAGTTCCCGCGCCGGCTCGCGGGAATGGAGGTCGGACTCCTCTTCCGCGGCCTCGCCCGCGACCGAACGAAGGTGTCGCTGCGTTCGAACGGGGAGGTGGATGTGTCCGGCGTCGCGCAACTCCTGGGCGGCGGCGGACACGCGAAGGCTTCCGGCGTCCTCGTGGAACTCGATCTGGACGAGGCCGTGCGCGTCGTGCTCGATGCGTTGCGCCCGCTCGTGGAGGCGGCCGTCGTCTCGAAGACGGACCGGTAGCGCCGACCGGCCGGGCGCGTGGACGCGCGCTTTCCGATTGCTTCCGTCCGGCCGTTCGGCGTATGTTGTGGAGGTGCCGTGCGTTCGGGGCCGCCTGTAACGGGGCCCGGGGTGGGGATTCGGCGGGGAGGGTGCGATGGACGCGAAAGTCACGAAGGACATGCCGCACGCAGGGAACGGGGTCATGGAAGATCCGGGTTCTCGCGCGGCACGGCTCGGCGACCTCAGTCGGCGCATCCCTCCGCCCCGCATCGCGGACGTGTGGCTCTTCCCGCCGCTCCCTCAGGTCGAGGAGTCCTCCGAGTTCTTCCTCTTCACGAGCATCCTCGAGGACGGTGGGCGCGCGCTCTACAGCGCCCGCATGGTGCCGGCCAACGGCACGCCCTCCCACCAGGTCGTGGTGGAGCACGGGCGGGCGCCGGCGAACCGCGTGCCCGGCCTGGTGGCCGGACTCCAGCGGCGACTCGGACAGCCCGCGGCCGTCCGTCACATACCGATCGAAGGTGACGGCGCGCGCTGGGAGGCGCTCCTGGAACAGTCGCGGGAGGCGGATGCCTCCGTTGATCCCGCCGGACAGCCTCGTTAGCTTCGGCGAACGCGAGGATCGGCCGCGAAGGCCGAACGATGGCCCGTTCCTGACAGTGTGATGGTCAAGTGAGTCCTCCCGAAGCTCCACGCCCCGGCGTGTCCCGAGAAGAGTTGCGTCGCGCCCTGGAGGCCGGGGGACACCGTTTTACGACCCAGCGCGCGGCCGTGTACCGCGTGCTGTCCGGCACGTCCTCGCACCCGACGGCGGACGACGTCTTCACCTCCGTGCGCGAGCAGATTCCCGACATCAGTCTCGCCACGGTCTACAAGGCGCTCGAGGCGTTCGTGACCTGCGGCGTCGCGCGCAAGCTCTCGCTCGGCGTGGGTCCGGCGCGCTACGACGGCCGAACCGATGATCACGAGCATATCCGCTGTCTCTCCTGCGGCCGCGTGCAGGACGTCGAGGGCCTGCGGCCGCTGGACTGGATGGAAGGCCTGGCCGAAATGACGCCGTTCAACGTCGTCGGCTACCGGCTCGAGCTGGAGGGCTACTGCCCCGACTGCCTGCACTGAACGAGGCCGATCTGCCCCGCGGTCTCGCGGAGCACGCCTGGACGGATCGCCGCAACTTCCTCGATCTCCCGCCTGAACTGTGCCGCTGGGACGCGGCGGGCGCCGTCATCCTCCCCATCCCCTACGAAGCGACGACAAGCTGGGGGACGGGCACGCGCGAAGGTCCGGCCGCGATCATCGAGGCGTCGCGCTACATCGAGTGGTATGACGAGGAACTGGACCGCGAGCCGTACGAAGTCGGCGTGTGCACGCTCCCGTCCATCGACCTCGGCACGGTCGGCCCGGAGCCCGCGATCGCGAGGCTGCGGGCCCTGTACGACGACCTGCTCGAAGCCGCCGGGGACCGGTTCATCATCGGACTGGGCGGGGAACATTCGATTTCCAGCGCCCCGGCCTGCGCGTGGGCGGACCGGCTCGGCGGCGACCTCACGATTCTCCAGTTCGACGCGCACACCGACCTCAGGGATCGCCACCACGACTCTCCGTGGAATCACGCCTGCGTCATGCGCCGCGTACTCGAGCACGGGCCGGACGGGGGGAACCGGGGGAATGCGGCGGACATCGTGGCGGTCGGGATCCGCGCGCTCACGCGGGAGGAGCGCGACGTCATCCGCGACCACCGGATCGAGGTCGTCTTCGCGCACGAGATGCGCCGGCCGGGGTGGATCGAGCGGGCGGCGGAGGCGCTGGGGGAGAACGTCTACATCACGTTCGACGTGGACTTCTTCGATCCGTCGCTGATGCCGGCCACCGGTACGCCGGAGCCCGGGGGCGGAAGCTGGTGGGACGCGCTGGACCTGCTCTCCCGGGTCTTCGGCGAGCGCAACGTCGTGGGCGCGGACATCGTGGAACTCGCCCCGCGGCAGGGCGAGGAGGCGTCGGCCTTCACGGCGGCGAAGCTCGCCTACAAGATGATCGGGTTCTGGTCGGAGTACCGGTAGCCGGGGCCCGCCGCGGCGGTCAGGCGCTTGCGACGCGCCGCCGCTCGATGCGCTCGAGTTCCTCGGCCACGAGCTGCCGGCGAAGCAGGCGGGCGTAGACGCCGTCGGCCGCGATCAGATCCTCGTGCCTGCCGCGCTCCGCGAGGCGGCCGTCCTCCAGGACCAGGATCATGTCCGCCGTGCGCACCGCCGACACGCGGTGGGACACGATGATGGAAGTGCGCCCGGACATGTATTCCCGCAGCGCCTCCAGGATCGCGGTTTCCGTCTCCGAATCCACGGCCGACAGGGCGTCGTCCAGGATGAGCACCGGCGCGTCCCGGTGGACCGCCCGGGCCAGCGTGGCCCTCTGTTTCTGTCCGCCCGAGAGGTTGATGCCGCGTTCGCCCAGGCGCGTGTCGATCCCGTCGGGAAGGATGGCCAGCGTCTTCTCCAGTTGCGACACGGCGAGCGCGCTGCGGAGTTCGTCCGAGACCGGCTCCCCCGCATCCCTCGCTCCGTGCAGGAGTTCGATGTTCGTCCTCAGCCGCATGCTGAACAGGAACGGCTCCTGCGGCACGAAGGCCATCGAGTCGCGCAGCGAACCCAGGTCCAGTTCCCGGACATCCACGCCATCCAGGCGAACCGTCCCCTCGGTCACGTCGTAGAGACGGGGGATAAGCGCGGCCAGCGTGGATTTTCCGCTCGCGGTCGCGCCGACGATGGCGACCGTCTGCCCGGGTTCGATACGGAAGGAGATGTCCCGCAGCACATCGCGCTCCGTCCCCGGATAGCGGAAGGAAACGTCGTCGAACTCGAGCGCGCCCCGCACGGACCCGAGCGAGACCGGCGACTCCGGGTCGCGGACATCGGGAACGATGTCGAACAGTTCGTTGAGGCGGCCCATCGAGGCGGCGCCGCGCTGGAAGAGGTTCGTGACCCAGCCGAGGGCGATCATCGGCCACATCAGCATCGTGAGGTAGAAGGAGAAGGCGACGAAATCGCCGAGGGTGATCGCGCCGCGGATGACCTGTCCGCCTCCGAACCACAGGACGACGACCGCGCCGACGCCGGCGAAGAACATCAGCGACGGGTGGAACAGCCCCCACACGCGGGCGAGGGAGAGGTTGCGCGACCTGTAGTCCCGGTTGAGGGTCTCGAAACGCCGGGCCTGGGCCTCCTCGCGCACGTACGCCTTCACGATGCGGGTCCCGGCCAGGTTCTCCTGGGCGAAGTTGGAGATCTCCGAGAACTGGGCCTGGATTTTCTCGAAGCGCTCGTGAATCTGCCGGCCGAAGACGAACACGATCGGGGGGAGGACGACCATCGGGATCATCGCCCACAGCGTGAGCATGGGGTCGATCCAGATCATGAGCCCGAGCGCCAGCGCCGCGACGGTGGCGGTGTTCACCGCATACATGATCGCGGGTCCGGCGACCATGCGGACCGCCTGCACGTCGTTCGTCGCGCGGCTCACGAGATCGCCCGTCCGCCAGGCGTCGAAGAACTGCGGCGGGAGCCTGAGGAGGTGCGCGAAGAGGGCGCCCCGGATATCAGTCTCCATGCGGCGGCTGAGCCCGTTGAGAAGCTTGCGCATCCAGAATCTCGTCGCGCCGGCCACGACGGAAATCGCCGTGAGCACGAGGGCGTAGCGCAGGATGAGGTCGGCGCGGAGTTCCCTCTCCAGTGCGTCGACCGCCATCTTGAGCACCCACGGGCCCGCGACCGTGAACAGGTTGCTCAGGATCACGAGCGTGAGCCCGGCCGCGATTCCCACGCGGTACGGGCGGAAGTAGGGTAGCAGGGCTCTGAGCGATCTCAAGATGTCTCCGAGTGGAGCCGCCGGGCGTTTATTCTGCGGGGCACCGTTCGAACGTATGTGCGGGTTGCAGGCCGTACAACGACACGATGGAAGGGACAGGATGGAGCGGACAACGTCAGCGACGGTCGCCGCGCTCGGCGCGATGACCGCGATGGTCATGGGCTGTGCGCCGGAAATCGGCCCCGGGGCGGAGGGGCGCGCGGAGGCGAACGACGCGTCGGCGGCGAGCGCGCCGCCCGCGTCACCCGTGCGGCGAATGCCGGCTCCGGCGGTGGCCGAGCCGGGCGGCGCCCCGGAGATGACCTACACCATGGTGACCGTTCGGGCCGGCGCGGAACTCGAAGTCGAACTCCTCGATCCGATCCGAACGGGCGACCTTCGGCCCGGGGACGCCCTGAAGTTCGGCGTGACGCGGCCGTTGATCGAGAACTACACGGTTCTGGTGCCTCTGAACTCGCTGATCAATGGCGAGATCACCGCGGTCGAGGCCGCGGGCGAAGGCGGGGATGATGATGACGCGGGCGAGAGCGGCGAACGCGTGATGGTGAAGGTTCGCTTCGTCGACGTCTTCTTCAACGGAGCGTCCTGGCCCCTGTCGGCGTCGGTGGTGCAGGTCATGCCGGGGCCGGGAGGCGCCGCGGCGGCTGGAGGGACGGCCCCCGCGAATCTGGGCCGCGTCCTCGCCGGCGGTCGTCAAGGCGCCGTCGCGGGCGCCGCCGCGGGAGCCGCGAGCGGTTCCGCGGTCCTCCTCGCGGCCGACGGAACGGGACCGGCGCTCCCGGCCGGAACGATCCTCAGGCTGCGGCTCGACGAACCCCTGGTGTTCGGGCTTCCGAACAGCTGAGGAGGGAAATCCGCGCCGGCGTGCGCGTCCGGTCAGACACCGATTCTGGGACACTCGGGTTCGAGCGGACATTCCCCGCAGCGCGGGGCCCGGGCGAGGCAGAGCGAGCGGCCGAACGTGATGAGCAGCATGTGCATGCGGAAGCGCTCGGACGGGGAGACGGTGCGCGAGAGGGTGGTGTAGGTCAGGTCGGCGGAGGCCCGCGGGGGGACCCACGCGAGGCGCCGTGCGATCCGGAGGACGTGCGTATCGACCGGGAGCACGGGCCGGCGGAGCGAGAAGCAGAGCACGCACGCGGCGGTCTTCACCCCGACGCCCCGGAAGGTCGTGAGGTAGGCGATCGCCTCCTCGTCGCCCATCTCCTCCAGGTGGTCGAGCGTGATCCGCCCCACCTCGTCGCGGAGCCGCTGGAGCGCGGCGTGGATGGCCGGCGCCTTCTGGTTCGCGAGGCCGGCGACGCGTACGGCGTCCTCGAGCTCGGCCGGCGTGGCTCGAAGCACGGATTCCCACGAGATCGGCCCGGTGGGAGACGCTCCGCCCGCCGCCCCACCGACGTCCTCGGCCGGATACCGCGCCGCGAGCGTTCGCCAGGCGCGATCCCGGTTTTCGTCGGTCGTCGACTGGCTGAGGATCGTGAGGACGAGTTCGTCCAGAGGGGCGAGGCGAGGCTTGTCGGGCACGGGGAAGCGCTCGGAAAGGCGCCCGAGGACGAGGTCGGGCTCGGGACTCCGCGTCGTCTGAGGGCAGGCAGCCCGTGGCAGCCCTGCTGCGTTCGAGCTCACGTGTGGCGTCTCTCCCGTTCGAACGGTGCGACTCCCGCCCCCAAGGCGAACCTTCTACGTTTGCGCCTGCCGAATTTACCCGGACGCCGCGAACTCCAGCAACGAGCCGCAGGGCTCGTGAGGACGACCCGACGCTTGGATCCCCGTCTGACCGAGGGCCGCAATCCGCGTACCCGCGCCATCGATCGTGCGGACAGCGCGATGATCGTCCGCATGATACAGGCGGAGGATCGCGCGGTGCCGGAGGCCGTCGCCTCGCAGGCGGATGCGCTCGCACGCGTCATCGATGACGTCGTGGCGCGCTTCCGTCGCGGCGGGCGGCTCGTCTACGTCGGTGCGGGGACGAGCGGCCGCCTCGGCGTGCTCGACGCGGCGGAGTGTCCGCCGACGTTCGGCGTGGACCCGGGCCTCGTGCAGGCGATCATTGCGGGGGGCTCCGGCGCGCTCGTCCGGAGCGCCGAGGGGGCGGAGGATTCCCGGAGCGGAGGGGCCGAGGCGGTCCGCGCGTTCGGCGTCTCGCCCGCGGATCTGGTGCTCGGGATCGCGACGTCGGGAACCACGCCGTACGTCCTCGGGGCGCTGGCGGAGGCCGCGTCGCGCGGGGCCGGGACCGCGTTTCTCGGCTGCACCGCACCGCCCGCGGAGGTCGCGGAACTGGCGGATCACCTCATTCTGCCGCTCGTCGGGCCCGAAGTCATCGCCGGTTCGACCCGCATGAAGGCGGGGACGGCGACGAAGCTCGTGCTCAACACGATCACCACCGGGGCGATGATCCGCAGCGGCCGCGTGTTCGAGAATCTCATGGTCGACCTGCGCGCGCGATCCGCGAAACTCGTCGACCGCGGGCTCCGCATTTTCGTCACGCTCACGGGCGCATCGCGCGAGGAGGCGCGCCGCGCGCTGATCCGCACGGGCGGTGCCGTGAAGACGGCCCTCGCGATGCAGGCGCTGGGCGTCGACCGCGCCCTGGCCGAGCGATACCTCGACTGCGCGGACGGCTTCCTGAGTGTCGCCGTCGAGCGCTTCGGCGGCCCGGAGCGTTCCTCCGGCTACGGCGGCTACCCGGCGGCGCCGGGCCGACCCGACGGCGCGGCGCTGCTCGCGCGGCTGAGCGCCGCGCCGGCCCGTCTCACCGCCGCACGCGCGGCGGGCGCCGCGGCCGAAGCGAAGGGGCAGCGCATCGCCGCGCGTCGAACCGGGTGGACGCCGGGCCAGCACGCCGCGCACCTGGCGGATTTCGAGCGGAGCGCCGTGAGGCCGCGAGTCGAGCGGTGGCTCGCCGCCGACCCGGGAGCCTCCCTCCCGGCATTCGACGACTGGACGGCGGGCGCCCGGCCGCCCGAACGCGGCTTCGAGACCGGGATCGCCGGTTTTTCGGCGGAAAGGGCCGTCACCGTGGCCGCCGTGGCCGAGGGTCCGGAGCCGGTCGGGGCGGCCCTCTCCCGTCGCGCCCGCATCGGCTCCGAGACGTTGACCCTGTACCAGTTTCTGCGCGGCGTCGCGCAGCACGACGCCGCGCACGAAACGAGGCTGAGCGAGCGCGTGCACCCGGCGCTGCTGTCCGAGGCGGACGCGTGACGCTGTGGATCGGGGTGATGTCCGGGACATCGCTGGACGGCATCGACGTCGCCGTCGTCGAGACGGCGGGCGACGGCGAGCGGCCGCAGGACTGGCGCGTCGTCGCGTTCGAGACGGAGAGCTACGACCGCGCCGCGCGCGGACGGATCGCCAGCGCCATCACCTCGGGGAGCGCCGCGGCGATCTGTGCGCTCGACTTCGAGCTGGGCGAGCGGATCGGCGCGGCCGTGAACCGCACGCTGGCTTCCGCCTCGCTCCGGCCGGCCGACGTCGAAGCCATCGGCAGCCACGGCCAGACCGTGTGGCATGAACCTCCCGCGGGCGACAGGGGAGGGTCGACGCTGCAACTCGGCCAGGCGGCGGTCATCGCCGAGCGCACCTCGTGCACGGTGGTGTCTGACTTCCGCGTCCGGGACATGGCGGCAGGCGGGGAAGGCGCGCCCCTCACGGCCTACACCGACTGGCTCCTCTTCCGCGCGCCGGAATCGCGGGCGATTCAGAACATCGGCGGAATCGGCAACGTGACGGCGCTCCCCGCCGAATCCAGCGGGGCGACGCCTAAGGCCTACGACACCGGTCCCGGGGTCGTACTCATCGATGGGGCGGTCGAGTGCCTTACGGAGGGGCGATCCCGCTTCGATCTCGACGGAGAGATGGCGCGGCGCGGCGCCGTGAGCGAAGACGCGCTCTCCGACTGGCTGAGCGATCCCTTCTTCAGCCGGCCCCCGCCCCGGTCGACGGGACGCGAGCGCTTCTCCCGGGACCGGCTGTTGGAATGGCTGCGGAGACACGCCGCGCTCTCACCCGAAGACACGATCGCCACCCTGACGGAACTCACGGCGCGCACGATCGCGGACGCCTACCGCTGGATCGAGCAGCCTCCCGCGGCGTGCTATCTCTGCGGCGGCGGAGCCCGGAACCCGGTTCTCGCATCTCGGCTGCACCAACTGCTGGATCCGGTGCCCGTCCGCGATCTTTCCGCCCTCGGCCTCGACGCGGACGCCCGCGAGGCCGTGGCCTTCGCGCTCCTGGCGAGGCAGCATGTGCTCGGGTATCCCGCCAACGCGCCGTGGGCCACGGGTGCGCGCGGCCCCCGTCTGCTCGGAGTACGGACCGCCGCGTGACCCGGTCCGACGTGGACCCGGCCCGGGTCGTCATCGAAGCGCTCCGGCTCGATCGCTGGTCTCCGGATGAGGTGGAGCGGCGCGCGGACCGGGCGCTCGCCCTCGGGGTGGGCGGGTTCATCCTGTTCGGCGGCGAGGCGGAACGCGTCGGTCGTCTGGTCGAGCGGATCCGCGACGACGCGGCGCGGTCGCTCTGGATCGGGGCGGATCTGGAGCGGGGCGCGGGCCAGCAGATCCGGGGCCTGACCGAGTTGCCGCCGCCCGCGGCGCTCGCGGCGCATTCGAATCCCGGCGCCGCCGTCGCGGCGGCGGGACGCGTCACCGCCCGGGACGCGCTGTCCGTCGGGATCAACTGGGTGATCGCGCCGGTGCTCGATCTGGATGCGGAACCCGACAACCCGATCATCGCCACGCGCAGCTTCGGCGCGGATCCGCGGCGCGTCGGAGAGCTGGGCGTCCGCTGGATCGACGCCTGCCAGTCCGCCGGCGCCGCGGCGTGCGCGAAGCATTTCCCGGGTCACGGCAGGACGACCGAGGATTCGCATATCGGACTCCCCTCCATCGGTGCCCCCGCCGAGCTGCTCGAGGAAGACCTCGCACCCTTCGCGGCCGCGGCGAACCGGGTCGCCAGCGTGATGGTCGCGCACGTCGCCTACCCGGCGCTCGGCGGCCGGCGGGCGGCGACGGTGGAGCCGGACATCGTCTCGGGACTCCTTCGTGGACGGCTGGGCTTCGAAGGGGTCGTGACGACGGACGCCATGATCATGGGCGGCGCCGGCCCCGACGCCGCGAGCGCCGCCGTCGGGGCGGTCGGCGCGGGGTGCGACCTCATCTGCTATCCGGCCGATGCCGAAGCGGCGGTCGCGTCGCTGGCGCGAGCCGCCGACGACCCGCGCTTTGCCGCCCGGCTTCAGGAGGCCTCGACCCGTTCGACCCGCAGCTGCCCGCCCTCCGCGCGGGCGTCGCGGCCGGAGTTCGAGCCCGTCGCCTTCGCCCGCGATACGATCGCGGGGGATGCGGAGGTCCTGCGCGGCTGGACGCCGCGGGCCCCGACGCGGGTCGTCGGGGTGTCGGACGACCCCGACGTCGGGCCGCCGGCCGGCCGGGCGGGGGCCTTGGGCACGATCGTCGCCGACGATCTGCGCGCGGCCGGCTGGCGGGTCACGGACAGCCCCGACGCCGGGCAGTGCATCGTCGTGCTCGCGGCGACGCCTCGCGGCTGGAAGGGCCGGGGCGCGCCCGCGGCCGAAGTCGTTGAGCGGACGCGCGCTCTCGTCCGCTCGGCACGCCGCGGCCTCGTCGTGCTGCTCGGGCACCGCCGCTGGCTCGATGTGCTCGGCGTCCCCGGCATCTGCGCCTGGTCCACCGAGACGGTGATGGAACGCGCCGCCGCGGAGTGGCTGTGCTCCGCGGTCGGCGCGGTGGCGGGGGCGCGGCCCGGCAGGGCGGACCGTTGAGTCCGGCCGACTGGTGGATCGTCGCGATCTACCTCGCCCTCACGTTCGGCGTGGGCCTGTGGCTCTCGCGCCGGGCGCGCGGGAGCATCGTCGACTTCTTCGTCGGGGGACGCGCGCTGCCGTGGTGGCTCGCGGGCACTTCGATGGCCGCGACCACCTTCTCGGTGGATACGCCGCTCTATGTCTCGGCCCTCATCGCACGCCGGGGCATCGCCGGCAACTGGGAATGGTGGTCGTTCGGCCTTTCCCACCTCCTTCTCATCTACCTCTTCGCGCGTCTGTGGCGCCGCGCCGGGATCGTCACGGATGTGGAACTGACGGAACTTCGCTACGGCGGCCGCCCCGCCGCCGTCCTGCGCGCCACGCGCGCCTTCCTGTTCGCGGTGCCGATCAACTGCATCTCGATCGGCTTCGTGATGCTCGCGATGCGCAAGGTCGTCGAGGCTCTCGGGCTCCTCCCGGACCTGTCCGGCTGGATGCCGGGAGACGAGCGCCTGTGGGCCGTCGTGGCCCTCTCCATCTTCGTGCTCGCCTACGCGAGCATCGCCGGTTTGTGGGGCGTCGTCGCGACGGACTTCTTCCAGTTCTTCCTCGCGCTCTTCGGAGCCATTCTCGTGGCCGCCTTCGCCCTGGCGGAAATCGGCGGGATTGCGGAACTCAAGGCTCAACTCGCGGCGGCGGGGCGGAGCGATGCACTGGGGATGGTCCCCCGGCCGGGGTCCGAAGCCCTCCCGTTCGGGACTTTCCTCGCCTACCTCGGCATACAGTGGTGGGCCTTCCGCCGCTCCGATGGCGGGGGCGAGTTCGTGCAGCGCCTCCTCGCCTGCCGCACCGAGGCGGACGCGGAGCGCGCCGCATGGTGGTTCGTGTGGCTTCACTACGTGGTCCGCGCGTGGCCCTGGGTGCTCGTGGGACTCGTGGCCGTCGTCGTCTTTCCGGATCTGGCCGATCCCGATCTGGGATACCCGATGCTCATGCTGCGCTACCTTCCCGCCGGCCTCCTGGGGCTCGTCGTCGCGTCGTTCTTCGCCGCCTTCATGTCGACCGTCTCGACGCAGATCAACTGGGGCGCCAGCTATCTCGTGAACGACCTCTACGCCCGCTTCGTCGACCCGGATGCGTCGTCCGCGCGACTCATTCTGCTGGGCCGGCTCGCTTCGGCCTGCATCGTCGCGGCCGCGACGGCGGCGGCGTTCTTCGCCGACGACATCGGGGCGCTCTTTCGATTCATGATCGCCATCGGCACCGGGCCCGGGGCGGTGCTCATCCTGCGCTGGTTCTGGTGGCGGGTGAACGCCTGGGCCGAACTCGCCTCCATGCTCGCCGGCTTCGCCATCGCCCTCTGCTCCTATCTTCCGGCGTTCGGCGCGATGGAGTTCGGGACGCGGCTCGCACTGACCGCCTTCGGCTCGGCGGCGGTCTGGCTGCCCGTGATGTGGTTCACGCGCGCGGAGGACGAGGCGACCCTGGTGGAGTTCTACCGACGGGTGCGGCCCGCCGGGCCGGGCTGGCACGCGATCCGCGAGCGGGCGGGCGTGTCTCCCGACTTTCCTCTCCGCGAGGCGCTCCTGCGGACGGCCGGGGCAACGCTTCTCCTGTTCGGGGCGATGTTCGCCCTCGGAGCCATGCTTCTGCTCGAGCCGCGGACCGCGGCCCTTTCCGCCGCCGTGGCCGCCGTGGGCGGCGCCGGGCTCTGGATCCTGCGCACGCGGCGCGCCGTCTAGCGTTCGCGTCACCCCACGAGCGGCCCCGGAGGCGGTTCTCCGGCTTGACCACAACATATGGTGTAGTTATCATTTGAAGGCCACCACATATAGCGGTGCGTGTGGAAAAAACACGGATTTTGTGTGGAAAAGCTGTGGAGTCGTGGAAAACCGCCCGACGATCCACAGCGATCGCATCGAAACAACCAGAACGATGGGCGCGGGGTAATGTCGATCTCCGCGCCCGTCAGGCTTCCCGGCCTAGGCCGGCATTCGACTCGCGCGGTCGTCGGGTCCCGGCCGAAGCCGGTTTTTTCCGCGGATTGACCTGATTTGCGGACGGTCGAGAACAGGAAGGCGGGGGCGGCAATGAATCCACCGGATGTGGCGGTGCGGGAGGGCGCGTCGACGAGCGCCCCGGTACGGGGTGAGACACGGATGGGATCCAATGCCAGGCCGGCCGACCTCGCCGAGCCCGGACTTTCCGAGAACGCGCGGACGGTCCTGGCGCGCCGGTATCTGAAGAAGAACGATCGCGGCGAGCCCATCGAGGGGCCGCGCGACCTCTTCTGGCGCGTGGCCGATGTCGTCGCGTCGCAGGATGGCCGCTACGGGGCGACGGACGAGGCGATCCTCGAACGCACCGAGTGCTTCTATCGCCTGATGGCCGACGGCATCTTCGAGCCGAACAGCCCCACGCTCATGAACGCCGGGCGTCCGCTCGGGCAACTCTCCGCGTGCTTCGTGCTTCCCGTTCCGGACAGCCTCGACGGCATCTACGAGACGCTGCGGGACATGGCCCTCATCCATCAGAGCGGGGGCGGCACGGGATTCGGCTTCAGTCGCCTTCGTCCGTCCGGTGACGTCGTCAAGTCGACGATGGGCGTGGCGAGCGGCCCGGTCAGCTTCATGGAGGTCTACGACGCCTCGACCGAGGCCGTGAAGCAGGGCGGCACGCGACGGGGCGCGAACATGGGCATCCTGCGCGTCGATCATCCCGATATCCGCCATTTCATCGAGTGCAAGGCGGACAAGACCCGGATCACGAACTTCAACATCTCGGTCGGCGTCACCGACGCCTTCATGGCGGCGGTCCGGACGGACTCGGACTACGATCTCATCAGCCCGCGGACCGGCGATGTCGTGGATCAGCTGAACGCCGGGGAGGTGTTCTCGAGCATCATCTCCAGCGCGTGGCGGAACGGCGAGCCCGGGGTCTTCTTCATCGACGAGGCGAACCGCTACAACCCGGTTCCGCACCTCGGCGACTACGAAGCCACGAACCCCTGCGGCGAACAGCCGCTGCTCGCCTACGACGTATGCAATCTCGGCTCGATCAACGTCGGCTACTTCGTCGACGATCAGGGGCGTATCGACTGGGACGGGCTCGGCGAGGCCGTCCACGAATCGACCCGTTTTCTCGACAACGTCATCGATGCCAACCGCTACCCGCTCCCGAAGATCGAAGATCTGTCCCAGCGGATCCGCCGCGTCGGTCTCGGGATCATGGGATGGGCCGACATGCTCGTAAGGATCGGCGAGCCCTACGGTTCCGAGCGCGCGGTCGAACTCGCGCGCGAGTTGATGGCGTTCGTCGACGAGGAATGCAGGGTCGAGTCCGAACGGCTGGCCGCCGAGCGCGGCGTCTTCCCCGAGTGGGAACGATCGATCTGGGGTCCCGATGAGACGTGCGCGCGGGACGCCGACGGCAATCGGATCCGCCCCGAACGCCGGCTCCGCAACTGCAACCTGACGACGGTCGCCCCCACGGGGACCATCTCGATCATTGCGGGGTGTTCAAGTGGAATCGAGCCGCTGTTCGCGGTCGCATTCATGAGGAATCAGGCAGGCGTGCTGATGCCGGATGTGAATCCGGACTTCGTGCGCCGTGCGAAGGAAGGGGGTTGGTACTCCGAGGAGCTGATGCAGCGCATCGCCGACGAGGGCCACATCCACTTCGATGAAGTGCCGGGGGATGTCCAGGGGATCTTCGTTACGGCGCACGATGTTCCGCCCGAGCAGCACATTCGCATGCAGGCGGCATTTCAGGCGCACTGCGACTCCGCCATCTCGAAGACGTGCAATTTTGCGACGACCGCCACCGAGGAGGACGTGCGCAAGATCTACGAGATGGCGCACGAGTTGGGGTGCAAGGGAGTCACCGTCTACCGCGATGGGTCGCGTGACGAGCAGGTGCTGTCGACCGGCAGCACGGCGAAGGATGTCCAGCGCCAGACGAGCGAGAGCGGCTCGGCCGTTGCGGCGGACGGAGTCGAGCTCGAAGCCGTCGATGTGGGGCCCGAATTCGCCGGAGATCTCGCGGACACGCTGACCCGGCTCGCCGCCGCGGAGGCGCAGAACAGCGAACTGCAGGCGCACAACCGGAAGCTCGAGAATGCGGTCGAGCAGAAGGAGCGGCGGATCACCGAACTCGAAGGTTCGAGAATGCGCCGCGTCGAGAGGCGGCAACGGCCCGCCGTGCTGCGGGGTCACACCCGGCAGATCGAATCGCCGCTGGGTACGATGTACGTGACGATCAACGAGGACGATCAGGGACGCCCGTTCGAGGTCTTCGTCGCCCTCGGCAAGACGGGAGGGGCGGCGATGGCGGATGCGGAAGCCATCGGGCGGCTCTGTTCGCTCGCCCTGCGCTCGGGGATTTCACTGCGCGATGTGCACAAGCAGTTGCGCGGGATCTCTTCCGACCGGGCCGTCGGACTCGGGGCGAGCAAGGTGCTCTCCGGCCCCGACGCGATCGCTCAGGTCATCGAACGCTATCTCGAGGAGAAGGAAGGGATTCAGCAGACGCTCCCCATCGAGGACGTCGAGACCGCCCGGAGAAAGAACACGAATGGGGGCGCCCGGTCGTCGCAACGCCCCGTGATCGAACGCTACCAGGAGTCGGCGGCCCGGCTCTTCCTCGGAGCGTGCTCGGAGTGCGGCAGCAGCCTCGCTTTTGAGGAAGGCTGCGCGAAGTGCTACGCTTGCGGCTACAGCGAGTGCGGCTGACGCCACAGGTTCGCCCGCGGCAGTAGATTCGGGGGTTGGATCGGCGTCCGGCCGCCCGCGTACCGAACCGCCGGGGGAAGCCCTTGAACACTCCGTCTTCTTCGCGTCGCTCGACGATATCCGTCGATATCGGAGGCGTCCGCGTGGGCAGCGCCCATCCGATCGTCGTCCAGTCGATGACGAACACCGATACGGCGGATGTGGCGGCCACCGCGGATCAGGTCCGGGCACTCCACGAGGCGGGCTCGGAAATCGTCCGCATCACGGTGAATACGCCACGTGCCGCCCGCGCGGTGCCGCGGATCGCGGAACATCTTTCCGGCCAGGGCATCGAAGTCCCGCTCGTCGGAGACTTCCACTTCAACGGGCACATTCTCCTGCCCGGCCATCCCGATTGCGCCGCCGCCCTCGCCAAGTTTCGCATCAACCCGGGGAACGTCGGCCGAAAGCGGCGCGATGAGCAGTTCGCGACGATCGTCCGCTGCGCGATCGAGCACGACAAGCCGGTCCGCATCGGGGTCAACTGGGGCTCGCTGGACCAGATGCTCCTGACCCGGCTCATGGATGAGAACGCGCGCCGCGCGGAACCGCTGGATGCGCACCGGGTGACCCTGGACGCGATCGTGGAGAGCGCACTGGCCTCCGCCGAAGCCGCGGAAAGCCTAGGTCTCGGGTCCGACCGGATCGTGCTCAGCGCGAAGGTGTCGCGCGTGCCGGACCTCGTGACCGTGTACCGCGAACTCGCGTCCCGCTGCGACTACCCGCTGCACCTCGGACTCACGGAAGCGGGGATGGGGCGGAAGGGCACGGTCGCGTCGTCGGCCGCCCTCGCCATCCTGCTCTCCGAAGGGATCGGCGATACGATCCGCGTGTCGTTGACGCCGGAACCCGGCGCCGACCGGACCGAGGAGGTTCGGATCGCCCAGCAGCTTCTGCAGTCGCTCGAATTGAGGAGCTTCAAGCCTCAGGTGACGGCCTGCCCCGGCTGCGGAAGGACGACGAGCACCTTCTTCCAGCAGTTGGCGCTCGACGTCGAAAGCCATATCGCGGATCGCCTCGCGGCCTGGCGGGAGCGCTACCCCGGCGTCGAGGACCTCTCCGTGGCCGTGATGGGGTGCGTGGTCAACGGGCCCGGCGAGTCGAAGCATGCGGACCTCGGCATTTCGCTGCCGGGCGTGGCGGAGGCGCCGACCGCCCCCGTCTACGTCGATGGCAAGCACCACTCGACGCTGCGCGGCGATGGGATTGTGGAGGAGTTCCTGCAGATTCTCGACGGTTACGTCGAACGCCGCTTTTCCTGAGGACCGCGGGGAGAACCGGCGGCGGGTGGCGGGAGCCGGGCTAGCGGCGGGCCTTCTGGCGACGCCGACGGCGACGCCGACGGCGTTCCGCCGCCTTCATCTTGCGACGACGCGCCTCGCTCGGCTTCTCGTAGAACCGGTGCTTCTTGATATCGCGGAAGATCCCGGCTCGCTGAACCTTGCGGCGGAATTTCCGCAGCGCGCGGTCGAGTTCCTCGTTGTCGCGTAGCGTGTACTGCAAGTGTAAGCCTCCTGGCAGGGCAACTCTGACGACCCGTAGGCACAACGGGGCCGAAGTTTAGCGGCCCCCGCGGCGGTGCGTCAAATATCCCGTCCGTCCCGCCCGCGCCCGGCCGGGGCCCGCCCCTCTTCCGGGTGGCGTCCGGCGGCCGCACCCGACGCGGGGATCGGGCCGGGACGTTTGCATCGGGGGCACGTTCAAGCCTATAGTACGTCTTGGAAGCCCGAGGACCGTGCGGCTGGGATGAAGGGGAATCATGGAGATTGTCCGACCTTCCGGCGGCACGGTCTTTTGCGTCTCTGGCTGCTACGTAAGACGTAAGGAGGCTGAACATGGCAGGTCCCGTCGCCATCTCATCCGACGGCACCCTCGAACTCGAAGGCCACGCCTATCTGATCCCCGCCGAGTTCTCCGCCCGCGAAGTCTACAGTTACCGCCGCCTCATGGAACCGATACCGGACATCCCCGGCGGAACGAGCCTCAACCCGGAACAGCGCCGCCGCCAGCGCGCTTACTTTCTCCGCCGTGCCGCCGCCTGTATCATCCCGGGCTTGCAGGTGAAATCCCTCGAGGGGCTCCCGCTCGGCCAGTTGCAGCACATGCACGAGTGGATCGTAGCCCACCGACCCGATCTCTCGGAGGCCGGCCGGCTGCCTGGATAGGAACCGTGGCCTCCCACGCCGTTTGGGCCACGGATGAGCGCAGGTTTCCGCAGAGCGAAGATCGTCAGCACGATCGGACCCGCCTCCTGGGATCCGAACGTGCTCCACGACCTGATTGAAGTCGGCACCGACGCAGTCCGCATCAACTTCACTCACACACCGACGGATCGTGCCGCCGGCCTCGTACGGAGGATCTCCGACATGGCCCGCGATGTCGGCCGGCCGGTGGCGATCATCGGGGATCTCGGAGGACCGAAGATCCGCGTCGGGGATCTGCCCGGCGACCAGCTTGAGATCGAGCCCGAAGGGACATACTGGTTCTTTCCCGAAGGCGATGACGCTCCCGCCGGCAGCTCCCCGCACCGACAGATTCCGACCACCTATCCGGAGCTGGCCGAGGAGGTCGCGCCCGGAAACCGGATCCTGCTCGACGACGGCCACTTCGAGTTCGCGGTCCGGGAAGTCTCGGATGACCCGCCGTGGGTCTCGGCCGTGGCTTTCAGTGCGGGCGTCCTCAAGTCGCAGAAGGGGATCAACCTCCCGGGCGTGCGGGTCGGGGCGCCGGCGCTGACCGAGAAGGATATCGCGGACATCGAGTTCTCCGTCGAACAGGTCATCGACTACCTGGCGCTGAGCTTCGTGCGGCAGCCGTCCGACCTCGAAACGACCCGCCAGAAGATGGACCGCGGGTGCCTGCTCATCGCGAAGATCGAGAAGTCGCAGGCGCTGGAGAACCTGGCGGAGATCCTGCCTCTGAGCGACGCCGTCATGGTGGCGCGGGGCGACCTCGGCGTGGAGTTGCCCTACGAGGAAGTGCCGATGATCCAGAAGCGGATCATTCGCCTGGCGCAGGAGCGGGCGCGGCCGGTGATCACGGCGACGCAGATGCTCGAGTCGATGATCGAGAGCCCGCAGCCGACGCGGGCGGAGGTGTCGGACGTCGCGAACGCATTGCTCGACGGCACCGACGCGGTGATGCTCTCGGCCGAGACCGCCGCGGGCGGGTATCCGGTGCAGGCCGTCCTCACCATGGACCGCATCATCCGTCGCATCGAGCACGAGCGCCTCGGGCGGACCGGGCGGGCGGGCAAGCAGGTGGAGGGCTTCTCGAAGATCCAGCAGACCACGTCGGGAGCGATCGCGGCATCGTCGCTCATCGCGGTCGAGCGCGTGGGCGCGCCGTTCATCGTGACGTTCACGCAGAGCGGCTACACGGCCCGCATCGTGTCGGCGCAGCGTCCCTCCGTCCCGATCCTGGCGATCACGGACCAGTGGAGGACGTACAACCAGTTGGCGCTCGTGTGGGGCGTGCAGCCGATCCTCTTCCACGGCGGCATCAGCTATTCGAGCATGCTCGACAAGGCCCGGGATGTGGCTCTCGAACTGGGCATGGGCGAAGCGGGGCAGCGTTTCGTGGTGACGGCCGGAGTCCCGTTCCACGTCCCCGGGACGACCAACATGATGCGCGTCGAAGAGTTGTGATCCGGCTCCTCCGCCACTGACGCCCGGCCCGTGAGAGTCCGTTTTCTCGGCACCGGTACTTCCTTCGGGGTTCCGGTGATCGGCTGCGACTGTGCGACCTGCCGCTCGCCGGACCCCAGGGACCGGCGTACGCGCCACGGACTCCTCATCGAGACCGGCGGGACCCGTCTCCTGGTGGACACGCCCCCGGAACTCCGGCTTCAGCTGCTGCGGGCGGGCGTCGAACGGCTCGACGCCGTCTTTCTGTCGCACGAACACGCGGACCATACGCACGGCATCGACGATCTGCGGGTCTTCTCGCTGCGGCAGCGCCGGCCCATCCCGTTGTACGTGGCGCGCGAGTTCGACGCCGGGATCCGGAGGCGCTTCTCCTATATCTGGGGCGATGCCCGCCCCCAGCCCGGCTCCGCGGTGCCGCGACTCGATCTGACGCTGTTCGACGACCGCGACGTCATCGAGCCCGGCGGGCTCGCGCTGCAGGTCGTGGCGCTTCCGCACGGAGCGTACCGCAGCTACGGGTTCCGCCTCGGCGGTCTCGGGGTCCTGATCGACGCGAAGTCCGTGCCCGAGGATGCGCTGGAGGTATTCGCGGGCGTCGACGTCCTCGTGGCGAACGCGCTCTGGTTCGGCGACCCGCACCCCGGACACTTCTCGATGGAGGAGGCCGTGGCGACGGCGCGTCGACTCGGGGCGGCACGCACGTACCTCACGCACATCGCGCACCGGACGAGACACGAGGAGATCGAGCGGCGACTCCCGGCCGGCGTGGCGCCCGCGTACGACGGACTGGTGGTGGAGCTGTGACCCCGTCCCCGGGCACCGGGCGCATCCGGAATTTCTCGATCATCGCGCACATCGACCACGGGAAGTCGACGCTGGCCGACCGGCTCCTCGAGCGTACCGGCGCCGTGGATGCGCGCCGCATGCGGAAGCAGGTCCTCGACTCGATGGAACTCGAGCGGGAACGCGGGATCACGATCAAGCTCAACGCGATTCGCATGGCCTACGGCTACCGGGACGGGGTCGAGTATCAGCTCAACCTCATCGACACGCCGGGGCACGTCGACTTCGCCTACGAGGTGAGCCGGAGTCTCGCCGCGTGCGAAGGGGCCCTCCTCGTCGTCGACGCCACGCAGGGCATCGAGGCGCAGACCCTCGCGAACCTCTTCCTCGCGCTCGAAGCGGATCTCGAAGTCGTCCCGGTCATCAACAAGATCGATCTCCCGGCCGCCGACCCGGAACGCGTGGCGGCGGAGATCTCGGAGCTGCTCGGCGTGGATCCCGCCTCGACGATCCGCACCTCGGCTAAGGAAGGGGCGGGGATCGACGAGGTTCTCGACGCCATCGTCGAGCGCGTCCCGGCTCCGGACGGAGACCCCGAGGCGCCGCTGCGGGCCCTGATCTTCGACTCGCAGTACGACCGCTACCGCGGCGCGATGCCCATGCTGCGCGTCGTGGATGGCGAACTTCGCGAGGGCATGCGTATCGGGTTCGGACGCCACGACGCCGTCTACGAGGTGGACGAGGTCGGCTTCATGCGTCTCGGGTTCGAGCGCACCGGCGCCCTCCGCTGCGGGGAGGTCGGGTACCTTACGGCCCAGATCAAGAACGTGGGCCATACGCGTGTCGGCGATACGGTGCTGGACGCCGGAGACCGCGCCGCGGAGGTCCTCCCCGGCTACCGGGAAGCGAAGCCGATGGTCTTCGCCGGCCTCTATCCGACGGACTCCGACCAGTTCGAGGAACTCCGAGAGGCGCTCGAAAAGCTCCAGTTGAACGACGCCAGCCTCCACTACGAACCGGAGACGTCGGGCGCCCTCGGCTTCGGCTTCCGGTGCGGCTTCCTGGGGCTCCTCCACCTGGAGATCGTGCAGGAGAGACTGGATCGCGAGTTCGGCGTCGATCTCATCACGACGCTGCCCAGCGTGGAGTACCAGGTCACGCTCACGAACAAGGACGAGATCCAGCTCGAGAACCCGTCGAAGATGCCGGACCGCGTCCACATCGACGAAGTGCGGGAGCCCTTCGTCCGGGTCCGCGTCGTGTCGCCGGCGGACTACATCGGCGCGATCCAGAAGATCTGCCACGACCGGCGCGGGAAGTACGTCGACCTCCAGTACCTGGATCCCACACGGGTCGAGATCTCGTATTCGATGCCCCTGGGCGAGATCGTGCTGGATTTCTACGACAAGCTGAAGTCCGTGTCTCGCGGATACGCGTCGCTCGACTACGAGGTGACCGGCCACGAGCCCTCGGACCTGGTGAAGCTCGATATCCTCCTCAACGGGGCGCCCGTGGACGCGCTGAGCGTCATCGTGCACCGGAGCCGGGCCTACGACTTCGGGCAGAAGATGGCCCGCAAGCTCAAGGAACTCATCCCGCGGCAACTCTTCGACGTGGCGATCCAGGCCGCGATCGGGCGGGACGTCATCGCGAGGACGACGGTGAAGGCGCTGCGCAAGAACGTGACCGCCAAGTGCTACGGAGGCGACATCACGCGAAAACGGAAGCTCCTCGAGAAGCAGAGGGAGGGGAAGCGGCGCATGAAGCAGGTCGGAAGCGTCGAGATTCCCCAGGAGGCCTTTCTCGCCGTCCTGCAGGTCGAAAGCGACTAGTGCTATGATTCTCCGAAGCGCGGTCGGCGGCGCGTCGTCCCACCAGCGAGACGCGGACAGGGGTGTGAGCGGAAGAAAGCACGTCATCGGTGTCGATCTGGGAGGGACCACGATCAACGTCGGCGCCGTCCCGGTCGACGGCGGCACCGTGCTCGGCATGCGTACCCTGCCCACGGATGCCCACATCGGCGCGAAATTCGTCGTGGACCGGATCGTGTCGATGATCCGCGAGGTGATGCGCGATGCCGCGCGCGAGGGCGGATTCGGGGAGGACGCGATCGTCGGGGTCGGGATGGGGGCGCCCGGGCCGCTGGACCGCGAGACGGGCACCGTGATCGAGACGCCGAATCTCGGGTGGCGGAACTTCCCGCTCCGCGACCTGATCGCGAAGGGGACGGGACTCGAGGTCGAACTCGACAACGACGCGAACGCCGCCACGCTCGGGGAGTGGTGGCGGGGTGCGGGGCGCGGGGTCGGCAACCTCGTGGGAATCACTCTGGGGACGGGGATCGGGGGCGGGATCGTACTCGACGGCGAACTCTACCACGGGGCCTCGGATGCGGCCGCCGAGATCGGACACATGACGATCGACTCCACGGGGCGGAAGTGTGCCTGCGGCAGCTACGGTTGCCTGGAAGCCTACGCCTCCGGACCGGCGATCGCGGCGCGCGCGGTGGAAGGACTGGAGGCGGGCGCCGAGAGCATGCTTCTGGATCTCGTGGACGGCGACCTGCGGGCGGTTACGGCCGCAGCCGTATCCGACGCCATCGTGGCGGGCGACCGGTACGCCGCCGACGTGATGCGGGAGACGGCGGGGTATCTCGGGACCGGCCTCGCGAACCTCATCAATATTCTCAACCCGGAGATGATCGTGGTGTCCGGGGGGGTGACGCGCGCGGGCAAGCACCTGTTCGATCCCCTGCGCCGCGAGGTCAGGAAGCGGGCGTTGCAGCCGGCGGCCGAGGCGTGCCGGATCGTGCGCACCGAACTCGGCGGCCTCGCGGGAGTCATCGGCGCCGCCGCCGTGTTCCGCGTCGCGCGGCTCGGACCCCTCTGAGCCACCGATGCCGCGGCTCGGTGTCGTGGGGACGATGGTGTGGGATACGATTCGCGCACGGGATGTCGGCCGGGAGGGACCCGTGGAGGAATGGGGAGGGATCGCCTATGCGCTGGCCGCGGCCGACGCCGCTGCGGCGGCGGCCGGAGGGGGCTGGAGCCTGTTTCCGATTCTCAAGGTCGGAAAGGACATGCGAGAGGCGGCGGATCTCTTCCTCGGGGGGCTCGAGCGAGTCGATTCCTTCGACGGCGTGTGGACCGTGACGGAACCGAACAACCGGGTCGAACTCGTTTACCTCGACGACGCGCGGCGCTCGGAGAAGCTCACCGGCGGCGTGCCGGGGTGGACCCGCGACGAACTCGTGCCGCTCGCCCGCTCGTGCGATGCGATCTACGTGAATTTCATCGCGGGCTGGGAGATGGACCTCTCCGCCGCGGCGGCCCTCCGGGCGGCGGCGGAGGGTCCGGTCTACGCGGATCTGCACTCGTTGATGCTCGGCGTGGGGCCGGACGGCGTGCGCTCTCCGCGTCCGCTCGAAGACTGGCGCGCCTGGCTTTCCTGTTTCGATGTCGTGCAGCTGAACGAGGAGGAACTCGGCACGCTGGCGGCGGGCTGGGAAGATCCCTGGGCGTTCGCCGCCGATGTCGTGGGTCCGGTCACGCGCGGCCTCCTCGTCACGCTCGGGGAGCGCGGCGCCGCCTGGGTCGCGACCCGCGGCTTCTGGAAGGCGCCGACGGAGCCGCGCCCGCCGCCCGGTGCCGTGGCGCCCGCGGAAGCGCTCGTGAGCGGGAAGGTGGAGCCCGAAGTCCCGGTATCGGGGGGCGACCCGACCGGCTGCGGCGACGTGTGGGGGGCGACCTGCTTCGTGACGATGCTGAGCGGCGGGGACCTCGAGTCCTCCGTCAGTGCGGCGACGCGGGCCGCGCAACGGAACGCCGGTTTCCGCGGCGCATCCGGGCTCGGAGAATACCTGCGCTCCGAGACCGGCGTCCTGACCGGCAGGGCGGGCAGTCGCAGGCGGGGTTCCGCGTGAGCCGGGTCGTCCGCGTCCCCGAACGCCTGGATGAGTCCTCCTTCGAGACGCTGGTCCGGCGCGTCCGCTCGGAGGGCAACCCAGAGGCGCGTCTCCTGCTCGATGCCCGCTCCGTCGGCTGGGTTTCGCCGTACGGGCTCATCGGCCTTCTGGCGGTCGGCCAGGAGGCGCGCCTGCGCACCGGACTGCCGCCCCTGATCGAGCCTCCGCGCGACTCCGAGGTCCGCTCCTATATCAACCGCATGCGCTTCTGGCCCGCCGCCGCACAGGTGTTCGACCTGAAGCGCCTGCCGAAGCCGTCGCTCGAGATCTCCGACGCCCTCATCGAAGTCACGACGATCCGTTCCCACGAAGATGTCCATTCGGTCGTGGAGGGTGTGCGGGACCGCGCCCAGCGCATCCTGCACGACCGGCTCGGCTACCCCCGGCCGGCCGTGATCCACTTCTCCGTCATGTTGTCGGAGGTGTGCCAGAACATCCTCGAACACGCCGATTCGATCGGCTGGGTGTGTGCGCAGCGATACCGGTGGCGACGGCGTCTGGGCCGCGACGTCGTCGTGCTCGCCGTGATGGACGTGGGCGTCGGCTTCGAGGGCTCCCTGGGCGCCGAGCATGCGCGCCGGTACGGGGAGCGGTGGTCGGCGGCCGCGGCGCTGGAGGCGGCCTTTCTGCACGGCGAGTCGCGCTTCCCCGATCCCGGCCGCGGCCAGGGCCTCCAGGCGATCCGCAGCCAGATCATCAAGTGGAACGGCGCCATCCGTATCCGAAGCGGCGATGCGAGTATCGCCAGGGTGCCGGACTGGGACGAAGGCGAGCCGCTCAGCACGGATCTGCCCCGTTTTCCCGGCGCTCAGGTGCTGATCGTCCTGCCCGAGCGGGTCGAGAGGGAAAGGGCGTGATCTCGTGAGACCGGCCGTCGCTCACACGACGCTGTTCAGCTACCTCGTGACACGTCCCACCGGGCGCACGGTGCGGGCGACGGTCGAACGCCAGATCGCCGACGCGGACCGCACGGTCCTTGCGGTACTCGACCTGCGCCACGTCCCCGTGATCGATTTCTCGTGCGCGGACGAAATCGTCGCGAAGCTCGTCCTGCTCGCGTCCGATGCCTCCACGCGCCGGTCCTTCATCCTCTTTCGCGGGATCGCGGAGCACCACTTCGGACCCATCGACTCGGTCCTCCGGCACCGGGGGCTCGCCGCCGCCGCCGAGAGTACCGATGGGGAACCGCTGCTGATGGGCGCGCTCGACCCCGGCGCCACCGAGGTGTGGCGCGAGGTGTGGAGTCTCGGGCGCACGGGAGCCTCGCCGCTCGCCGACCGGCTCGAACTTCCTCTCGACCGCGTACGCGGGCTGCTCGATGATCTCGTCGCCAGGGCCCTCGTGATTCGTGACGGCGAGCGCTACGTCTCGCTCCGCCACGCCCTGCTCGACGCGGGACCGCCATCTCCCGCTCCCCCGGACCGACCGGACCCGTGAGCCTTCGGCGCCGCGCGGGAGTCGGGCTGGCGGCGGGCCTCGTGATCGGGGGGGGTCTCACGACGCTTGCGTGGTTCCACCTGCAACGATCCATGCAGCCGAGATCCGGCGAGCATGTCCTCCCGGGCCTGGCGGCGCCCGCCGCGGTGACGTTCGATGAGTGGGCGATCCCCTCCATCTCCGCCGGGACCGAACTCGACGTCGTGCGCGTCCAGGGGTTCATCCACGCTTCCGACCGGTTGTGGCAGATGGAGCTCTTCCAGCGGGTCGCGCGCGGGCGCCTGGCCGAACTCTTCGGTCCGGCCGCCCTCGACGCGGACCGCCTCATGCGTACGCTGGACGTGTGGTCGGCGGCGGGCCGCGAACTGGACGACGTATCGGAGACGGAGCGGGCCCTCCTCGAGGCGTACGCGGAGGGGGTCAACGCCCGCATCGCGAGCTGGCGGGGCCCCTGGCCCCCGGAGTTCCTCATCCTCGGCATCGAGCCGCAGCCGTGGAGCCCGCAGGCGTCCGTCTCGATCGGCCGCATCATGTCGCTGGACCTCTCCGACTGGCGGGAGGAACTGGACCGGATGAGCGCGCTCGCGACGCTCGACGCGGATCACCGGCGGGCGCTGGGGGCCGGATACCCCGCCTGGGGACCCACCATCCTCCAGGACACGCTCCCCTCCGGCACTCCGCCGCCCCGCCTCGCCTCCGCGGAGACTCCGTTTCCTGTGGGTCCGAACCCCGCGGCTTCGTCCCCAGACCCTCTGATCCAGCTCTCCCGCTTCGGCTTCCACGCCTCGAACTCGTGGGCGCTGGCCGGATCGCGCACGGCGGACGGCGCCTCGCTGCTCGCGAACGACATGCACCTTGCCCTCCGGGCACCCTCCACCTGGTACCTGAACGGCATCGCGGCCGAGGATTCGGGCCTGGCCGTCGCGGGCCTCTCGATCCCGGGCACGCCCGGCGTCATCGTCGGACTCAACCGGGATATCGCCTGGTCGTTCACGAACGCGGAGGTGGATGACGCGGATTTCGTCGTCGAAGGCATCAACCTCGACGGGTCGATGTATCGCGACACTGATGACTGGCGACCCTTCGAGACCCGGACGGAGGAGATTCTCGTGCGTGGGCGCGGCGAGCCGGAGACCTGGGTCGTCCGTTCGACGGTACGCGGCCCGGTGATCACGGACGTCGTGCCGGCCGGGGGACTCACGCTGTCGCTGCTGTGGACGGGACTCGAACCCGGGGGGCCGTTCGCGGCCCTGCTCGAGATGAACCGGGCCTCCGACGCGGACGCGTTCGTGGCGGCGGTGGCGCACTTTCGTTCGCCTCATCAGAACGTGATCTATGCGGCGTCGAGCGGAGAGATCGGCTACCGCATGGCGGGGTCCGTGCCCCTGCGCCCGACTGGAGAGGGCGCCTCTCCGATTTCCTTCGAACGCCTGCCCGAGGGCTGGCCCGGCTTTTGGCCGCCGGAAGCGATGCCGGCGCTGCGAGATCCGGAACGGGGGTATCTCGTCAGCGCGAACAACCTCCAGGCGAGAACCCTGTTCGGACGCGTGGGCGTCTACTACCCGCCGCCGTTCCGGGCACGGCGCATCGATGATCTCGTGTCTCGAGCGTCGGGCTGGACGGTGGAGGAGATGCGCGAGACGCAACTGGACAGCCACAGCCTCTGGGCCGAGCGCTACCGGCCGCGCGCCGTCCGGGCCGCTCGCCGCGCCGGCCTCGACTCGCTCGCGCTCCTGCTCGAGCGCTGGGATCTGCGCACCGAAACGGAGTCCCGGGGTGCCGCGCCCTTCTTCACCTGGCTCTACCGCCTTCGCGAACTCATCGTCGCCGACGAGTTCGACGACGGCGATGGTTGGTTCCCCGATCTCGCGTTCATGGAGATCGTCGACACCGCGGACAGCGCCTGGATCGACGATGCGCGCACGCCCGAGGTCGAGCGCCTCGAGACGCTGGAGGAAGAGGCGGCCCGCACCGCGGCGGCCGTGTCCGGAAGCTCGTGGGGAGAGGTCCACCGCGAGCGGTCGGCACACCCGCTCGGGACCGTGGCGTGGCTCGACCGCCTGTTCGGTTTCCACGTCGGACCCTATCCGTCGCGCGGCGGGCCCCACACGGTTCGCCCCGACGCTCCGTCGCTGAGATCGCGTCTCGACTCCACCGCGTGGAAGGTCCCCGTCGTGAGCGAGGCGGGCCCCAGTTCGAGATTCGTCGCCCGCGCCGCGCCCTCGGACATGGCGGGCTACTTCCTGCTGCCCACGGGGCAGGCCGGGAACCCGCTCGATCCGCACTATCGGGACATGGGCGCCGTGTGGACGGAGAGTCCGCTCATCGAACTCCGCCCGGGCCGTCCGCCCTCGAAGGCGGCAAGCGAACTTCTTTTTCTGCCCGGCTCTCGTTGACCGCCGGACGGCGGAATCCTACCTTTCTCAAGCCCTCCGGACGTCGACTTCGAGGTGTCCGCGGGGCACGGAAGCACTCCCCGACCCGCGCCAGGATCCAGACGATTTGAGCACCGCCACCGTTGAGAGCACGCTCGACGAGATCGAGAGAGTCCTCGACGACATCCGTCCCGCGGTGCGCTCGGATGGAGGGGACATTCAGCTGGTTTCGTTCGACCCGGAGAGCGGACGCGTCGCCGTCCGGCTCGTCGGCGCCTGCTACGACTGCCCCATGTCGACCGCGACGCTTCGCGCCGGGATCGAACAGCACCTCTGCCACGCGCTCCCAGCGGTCCATTCCGTCGAGGCCGTCGCGTAGTCGAGCGCGAACCCGTGTCCGACACACCGACCCCCGGCCCGCGGCCGCTTCCGATCATGGACCCCGCTCCCAGGCGTCCCGAACCGCCACCAAGGGCGGGCGACGGGGAAGCGGCGAGACGCCACCCCTCTCAGGCGCCACCCATGCCGGGCGTGGGTCGCGTCGTCGCGGTGAGTTCGGGAAAGGGCGGCGTCGGAAAGTCCACCATCTCGACGAATCTCGCCGCAACCTGGACGCGGGAGGGCCATCGTGTCGGACTGCTCGACGCCGACATCTACGGTCCGGACATTCCGACCATGTTCGGCATCCAGGAGAAGCCCCGGATCGACCGCGAAGAGGTCGTGCCCCTGGTGGCGCACGGCGTGAAGCTCATGAGCATCGGATTCCTCATCGAGGAGGACGCTCCGGCGATCTGGCGCGGACCCATCATCATGGGGGTTATCCGCCAGTTCCTTCAGCAGGTCGCATGGGGGGAACTCGACTACCTCGTGATCGACATGCCGCCGGGGACGGGCGACGCGCAGTTGTCGCTGTGTCAACTCGTACGCGTCGACGGAGCGGTCATGGTGACCACGCCCCAGGATGTGGCGGTCGGGGGCGTGCTGCGCGGGATCCGGATGTTCGAGAAACTCGATGTGCCGGTCCTCGGCATCGTCGAGAACATGCGCGGCTTCGCGTGTCCCGGGTGCGGCGAGACGCACGACATCTTCGGCGCCGGCGGCGGCGAGCGGCTCGCCGGCTCGATCGACGTGCCCTTCCTGGGCGCCGTCCCGCTCGGCGTGGCCGTGCGCGAGGAGAGCGATCGAGGGGTCCCGACGTCGATCGGAAGACCGGCCGCACCCGAAGCCCGGGCCTTCGCGCGCATCGCATCCGCGGCCGTCACCCGGCTCGAGGCGGTGGAAGCCTCACGCGAGGAGGCTGCGGGCGGCTAGCCAGCCGTGCTCAACGAGCTAGCCGTGCTCCACGATGACGGAGCCGAGTCCGGCGACCAGCGTGACCTCCAGCCGCACGCGTGCCGTCTCCCAGTTCGGACTCAACCAGTAGTCTCCCACCTTCTCGAAGTTCGCGGCGCGTAGCGAGGCGAGTCCGCTGCGCCGCACGCGGACGCCGATATGCGCGGGAACCCGCATCAGGAGTTCGCCCAGCCCCATCCTGATCTCGGCCTCGGCGCTCGACCGCCAGGCTCCCGAGAAGTCCAGGACGACGTCGCCCACGAAACCGTAGAACTCCAGGCGCCGGAAGCGGGCGTTGCCGAGATTCTCGGCCATGAAGGCCGCGGCGCCCGACTTGATGGACAGCAACTCCAGCGCCGCGCGGTTCTCGCGGGCGAAGCCGATCTCCACGTCGCCGGCGCCGGTGAGGAGTTCAAGCGCCGTAAGGTGGGCGCCGCCGAGGTCGAGGCGCGCTCGTCCGGCACCGATCCCCAGCCGCAGATCCGTGGGCACCGAGGAGTTCAGGGACAGATCCAGCCTCCCGGCCGCGTCCGCGTCGCGAGGAAGATCCTCGAGTTCGAGCTCCAGGTCGCCGAACCGCGCGGTATCGTCGGCATCGCGCCCATCCTCCGGAGACGAAGACGTGATCAGCCGAAGGTGTCCCGCGCGCCCCGCACGACGCCATTCACGACGGGGCAGGGAACGTTCGGCGTCGTAACGGAGCCGCACGTCGTAGAGGAGTTGTGTCTCCGAGGCGGATACGTCGAGCCGCCCGCCCGCGTACATCAGTTCGACGTCCAGCGCCTCCAGGTCGCCGAGCGGTCGCGCCGCGCGGAAATCCCGCCACTCCTGCGCCCGGGCCGGCGTCACCCCACCGCTGAGCGCCAGCGAAACGAGCAGGCCCGGCAGCGTCCACGCGGCAGGGCCCCTGCCACGGGTTGCCCGGGCTATTCGGGCATCAGGCATCGTCCACGGGGTCGGCCGGCGGATCGGTTCCGGCGCCCGGCGACGCGCCCTCGCCGGTGGCGGGGTCCGCGGACCAGTCGATCACGACGCTCCGTCCGCCGGCCCGCGTGAGCAGGACACCGCCGAAACCGGCCGTGACGGCGACCCATGTGCCGACGCCGGCCACGAAGAGAATCAGGCCGCGCACGAAATCCGCCGCGCCGCCGAACACCCACAGGGCGGCGCCGGCCGCGAAGGGGAGCATCAGAAGCGCGAGTCCGCTGACGACGTAGTAGTAGGAGTTCGAGCGGCGGAGTCTCTCCAGCCATTCGGAGCGGAAGCGGCGTCGGGCGAAGATCTCGCCGCCGGCGTGGGCCGCCGCGAGATATCCGAAGAGCCCGGCGAGCCCTGCGGCGAGCAGGAAGAAGGGTATGACCAGCCACGTGATGACGAGCACGGCGAGGACGAGAAGCACGGGAAGGAACAGCACCTCCCCGGCGAGGCCCATCGCAAACGAGCGGGCGAACTCCAGCCGCACGGTGTCCGAGACGGTCTCCAGCCGGCGGCGCCCGGCATACACGAGCAGCAAGCCGAGTGCGGCCAGGACCATGAACGCGCAACCCGCGGCGATCACGCCCTCGGCGGCCCGCCCGAAGTTGCGTGCGATACGCGACCCGAGGCCCGGCTGTGCGGGCCGCATCTGCATCGGGGCTTCGAACGACTCGACCCGCCGAGCGGAGGGAGCTTCCGTCGCCGCCCTCGTGGGGGGTGCCGGAGGCGCCAGCCGGATGTCGGAGAGAATCTCCCCTTCGACCCCCGACGCACCTTCACCGTAGTCGACCTCGCCTCCCACCTGAAGCACATCGCCTCGCACGCGCGCACCGCCGTCCAGCACGAGCGCACCGTCCAGCACGAGGATGTCGCCCTCGACCCCCCCGGCGAGTCTCAGCGTGCCGTCGAGAATGGCGACATCTCCCGGGATCGTGGCCTCGGCGAGGAGCTCGTAGTCGCCGTGCACGATCATGGCCAGCCGATCCTCGATGAAGTCGCCCGAGTCGCCGAGCCGCCCGAGCGCGTCGCGCAGGCGGTCCAGTTCGCCGGTGACGTCGAAGCCAAGTCCGCCGGGGACGATCTGCATGGGTCCGGGCCGACCGGAAATATCCCTTGCCGGCTCGCCCGCCGAAGGGGCGGGCGCCGCGCCGGCCGGCGACGGCGAGGTGAGCCCGAGAATCGCGTCGATCCGGGCGGCGAGGGCCCGGGCCGCGTCCCGGTCGGCGGCCTCCTCCGACGATGTCCACTCCTCCAGGAACCGTCGAAATTCCACCAGGCCGCCGCGTACCGAGGAAGCATCCTCTCCCGCGTGTTCGCGGAGGAAACCGCGCCAGGCGCTCTCCAGGCCTCCGCGCTCCGCATAGGATCCGATCCCGATTCCGTCCACCTCGACGGCTTCGCCCTCAAAACGAAGTCGATGCTCGGTCCCGCCCTCCAGTTCGAACCACAACTCCGCCCGCCCGCCGGCGGAGAGCGTGATCGCGGCGTCGGCGATGCCGACCTCCTGTGCGCTGACGGGAAGCGCGACCGCGAGACAGGCGAGGAACGCCAGCGCCCGGGTCATGCGGCCCTCTCGATGCGCACGCGCTGCGGGACCGGCTGCCGGAACAGCCTGGCCATGAACCAGAGCGAGGCGAGTCCGACAAGACTCGACAGCGCCAGGCTGCCGAGCGCGGCGGTGGGGCTGATCCGGTCGACGATCGATCCGCCCGCGTCCACGAGTCCGAGACGGTACGCCAGGCGGCCCGCCGCGAGCATGGCGTCGACAAGGACGGTGCGCGCGCCGCCGAAGGCAACGGCGAGCAGCTGGCCGGGCGCCAGACCCTGAGCGCCGAACAGCCAGGCCGCGGCGCCGCCCGACACGGTCAGCATGGCCGCGCCCGCCGTGGCCAGCGCCGCCCGTCGCCGCCGCGCGAAGCGCAGGAGGCGTTCGGGCCACGGGACCGGCAGTCGCACGCGGGCCATCACCGCCGAAGCGAATGCCGGGGCGGGAGACCAGGTGCGGAGCCTCGAGAGCGCGCGGTCGAGCGCCGGGTGGGGCAGGTCGACGTGCGCCAGAACGTCGCTCGCGAAGGAAGGCGCGGGGGCCCACTCGGGCAACTCCGCCAACCGGTGATCGAGCGCGGCGCCCGCGAGGTCGACCCGCCGGGCGACGCCCTCCGCGAATCCGTCGGGCGGCCGATGCGGGGCCAGACCCTCGAGAAACGCGATGACGTCCCGCAGCGCCTCCACTTCCTTCCGGCACAGGGCGCACGCCGCCAGGTGGTCGGCCGTCTTCCCGCGGGGGGGTGACGCCGACCTCCGGCTGGCGAATCGCTCGACTTCCTCAGGTGTAAGATGCGACAAGTTCACTCCTGTTTTTCCCTGAAGGCGCTGGAACCCGCGAAAAAGCGGTCGCGGGCCGCTACGGCTCCGTCAGATGTACGAGAGCGGCCTTCAATTCGTTTCTCGCCCGGTGGATGTAGGTCTTCACCGTCCCGAGCGGGATCTCCATCACCTGCGCGATCTCATCGTACGCGTACCCCTCGATGTGCCGCAGGAGGATCGCGGTTCGGTATTCGGGTCGCAGCCGCCCGATGGCCGCTTCGATCTCGGATCCGAGTTCGCGGGCCTCGAGGAGTTCATCGGGTCGTTCGTCACCCGAGACCAGCGTGATTTCCGTCGCGGCCTGGCGATCCGGGGTCACGGCGTCCGGCGCCCCGTGCATGGAAACGACGTCGAGTTCCTTCTTGCGCAGATGATCTATCGTCAGGTTGTAGCCGATCTTGAAGAGCCAGGAGGAGAACTTGTAGGAGGGATCGTACCGGCGGAGGTTGTTCAGCGTGCGGACGAACGTTTCCTGGGCCAGGTCCTCCGCCAGTTCACGGTCCCGCACCATCCGGAAGATGAGAGAGAAGACAGGACGCTCGAACCGGAGCACGATCTCGCGTGCGGCCCGTTCATCGCCGCGGAGGCACATCTCCACCAGCGTCTGCTCGCTGTGATCCGAGTAGTTCACTCGATCCTGCCCCTCCGGGTCGCGGCGGCGGGCCGGCGGCGGCCGGGTCGTCGCAACCGACGCCGTACGCCGGGTTCCGGCCCACCCTACACGGCTGCGCGACCAATATGCGCGTCGGAGGCCGTCGCCGGCATGCGCCGATCCCGTCCCGGGGCGCACGACGCTAACTCTGGCAGCCGGCACAGAAGAACGAACTCCGTCCGGCCTGCACGATCCGGCGGATCGGTCGGGTGCAGGCCGGGCACGCGACGCCTTCCCGCTGGTAGACGTCCAGCCGCGTCTGAAAGGAGCCGGAGCGGCCGTTGACGGCGCGATAGTCCCGCAGCGTCGTTCCCGCGCTCGCGAGCGCCTCGCGGAGGACCGCCCGCACCGCCCGGTGCAGTCGGCGCACCTCGTCCGCGTCGAGCGAGCCAGCCGGTCGGCGCGGGTCGATCTTCGCGCGGTACAACGCTTCGCTGGCGTAGATGTTCCCCACGCCCGCGACGCGCCGCTGGTCCAGCAGCGTGTTCTTGATCGGCGCCCGCAGCGGCGCGACGATGCGAGCCAGACCGGCGGCGGTGAACGTTCGGCCGAGGGGCTCCGGTCCGAGCGCGGCCTCCCGGGCCCTCCAGGCCTCGGGTGTGAGCAGGTCGAAGCCGCCGAGGCGGCGGACATCGTCGTAGAAGAGCGTCCGGCCATCGTCGAGTTCGAGGTCGAGGCCCGGATGCCGGAACTCGGGGGAGTCCGGACGTTGCGGGGCGAGCGCGAAGCGGCCGGTCATGCGGACCTGGACGCGCATCAACCGCTCCACCGGACCGTCGATGCCGTCCGCCCCGTGGAGCGGGAAGAGCAGGTACTTGGCCCGGCGGTCCGCGTCTCCGAAGGTGCGCCCGAGCACGGCGCGCGAAAACGACCGCGCCGAGAGCCCGCCGAGGATCAGGTCGTCGTGATGGACCCGGGTGCGGCGGATCCGTCGGCCTCGGAGGAGCGGGGCGAGATCCCGTCGCATCGTCTCCACCTCGGGAAGCTCCGGCACGACACTAGTGTCCCGGGAGGGTCGAGGGGTGGATTCGCGCCGATTCGTCCGGCCCGAGGCGGTCGGGATCCAGTTCGTGCCAGCCGATGTCGGACCGGGAATGAGCACCATCGAATCGGATCCGGGCCGCGGCTTCGCGGCTGCGTCGTGCCGCTTCCTCGAGCGTTCCGCCGAACCCGGTGATTCCGAGTACCCGCCCTCCGGCGGTGACCAGCCGCCCCTCCTTCATCGCCGTTCCGGCGTGAAACACCCTTACCTCGGCGGGATCGAAGGCGGGAATCTCGATCGGCCGTCCGGATTCCGAGCTTTCCGGATATCCGGCGCTCGCCATGACGGTGACGAGCGCGTGCCCGGGAGCGGCCTCCGGGCGCCAGCCGGCGAGCGAGTCGCCGTGCGCGACCCGCAGCATCGGTTCGAGCAGGTTCGAACTCGTGAGCGGGAGGACGACCTGCGTCTCCGGATCTCCCATCCGACAGTTGAACTCGACGACGCGCGGCCCGGTGGCAGTCAGCATGAGCCCCGCGTACAGGAAGCCGCGATAGGGGGCGCCGGACTCCGCCATCGCGTCGAGCACGGGTTGCGCGATCTCGCGCCGCACTTCGTCGATGAAGTCCGGATCCGCCGGCGCCGCGGGGGCGTACGCCCCCATGCCGCCGGTGTTCAGGCCGCGGTCCCCCTCCCCGACCCGCTTGTAGTCACGGGAGGTGAGCAGGGGGACGGCGCGTTCCCCGTCCGCCACGAAGAACACGGACAGCTCCACACCGCGCATGAACTCCTCGATCACGACCCGCCCGCCCGCGTCCCCGAACTTGCGGCCGACCATCATCTCCTCGATCGCCGTCCGGGCTTCGCCGCGCGTTTCGCAGACAATCGCGCCCTTGCCGGCCGCCAGACCCGAGGCCTTGACGACGAGGGGTTCGTCGTGACCCGCGACGTAGTCCAGCGCCGCCGCCGCATCGTCGAACGTCTCGTGATCCGCCGTCGGAACGCCGCAGTCGCGCATCAGCCGTTTGGCGAACGCCTTGGAAGCTTCCAGGCGGGCTCCCGCCCGGTCGGGCCCGAAGACGGGCAGACCCGCCTCGGCGAAGCGGTCGGCGATGCCCGCCGCGAGAGGCGCTTCGGGGCCGACGACCGTGAGGTCGACGCGCCGCGCCGCCGCGAAGTCGAGCAGGCCTCCGATATCCGCGGCGCCGATGTCGACGAGTTCCGCCGTGCCGAGCATGCCCGGGTTGCCGGGGGCCGCGTAGATGGCGGCGTCCGGCGCGTCGCGGCGCAGGCAGTCCGCGAAGGCGTGCTCCCGGCCGCCGCTTCCGATGATGAGGAGGTTCAAGCTAGTCTTCCGTGCGTCCCCGGAAGGCGCCGGTCAGCCGGTCGCGCAACCGATCCACCGCGGCGTCGACCTCGTCGAAGAGTTCGCGCGCGCCGTCCTGATAGCCTTTCGCCGCCTCTCGCAGATCCTCGCGATACGGACGGTCGTCCTTCTCGTCCCGGTGCTGGTACTCACCCGCCAGAATGCGGTCGTACGCGCCGCTCTCGATCCAGTCGCGCAGTTCGGCCACGCGGATGACGGCGAACGGATGCGTCTGGCCGAGCACGTTGAGCACCTTGTAGACGGCGTCGAGGAGATCGCCGCCGGCCCGGTACTCGTCCGACTGCGCGATGAACTCGTCGAGGTCCAGAGAGACGCCCCGCCCTCCGCCCGCAAGCTGCATCAGCGCGGACATCGCGACCTCCGGATTCTGCACCGCGAGGAGCCCGGCACGGTCCGATGAGAGTTCGCTCTTCCGGTACCACTCCATGAGGCCCATGTAGATCGGCAGAAGTGCAAGGCCGGCGAACGAATAGCGGAGAACGACCAGGTTGAGCACCAGGATCAGCATGGTCCGGTAGAGCACATGCCCGGATATGATGTGTCCCACTTCGTGGCCGAGGACGGCTTCGACCTCGTCCTCGGAGAGGATCTCGAGCATCGAGGAATTGAGGACGATGAAGGGCTCGCCGAACCCCACCGCTCCCGCGTTCACCAGGTGCGTCTGCGAGATGTAGCACTCCGGCGGCTTCTCCACGTCGAGTACCTCGCAGACGCGCGCCAGGCGCGCGTGAACCCACGGGTACTGCCGCTCGGACGTACGCACCGCGTTGGCCTTGAAGGCGAGCCGGATCGCGCGCTCGCCGAACAGCGCGAAGATCTTGCGCAGGAGGAGATCGAACCCGGGGATCTTGCGCAGCGTATTCAGCGCCGCCCGGTCCGCCGGGTGTTCCCACGAGACCGCGGCGATCTGTGTCAGGATCCGCCTCTGGTGTTCGTCGCCTGCCGCCATCCATCACCCCCTGCGCGTCAAGTCGCGCTCGTGTGAGCCGGCCGATTCGCGGGGCCGGATTCCGCGCTCCCGACTTTACGTCCGGCCCGGATTACCTGTTTCAACCTTCGGGACCGCTTCGACCTTCGGGACCGCCGCAACCCCGCCGCTCAGAGGCGGGCCAGGGCCTGCTCGATGTCCTCCGCCAGGTCGTCACCGTCCTCCACGCCCACCGACAGCCGGACGAGTCCCGGCCCCAGCCCGATCTCCCGCTTCTTTTCGTCGGGTACCGAGGCGTGGGTCATCGTAAAGGGAACGCACACGAGACTCTCGACCCCGCCGAGGCTCTCGGCCAGCTGGAACACCCGCGTCGATCCGGCGAAGCGGTTGGCCCGTTCCTCCGTACCCAGGTCGAAGCTCACCATGGAGCCGAAGTCGCGCATCTGACGTCTGGCCAGCGCGTGCTGCGGATGGTCTTCGAGGCCGGGATAGCGAACGGATTCGACTTCATCGTGCCCCCGCAGCACGTCGACGACCTGCCGTGCGTTCCGGCAGTGGGCCGGCATGCGCAGGTGCAGCGTCTTCGTGCCGCGGAGGACGAGCCAGCAGTCGAAGGGGCCCGGGACGGCCCCGCTCGTCTTCTGCTGAAAGTGAAACCCTTCAGCCAGTTCGCCGGAGTTCGTGAGCAAGGCGCCACCGATCATGTCGCTGTGGCCGTTGAGGAACTTCGTCGTCGAGTGCATCACGACGTCCGCGCCATCGTCGAGCGGGCGCTGGAGAAAGGGCGTCGCAAACGTGTTGTCGACGGACAATACGGCGCCCGCATCGCGGGCGATCGCGGCGCAGGCCGCGATATCCGTGATCGTCATCGTCGGGTTGCTCGGCGTCTCGACGTGGATGAGGCGCGTCTCCGGCCGGATCGCGGCGCGCACCTGATCGAGATCTCCCGTGTTCACGAAATCGAAGTCGACGCCGAACCGCTCCCACACGTGGCGCAGCATGCGGTCGACGCCCCCGTACACGTCCGCTCCGCAGATGAGGTGGTCGCCCGCCTTGAGCACCGTCTTTACGATCGCTTCCGTCGCGGCGAGACCCGAGGAGAACGCCGCGCCGTACCGCCCGTTCTCGAGCGCGGCCAGATTCGCCTGGAGGGCTTCGCGCGTGGGGTTCCTGACCCGCGCGTAGTCGTAACCGTCCCGCGGCGCGCCGACGGCGTCCTGCACGTAGGTCGACGTCTGGAAGATCGGCATCATGATCGCCCCGGTCGCGGGATCGGGGCGCTGCCCGGCGTGGATGGCCCGGGTTCCGAACCTCTGGGCGGCTGGGTCCACGTCTTCATCTCCGGCTCGGGTAGAGGCAGACGACGCGTGGCACGACGCATCGCGGGTCCAGCGCGCAAGGTATTCCCGCGTATTCCCGCCGTGAAGGGAGGGCGACCGGAGAGGCCGCCGCAAGCCGCGTGGACGTCCAACCCTTAAGATCCCGCGTCCATCTCACGGTCGGTGGAGAACAGCGTGTCAAGGTCACTCATCGTTTCTGCTTCGGGCATTCGGGGCATCGTCGGGCGCGGGCTCACGCCCGAGATCGCGGCCCGCTACGGCGCCGCGTTCGCCGCGCACATCGCCGCCGCGGCTCCCGGCCGGGGGCATGTTCTGATCGGCCGCGACAGCCGCGTCTCCGGGCCTGTGCTGCTCGACGCCGTGTCGGCCGGGGTCCGGGCCGTCGGGCTGGACGTGTGCGACCTCGGGATCGTGGCGACGCCCACGGGTCTCCTCGCCGTGGGAGAGGACGAGGCCGCCAGCGGCGGACTCCTCGTTACCGCCTCCCACAATCCGGCGCCGTGGAACGGGCTCAAGCTGGTGGCGCGCGAGGGGCGGTTTCTCTCGCCGGCCGCCGGGCGGGAGGTCCAGCGAAGGTTCGAGGGAGAGATCGAGTACGTGGATTCCGCGCGCATCGGAAACAGAAGTGCGCGGGAAGGCGCCGGCCACGCCCACATCGAGCGGATTCTGTCGCTGCCGATCATCGACCGCGAACTCATCGCGTCGAACGCGTTCCACGTCGCGCTCGACTGCGTGCGCGGCGCCGGAGGGCCGATCATGCGCCCCCTGCTCGAGCGTCTCGGCTGTCGGGTCAGCGGGCTCGACCTGGAACCCGACGGCCGTTTCCCCCGTCCTCCCGAGCCTCTGGTCGAGAACCTCGGAAAGCTCTCCGAGTGCGTCACGGAGGTGCGCGCGGACATCGGTTTCGCCGTGGACCCCGATGTCGACCGCCTCGCCCTGGTGGACGAGAGGGGGCGTCCCGTGGGCGAGGACTGGACCCTCGCGCTGGCCGTCGAACTCGTCGCGGCCCGCGAGCCGGCGCCCGTCGTGACGAACCTCTCCGCGAGCCGCCTGATCCAGGACGCGGCGGATCGCGCCGGCGTGCCGCTGATCCGCACGCCGGTTGCGGAGGCGAACGTCGTCGCCCGCATGCTCGAGGCGGGGAGTGCGATCGGTGGAGAGGGGAACGGCGGCGTGATCTACGGGGGACTGCACCTCACGCGGGACGCCCCGCTGGCCGCCGCCCTGATTCTGCAGTTTCTCGCGGAGCGCGGTTCGACCCTCGGCGCCGCGGTCGACGAGCGACCCTCGTACCGGATCGTGAAGCGGACGATCTCCCGGGAAGGACTGGGCATCGAGGAGGCGCTCGCCGCGATCGCGGCCGCGGCTCCGTCCGGGGCGACGGTGGACCGGCAGGACGGGATCCGGCTCGAGTGGCCGGATGGGTCGTGGATCCACGCCAGACCGTCGGGCACCGAGCCGATCTTCCGCATCATGGCGGAGGCGGCCGGCGAGGTACTGGCGGACGAGCGCGCGGACTGGGTCGAGGCGCTGGTCCGGCGGGGGGTCTGAGCGGCGGATGTGCGGGATCGTCGGCTACGTCGGGGCGGAGGAGGCGGCCCCGCTCCTGCTGAACGGGCTCCGCCGCCTCGAATACCGCGGGTACGACTCGGCGGGCCTCGCCGTGCACACCGGTTCGGGGCTCAGGCTCCGCAAGTGCGCGGGCCGCGTCGACGACCTGGCGGACCGGCTCGCCGAGGCCCCGCTTTCGGGAACGACCGGAATCGCTCACACCCGCTGGGCGACGCACGGCGCGCCGACCCGCGCCAATGCCCACCCGCTTACGGGCGACCGGGGCGAGGTGGTGCTGGTCCACAACGGCGTGATCGAGAACTGCGACGCACTGCGAACGAAGCTCTCCGAACTCGGCCACCGCTTCACTTCCGAGACCGATACCGAGGTCGTCGCCCACCTGATCGAGGAAGCGTTCGACGGGAACCTCGAGCGCGCCGTTGCCGCCTCGCTGACCCAGGTGGAGGGCACGCTGGGGCTCGCCGTCATGAGCGTGCACGACCCGGCGCGGATCGTCGTCGCCCGCCGCGGCGCGCCCCTGCTGCTCGGGATCGGAGAGACGGACGAAGAAGCGACCTGGGTGGCTTCGGACGTGGCTGCGGTCCTCGAACACACCCGCGACATCGTGTATCTGGAAGACGACGAAATGGCCGTCCTCACCGCTTCGGGGCACCGGATCGTCGATCTCGGGAGAGACCGCGGCCACATCGGATGGGAGCCCGTCACGAAGGAAATCCGCCGCGTCGACTGGGACCTGGAAAAGATCGAAAAGGCGGGATACCCCCACTTCATGCTCCGCGAGATTCACGAACAGCCCAACACCGTACGCGATGCGATGCGGGGCCGGCTGCTGGCGGAGGAAGGCACGGCTCGGCTCGGCGGGCTCGACGAGTTCCGCCCGGAGATCGACGCGGCCGAGCGCATCGTCCTCACGGGGTGCGGGACGAGTTGGCATGCGGCGCTCGTCGGGGAATACCTCATCGAGGCGCTCGCGCGCCTTCCGGTCGAAGTGGAGTACGCCTCCGAGTTCCGATACCGGAACCCGATCCTCGCCCCGGGGACCGTGGTGGGCGGCATCTCCCAGTCCGGGGAGACCGCGGACACGCTCGCGGCCGTGCGCGAGGCCGGACGGCTCGGGGCCCCCACCTTCGGAATCGTCAACGTCGTGGGCTCGACGATCGCACGGGAGACGCGGGCCGGGATCTACACGCACGCCGGTCCGGAGATCGGCGTCGCCTCCACGAAGGCCTTCCTGGCGCAGGTCGTTTCGCTCGCCCTGCTCGGCCTCATGATTGCAAGGCGGCGCGGGATGAGCCGCGAGGAAGGCCGCGCCTTCGTGCGCGCCCTCGACGGACTTCCCGCCCTCATCGAGGAGGTTCTGGCCACGGAGGACCACATCCGGCGGGTGGCGGAGGAGTTCGCCCCCGCGCGCAACTTCCTCTATCTGGGGCGGGGCCCGAACTTTCCGATCGCCCTCGAGGGGGCGCTCAAGCTGAAGGAGATCTCCTACATCCATGCCGAGGGATACCCGGCGGCCGAGATGAAGCACGGCCCGATCGCGCTCATCGACGAAGACATGCCCGTCGTCTTCATGGCTCCGCGCGGCGCCGTCTACCCGAAGGTGCTCGTGAACATCGAGGAGGTGAAAACGCGCGGCGGCCGCGTGATCGCGCTCGTGAACCGCCGGGAGACCGATCTCGCCCGAAAGGTGGATCACCTGATCCCGGTGCCCGCGACGGTGCCGCTCCTGCAACCGATCGTCAACGTCGTTCCGCTACAGCTTCTCGCCTACCATATCGCCGTCCTGCGAGGCTGCGACGTGGACCGCCCGCGGAACCTCGCGAAGACCGTGACGGTCGAGTAGTCCCTCCGACGCCGGGGACCCGCCACCGCGGGTAGTGAAGGGGTTACAGGGGGAAAGAGCCGGTGGTATGTTTGGGCGTCGCGTCCGCCGCCGGGCCGTGTGCATCGGGCTGGCCGCCCGGTCGCGTGGTCCACCGTGATCGGGATTGGAAGGGGATGCCGAGCGCCTACCTCCAGTGGATGAAGGATCAGGTCGCGCGATACGCAGGCACGCTGCGTGACGTCGTCATCCTCGCGCCCGTCTACGGTTTGTTGATGTTCACCCTGATGAAGGATCCGCGCCTGACCCGGCAGCAGCGGATCCTGGTGGATGCGGCCATCGCCTACCTCGTGAGTCCGGATGACGTGATCCCGGAAGACGAGGTCGGGCCGTACGGTTTTCTGGATGATGTCTTCTGCTGTGCGTATGTGACGCACCGAATCGGAGAGGAGCTTGGCTGGGATGTGGTGGAGGAGCACTGGACCGGCGAGCGCTCGGCGCTCGAGGTCTCGAAAAATCTGCTCGCCCGGGAGCGGGAACTGCTCGGCGGGGCGGGCGATGACGTTCTCGAATTCGCGGGGCTCCTCGACCGGCGGTCGGACTCTGAAGCGGAACGCCCACAGCTCGTCCTCCGGGCGGCCGCACCGTAGCCTGAGCCGCCGACTGCGGATCGCCGCGCCCCTGCTCGTGCTCGCCGGGCTCGTCGGCGCGGAGTCGGCTGACGCCCAGTATCGTCTGACGGCCCCCTCGGGCAGCTTCGTCGAGTTCGAGGCCGACATCCTCCTCCGCTTCCGGGACCGTTCGGACTCTCTCATGACCGATCTCGTGGAGGATCCCCTCGTTCTCTACTTCCCATCGTTCGGGCGGGACCTGGATGAATCCGAGGCGCGGGACGCCTGGCCATGGAACGCGGTCGAAGTCGTGACGGATTCGAGCGCCGCGCTCGTGATGCCGGGAAACCTGAGGGAGGCCGGGCGGGCGTACGAGAGCTACGCGGTCCTGCGAATGCATGCCGTGCGCCAGGATCCCGACGTGGCCTGCGAGGTGCTCGTCTCACGGGAAATCGAGGCGGTCGACGGGTTCATCGACGGGTGGATCGCGGCGCGACTCCTCTTCGGCGGGCCTGCGTACGAGCCGCTCGACGAACTCGCGTTCGCGCGCGAGGCCGGCGTCCTCCCGGGGCTCATCCTCGACCGGTCGAATCGTCAGCTGGGCGGGTGTCTGCAGATCTCGCGCGAACGAGGCGCGGAGGACATCGCCGCGTACCGCGACTGGCGGACGGAACGCTATCTCCCCCCGGGCGGGCGATGACTCTCCGGCTCTACGACTCCCTTGCGCGGCGGCTGCGCCCGTTCGAGTCCGTCGAACCGGGCCGGGTGCGCATGTACACCTGCGGGCCCACGGTGTACGACCGCGCACACATCGGCAACTTCCGTGCCTTTGCGTGGGAAGATCTGCTTCGTCGCTACCTCCGGTTCAAGGGATACGAAGTCTGTCAGGTCATGAACCTGACGGATGTCGATGATCGGACGATCGCGGCGGCTTCCGCCCGGGGCGTGCCGCTGGCCGAGGTCACCGATCCCGTGATCGAGATGTTCCTCGAGGACTGGGACACGCTGGGGCTCGAGGAACCCGAGCATCGGCCAAGGGCGACCCGGTACGTCGACGGGATGATCCGGCTGATCGAGGCCCTCTCCGAGCGGGGACTCACGTACGAGAGCGAGGGTTCGGTGTACTTCGCGATCGCGCGTTTCCCCGGGTACGGGCAGCTGGCCGGGATCGACTCCGGGGGACTCACCGCGACCGGCAGGGCCGCGGGCGACGAAGATTACGACAAGGATGACCCGAGAGACTTCGTCCTCTGGAAAGGCGGCGACCGCGGCGGGGACGGGGCCGTAGCCGTTTGGGATTCTCCGTGGGGACCCGGTCGGCCCGGCTGGCATCTCGAGTGTTCGGCGATGGCGATGCACCACCTGGGCGAAACGCTGGACATCCATACCGGAGGGGTCGACAACCTCTTCCCGCATCACACCAACGAGATCGCGCAGTCCGAAGGGGTGACGGGGAAGACGTTCTCGAAGTTCTGGCTCCATGCCGAGCACCTTCTGGTGGAAGGCCGGAAGATGTCGAAGTCGCTCGGCAACTGCTTCACGATCCCGGAACTCGTCGAACGCGGACACGCGCCCTCCGCGATCCGGTACCTGCTGCTCAGCGGACATTACCGGGCCCAGCTGAACTTCACGTTCGACGGCCTGGAGGCGGCGGCGAAGGCCGTGGCCCGCCTGCACGAGTTCAGGAACCGCGCGCGCGAGGCCGGCGAGGCGGAGACCGATGCGTCGACGGACCTCGGAGAGGCGGCGGCGCGAGCGGGCGCCGCGTTCGAAGCGGCGATGGACGACGACCTGAACGTGAGCGAAGCGCTTTCGGCGGTGTTCGGGCTCGTGCGGGAAGCGAATCACCTGCTTGACGCCGCCCATCCACGGGCCCCCCTGGGCACCGGGGATGCCCTCGCCGTGATCGACGCGTTCGATCGAGTCTTCGGAGTCCTCGCCGTCCGGGACCGCGAGTCATCCGGGGGCGATGACGAGCTCCTGCAGTGGGCCACGGGCCGCGTCGGCGAACGCGAGCGCGCCCGGGCGAGCCGGGACTTCGGGCGTGCCGATGCGATCCGCGCCGAACTCGAGTCCCGTGGGGTGATCGTGGAGGATTTGGCGGAGTTCACCCGCCTTCGGGTGGGTGGGCGCACGATCCAGGTGCCGCGTCCGCTCCGGACGGCGGGATGAGGCGATCGCGCCCGCAAACGGGGGTCGAATCCAGCGCCCCAAAACACCTTGACGGTCGGCCCCGCATACCCCTATGTTAGGACGCTATTGTGCGGAAGGGTCGCTGGCGTAGCTCAACCGGTAGAGCGTCGGATTTGTAATCCGGAGGTTGTGGGTTCGAGCCCCACCGCCAGCTCGGTCGAGTCGGACGAACAGCCGCCCCGAAGCGGCGAACCCTGGAACTCATCGATCGGGCGTCGATCGGGCGCCAGGTACCGGCGGTGGGGTACCGAAGCGGCCAAACGGGGCAGACTGTAAATCTGCTGGCTTATGCCTTCGGAGGTTCGAATCCTCCCCCCACCACCTTCACGAGACCACTGACGAAACAAAGGGCGTAGCCCGCGCGCGAGCAGGAGGAGCGCCCGTCGCGGGGCCGCTCCGCCGAACCCGTAGTCCGAGAGGAGAACGAGGGGCGATGGCGAAGGAAAAGTTCGAGCGAACGAAGCCGCACGTGAACGTGGGGACGATCGGACACGTGGACCACGGGAAGACGACGCTGACGGCTGCGATCACGCAGGTACAGGCTCAGAAGGGATACGGGGAGTACGTGGCGTTCGATCAGATCGACAAGGCTCCCGAGGAGCGGGAGCGGGGGATCACGATCGCGACGGCGCACGTGGAATACGAGTCGGAGGGACGACACTACGCGCACGTGGACTGTCCGGGACACGCGGACTACGTGAAGAACATGATCACGGGCGCGGCGCAGATGGACGGGGCGATCGTGGTGGTGTCGGCGGCGGACGGGCCGATGCCGCAGACGCGGGAGCACATATTGCTGGCCCGCCAGGTGAACGTGCCGTACATCGTGGTGTTTTTGAACAAGGTGGACCAGGTCGACGACGAGGAGTTGCTGGACCTGGTGGAGCTGGAGGTTCGGGAGTTGCTGAGCGAGTACGAGTTTCCGGGCGACGACGTGCCGGTGGTACGGGGCTCGGCGCTTCATGCGTTGGAGAGCGGGGATCCGGGGGCTCCGGAGACGGCGTGCATCGGGGAGCTGATGGACGCGCTGGACAGCTACATCCCGGTTCCGGAGCGTGCGACGGACAAGCCGTTCCTGATGCCCGTGGAGGACGTGTTCACGATCACGGGCCGGGGGACGGTGGTGACGGGCCGGATCGAGCGCGGGGTGGTGAAGACGGGCGAGGGCGTGGAGTTGGTGGGCCTGGGCTCGGAGAAGAAGACGGTGGTGACGGGAGTGGAGATGTTCCGGAAGATCCTGGACGAGGGCCAGGCGGGCGACAACGCGGGGCTCCTGCTTCGGGGGGTGGCGAAGACGGAGGTGGAGCGCGGGATGGTGGTCGCGCACCCTCAGTCGATCACGCCTCACCGGAAGTTTTCGGCGGAGGTGTACGTGCTGACGAAGAACGAGGGCGGGCGTCATACGCCGTTCTTCAACGGGTACCGTCCGCAGTTCTACTTCCGGACGACGGACGTGACGGGCTCGGCGGAGCTGCCCGAGGGGGTGGAGATGGTGATGCCGGGTGACAATGTGAACATGGCGGTGGAGCTGATCGCGCCGATCGCGATGGAGGAGAACCTCCGGTTCGCGATCCGCGAGGGAGGCCGGACGGTGGGCGCCGGAGTCGTCACCGCCATCCACGACTAGGGAACGCAAATGAGGGTTCGGATCACGCTCGAATGTACGGAGTGCAAAGAGCGCAACTATTCGACGACGAAGAATCGGCGGACCCATCCGCAGCGGGCCGAACAGAAGAAATTCTGTCGCCGCTGTAACGGACATAGAATGCACAAGGAAACACGGTAAGGGGTTCGATTGGCCGGCATCGTCAGAAGAACCCAGGAATTCGCGGAACAGGTACAGGTCGAGATGCGTCGGGTCACGTGGCCCGACAAGGATCAGTTGCGCGGTGCAACGATCGGCATCCTGATCTTCGTGTTCATCATGGCCATCGTCATCGGGGCCATGGACTCGGTCTTTGCCGCGTCCGTGCGATTCATCGTCGGGTCGTTCGGTGGTTGAGTCCGCGGGCGCGGGAGCCGCGCAGACCGGCTCTCCCGGGGAAGCGCCGCGCTGGTACGCGCTGCAGACGTACTCGGGCCACGAGAAGAAGGTGAAGACGCTTCTGGAGCAGAAGATCCAGGAGTACGGGGATGAGCCTCCGATCCGGGAGGTCATCGTCCCCACGCAGGAAGTCGTCGAGATCAAGGGAGGGAAGCGCGTCAAGTCGACGAAGCGGCTCTACCCGGGCTACGTGCTCATTCAGATGCTGCTGGACCAGAACACGATGTACGTCGTGAACAACGTCCCCGGCGTCATCAAGTTCGTGGGGAGCGGGAAGGATCCCCAGCCGCTCAAGACCGAGGAGATGAACAAGATCCTCGGCATCGCGGATGAACTCGAGCAGGCGGGCCCGGAGACGGAGATCCCCTTCCGGCCGGGGCAGGTCGTCGAAGTCATGGAGGGACCGTTCAGCGATTTCAGCGGAACGGTGGAAGAAGTGTTTGCGGAGAAGGGCAAGGTGCGCGTGCAGGTGAGCCTGTTCGGGCGCCCGACCTCGGTTGAACTGGACTACACGCAGTTGCAGGGGTTCTGATGCCGCCAAAGAAACAGGTGACCGGGTTCATCAAGCTGCAGATTCCGGGGGGGCAGGCGAATCCGGCCCCGCCCGTGGGTCCGGCGCTGGGCCAGCACGGCCTCAACATCATGGACTTCTGCAAGGCGTTCAACGCGCAGACGCAGCAGGAAGCCGGCACCATCATCCCGGTCGAGATCACGGTCTACAAGGACCGGACGTTCAGTTTCATCACCAAGACGCCGCCGGCGGTGGAGCTGCTCAAGAAGGAACTCGGTCTCGAGTCGGGTTCGCCGGTCCCCAATCGGGAGAAGGTCGGCAAGGTCACGGACGACCAGCTGCGCAGGATCGCCCGGATCAAGATGAAGGATCTCAACGCGGCCGATGAAGAGGCCGCGATGCGGATGATCGCGGGCACCGCACGATCCATGGGGATCGAGCGGGCCGACTGATCGGGAGAGATCGGGAAACATGCCGAAACACGGCAAGAAATACCGCTCCGCCGTAGGGGCCGCTCCGGCGAACGGCGCCCTCGCGCCCCGCGAGGCGCTCGAGCGCGTGCAGAAAACGGCGTTCGCGAACTTCGACGAGACGGTCGAGGCCGCGGTGCGCCTCGGCGTGGACCCGCGCAAGGCGGACCAGATCGTGCGCGGCACGGTCATCCTGCCCGCGGGGACGGGCCGCAAGGTGCGCGTGCTCGCGCTCGTGAAGGCGGACCGCGCGGCCGAGGCGAAGGAGGCGGGCGCGGACTACGTGGGAACCGAGTACATCGAGCAGATCCAGGAGGGTTGGCTCGATTTCGACGTCGCGATCGCGACGCCGGATCTCATGAAGGATGTGGCCAGGCTGGGCCGGATCCTCGGGCCGCGCGGCCTCATGCCGACGCCGAAGGCCGGCACGGTCACCATGGATGTGGGTCGGGCCGTTCGCGAATCGAAGGCGGGCAAGATCGAATTCCGGGTGGACCGGACCGGCAACGTGCATGCGCCGATCGGCAAGGTGAGCTTCGAACTCGACCGCTTGAACGAGAATCTCGATGCCCTCATGGACGAGATCGTGCGGTTGAAGCCCGCCGCGGCGAAGGGCCGGTACGTGAAGAGCGTGACCGTGACCAGCACGATGGGTCTCGGTGTTTCCGTCGACGAGGACCTGTACCGATAGATCCATGAGACTCGAAGAAAAGCAGCGCGTCACGCAGGAACTCACTGCGCAGATCGAAGAGAGCGGGACGATCTACCTGACCGACTTCACCGGGCTGAACGTGAAGGCGATCACGGATTTCCGAACGCGGCTCCGAGACGAGGGCCTGAGTTATCGGGTCGTGAAGAACACCCTCATGAAGCGGGCGCTCGAGGATCTGGACCTCCCGGATCTGAGCGCCCATCTCGAGGGTCCGACGGGGCTCATCCTCAGCGACGCCGACCCCGTCACGCCGGCCAGAGTGCTGAAGGAATTCGCGAAGGCGAACGAGAACCGGCCGGTGGTGAAGGTCGGCGTCATCAATCGGGTGGAAACGTCGCCGGAGGAAGTGGGGCGCATTGCCGATCTTCCTTCGCGCGAGGTGCTGCTCGGCAGCATCGCGGGCGGGCTCACGGCGAGCGTCGGCGGCATCGCCGGCGCTCTGAATGCGCTCTTCCGCGACATCGCAGACATGATCGAACAGGTCGGAAGGAAGAACGAGTCCGCCTGAGGTGGGACGCATGCCCGTGACGTGCGGGCGTGCGGAATACGTACAGGATCCAGGGAACGGAAGAACATGTCCAAAATCGACGATCTTCTGCAGCAGATCGGCTCGCTGACGGTGCTTGAAGCCGCCGAGTTGAAAGACAAAATGGAGGAAACCTTCGGTGTGTCGGCCGCCGCGCCGGTCGCCGTCGCCGCCGCTCCCGGTGGCGGAGGCGACGCCGCCGAGGAGGAGCAGACGGAGTTCGACGTCGTCCTCACGGCGGTGGGCAGCAAGAAGATCCAGGTGATCAAGGTCGTGCGTGAAGTCACGAGCCTGGGTCTCAAGGAGGCGAAGGCCGTCGTCGACAACGCCCCCGGACCCGTGAAGGAAGGCGTGTCCAAGGAGGAGGCGGAGGAGATCAAGGCCAAGCTCGAAGAGCAGGGCGCCACGGCGGATCTCAAGTAGCCGCGCTGAAGAGCGTGGCACGCCCCGGCGTCGATCATCCGATCGGCTCCGGACTGCGGAGGGACCGCAGCCGGGCCGATGACGCAGGGGTCCGACCTCACACCGTGCACGAACCGGCGCAACCGCTTGCGGGCGGTGCCCGGTATTTCCGCATCTCCCATGTACTCGCGGGGTTCCCCGCGGGAGGTACGATTTGACGGTCAACGGCAGACCCGCGGTCTCGTTCGACAAGCTCGCCCGCCCGATGCACATGCCGCATTTCCTGGATGTGCAGCGCGAGGCGTTCGAGCGTCTGCTGCAATCGAAGACGAAGGAAGAGGAGCGCCGGGACCTCGGTCTCGAACGCGTTTTTCGGGAGATCTTCCCGATTACGGACGTCAACGAGAACTTCTCGCTGGAGTTCGTCAGCTACTCTCTCGGAGAGCCGAAGTACGAGGTCGAGGAGTGCATCGAGCGCGACATGACCTACTCCGCGCCGCTGAAGGCGCGGCTCCGGCTGGTCATCTTCGAGACGGTCGGGAAGGACGACGAAAAGCGCCCGGGCGATATCCTGGAGAAGGAAGTCTATCTGGGAGATCTGCCGCTCCTGACGGAGCAGGGAACGTTCGTCGTGAACGGAGCGGAGCGGGTCATCGTGAGCCAGCTTCACCGTTCCCCCGGCGTCGTGTTCGAGGAGACGCTGCACCCCAACGGCACGCGTCTTTTCTCGTCCCGCATCATCCCGTTCCGCGGGTCCTGGGTCGAGTTCACGCTCGACATCCACGACGTGATCCACGTCCACATCGACAAGAAGAAGAAATTCCCGGCCACCGCCCTGTTGCGGGCGTTCGGCTACGGGCGGGACGTGGACATCCTCGAGTGCTTCTGCCGACGCCGGCTCGTCCGGATCGACGCGGAGGATGAGGACGAGTCGTCGGCGCACCGCGAGGTGACGGGCACGCTGGTGGCCCGGAGCATCGCGAACCCCGATTTCGGGGAGGATCCCGAGGCGCTGGAACTGCGTGGCTACGAGCCCGCCGCGGACGCCCCGCACTGGCTGGCGGACGACCTGCCGGGCGCCGATGGCGGGGAGCCGGTTGCGGCCCTCGGCGACCGGCTCGACGCGGAGCTGGTGCAGCGCATCCTCGACCGGGAGATCACGAGCGTCGAGGCGTTCGAGGAGGAAGATGCCTTCATCGTGCGCCGCGGGGAGCTGTTGAGCGAAGAAGCCCTCGAGCGCCTCGTGCGCGCGGGCGTGTCGGAGGTCGAGGTCTACTCCAGCGCGACCTTCGTCCCGCTGCGCGGGACCTATGAGGATCTCGCGATGCGCCGCGACTGGAGTTCGAGTCCGCAGCTCGCCGCCGACGTCATCGCGGAGGACACCGGAGAGGTCCTGGCCGAGAAGGGGGCGCGCTTCGATTCGAGCCTGTTCGCGAAGCTCAAGGCGGAGAAGGCTCGCGAGGCCCTCGTGTTCACGGGCGGGCCCCGCGGAGAGTCGCCGCTCCTGCGCAACACGCTGGCGAAGGACCCGACGGGGAGCGAGGCGGCCGCGCTGCACTCGATCTACTCTCTCGTCCGGCCCGGCGAAGCGCCGAACCTGGCGACGGCCCGGGGCGCGCTCGATCGGCTCTTCTTCAACCCCAAGCGGTACGACCTGGGCCGGGTGGGACGGCACAAGATCAACCACCGGCTCAAGGATGTGTATCGGCTGCTCGGCCTCGAGATCCCCTCGGGCGATCTCGTGGTGCTGGATCCGTCCGACTTCGTGGCGATCATCCGCTACCTGGTCGAACTGCACGAAGGCCGCGGATACACGGACGACATCGACCATCTCGGGAACCGCCGCGTGCGGTCCATCGGAGAACTCATCGCGAACCAGTTTTCCGTCGGACTGTCGCGCATGGCCCGCCTGGTCCGCGAGCGGATGTCGATCAACAGCGACCCCGAGAAGATCTCCATCGACGATCTCGTGAACGCGCGTACGGTAAGCGCCGTCATCCAGGCTTTCTTCGGGAGTTCGCAGCTCAGCCAGTTCATGGACCAGACGAACCCGCTCTCGGAACTCACGCACAAGCGGCGCCTGAGCGCGCTGGGTCCGGGCGGGCTGACGCGGGAGCGCGCGGGTTTCGAAGTCCGGGACGTGCACTACTCGCACTACGGGCGGATGTGTCCGATCGAGACGCCGGAAGGCCCGAACATCGGCCTCATCACTTCCGTGACCACGTACTCCCGGCTGAACGAGCTGGGCTTCCTCGAGACTCCCTACCGCAGGGTGGTCAACGAACGGGTCTCGCAGGACGAAATCGTCTGGCTCTCGGCGAGCGAAGAGGAGGAATACTCGGTCGCGCAGGCGAACGCCGAACTCAACCCCGACGGGACGTTCGCCCGCTCGCTCGTCCTCTGCCGGCGCCGCGACGACTATCCGCTGCTGCCGCCGGACGAAATCGACTTCATGGACGTCGCGCCCGACCAGCTGGTGGCCGTGTCGCCCGCGCTCATTCCGTTCCTCGAGCACGATGACGCGAACCGGGCGCTGATGGGATCGAACATGCAGCGGCAGGCCGTGCCGCTTCTCTTCCCGGAACGTCCCCTCGTGGGCACGGGTCTGGAAGGCAAGGTGGCCCGGGACTCCGGTGCGGTCGTGCTTGCGCGCCGCGCCGGGACCGTGACGCGGGTCACGGCGGACGAGGTCGAGGTCGATACCGGCAAGCCCCGACGGGCGGCCGGCGAAGTCCCCCTCGCCCGGCTCACGCAGTACGACTCCTATCGACTCAGGAAGTTCTGGCGCACGAATCAGGACACGGCGATCAACCAGAGGCCGATCGTCCGGGTCGGCGACCGCGTGGAAACGGGCGATGTGGTTGCGGACGGAGCCGGCACGGATGGCGGCTCGCTCGCGCTCGGACGTAACGCGCTCGTCGCTTTCATGCCCTGGTTCGGACACAATTTCGAGGACGCCATCGTGATCAGCGAGAAGCTGGTCAAGGGGGACGTCTACACGTCGGTCCACATCCAGGAACTCGAACTCCACGTCCGCGACACGAAACGCGGGATGGAGGAGATCACGCGCGAGATCCCGAACGTGGCCGAGGAAGCGCTCGTCGACCTCGACGATCGCGGGATCGTCCGCATCGGCGCGGCGGTCCGCTCGGGAGACATCCTCGTGGGCAAGATCACGCCGAAGGGGGAGACCGAGCTTTCGCCCGAGGAAAAGCTGCTGACGGCGATCTTCGGGGAGAAGGCGAAGGATGTGAAGGACAGTTCGCTGCGCGTCCCCCCCGGCGTCGAAGGGACCGTGATCGACGTCAAGATCTTCTCGAGGCGAATCGACGACCCGCTGCTCGAACGGGAGCACGGCGAGCGCATCGCCGAACTGCGCGAGAGCGAGCGCGAGGAGATCGCCCGGGTGATGGAAGCGCGGGACGAGGAGATCCTCGAACTGCTCGAGGGCGAGACGGTGGTGCTGTGTCTCGGCCGGGGCTCCCTCGAACCGCTGTTCGCCGAGGGCACGAAGCTGACGAAGACGAAGCTTCGGAGCGTCGACCTCGGGGAGGTCGACCTTTCGACGCTGAAGGTGAAGACGGAGAAGTCGAACGACCTGATCCGCCGCGTGGAGGCCGAGGCTCGCGCGCGAGTGGAACGGATACGCGAGCGCACGGAAGAGGGAATCGACAAGATCTTCCAGCCCGACGAGCTGTCCCCGGGCGTCGTCCAGCTCGTGAAGGTCTACCTGGCGGAGAAGCGAAAGATCTCCGTGGGAGACAAGATGGCCGGCCGGCACGGGAACAAGGGCATCATCGCCCGCGTGGTTCCCGAAGAGGACATGCCGGTTCTTCCCGACGGACAGTCCATCGATATCGTGCTCAATCCACTCGGCGTGCCGAGCCGGATGAACGTGGGACAGATTCTCGAGACCACGCTGGGCTGGGCGGCCCGGGCGCTCGGCTTCGAGGCGAATACGCCCGTCTTCCAGGGAGCGACGGAGCATGAGATCGGCGCCCTCCTGAAGATCGGGGGCGCCTACTGGGCGGCTCGTACGCTCGGGTCGGAGGTGGAACCGCCCGAACTGTCCTACCGGACGATTCAAGCGCTCGTCAACGAGATCCAGGCCCGCGAAGGAGACGACCGCGTTTCGGACCCGGCGAGTCTCGGACGAACGCTCGACGCCTATCTCGGGGGACGAGGCGAACTCGCCTCGTACCTGCGGAGCCTGGCCTCGTTCGTCCTCGGGGCCGTGCGCGACATCTCCGGCGCGACGACGGCGGCGAAGCTGGAGTCCGAGGGCTGGCCGAAGACCGCCGCGCTCTCCGGGCAGCGCAGGATCACCTCGGGCCTGGACGCGGCCGTCGTCGAACTCATGGAGCGCGCGGGGCTGCGTCCAAACGGCAAGATGAGGCTGCGCGACGGCCGCACGGGCGAAGAGTTCGTGGCGGATATCGCGGTCGGCGAGATCTACATGATGAAGCTCTCGCACCTCGTCGACGACAAGATCCACGCGCGCTCCATCGGTCCGTACAGCCTCGTCACGCAGCAGCCGCTGGCCGGCAAGGCGCAGTTCGGGGGGCAGCGCTTCGGCGAGATGGAAGTGTGGGCGCTGGAAGCCTACGGCGCGGCGCACACGCTGCAGGAGATGCTGACCGTGAAGTCGGATGACGTGACGGGACGGAGCCGCGTGTACGAGGCGATCGTGAAGGGCGACAACCTGCCCAAGCCGGGGGTGCCCGAGAGCTTCAACGTGCTCGTCAAGGAACTGCAGGCGCTGGGGCTGAGCGTGACGCTCGGCGGCGACGAGTCGGAGCCGCTGTTCTAGCGAAACAAGAGGGTGACAGATGATCGATTTTCCGCGAAATCGCAGTGCGGGTTCGTCCGAGTTCGACTGGATTCAGATCAAGCTCGCCTCGCCCGAGGAGATCCGTTCGTGGAGCCACGGAGAGGTCACGAAGCCGGAGACGATCAACTACCGGTCGTTCAAGCCGGAGCGCGACGGCCTCTTCTGCGAGCGCATCTTCGGGCCGGTCAAGGACTGGGAGTGCCACTGCGGGAAGTTCAAGCGGATCCGGTACCGCGGCCACATATGCGACAAGTGCGGGGTCGAGGTCACGCTCTCGAAGGTTCGTCGCGAGCGGATGGGGCACATCGAACTCGCGGTGCCCGTGGCCCATATCTGGTTCTTCAAGACCCTTCCTTCCCAGATGGGCTACCTGCTCGGGATGAAGCTGCGGGATCTCGAGAAGGTCATCTACTACGCCGCGCACGTCGTCACCGAGCCCGGCCGGCAGGACGTCGAGTTCAAGCAGGTTCTGGAAGAGGATGAGTACTGGGACCTGACGGACAAGGCGCGCGAGGAGGGGGACACCGAATTCCGCGCCGAAATCGGGGCGGAAGGGATCCGGACGCTGCTCGGCCAGCTGGATGTCGACGAACTCGCCGAGCAGCTGCGCTACGAGGTCGTGCATGAGACCTCGAAGCACCGGAAGAAGAAGAAGCTCAAGCGGCTCAAGGTGATCGACGCGATCCGCAACAGCGACGACGAGGTCTCCAAGCGGAACAGCCCCGAGCACATGATCATGGACGTGATTCCGGTGATTCCGCCGGATCTGCGTCCCCTCGTGCCGCTGGACGGCGGACGATTCGCGACATCGGACCTCAACGATCTCTACCGTCGCGTGATCAATCGGAACAACCGGCTCAAGAAACTGCTGGAAATGCGCGCGCCGGAGGTGATCCTGCGCAACGAGAAGCGCATGCTCCAGGAGGCGGTCGACGCGCTGTTCGACAACGGGCGGCGCGGCAAGGCGATTCGCGGAAGGGGCAAGCGCCCGCTCAAGTCGCTGTCGGACATGCTCAAGGGCAAGCAGGGCCGGTTCCGGCAGAATCTGCTCGGAAAGCGCGTCGACTACTCCGGCCGGTCGGTCATCGTCGTGGGTCCGGAACTCCGGCTGCACCAGTGCGGGCTGCCGAAGAAGATGGCCGTCGAGCTGTTCAAGCCGTTCATCATCCACGAACTCGAGCGGCGGCTGCACGCCGAGACGGTGAAGCGCGCCAAGAAGCTCGTCGAACTCGACGACCCGACGGTCTACGAGGTCCTCGAGGACATCATCAAGGATCACCCCGTCCTCCTGAACCGGGCCCCGACGCTCCACCGGCTGGGCATCCAGGCCTTCGAGCCGGTGCTCGTGGAGGGGAAGGCCATCCGCATTCACCCGCTCGTGTGCGCGGCGTTCAACGCGGACTTCGACGGCGACCAGATGGCGGTCCACGTGCCGCTGTCGTTCGAATCGCAGCTCGAGGCGCGGATCCTCATGCTGTCGAGCAACAACATCCTGAAGCCCGCGAACGGGCGGCCGATCGCGTCGCCGTCCCAGGACATGGTCCTCGGCTGCTACTACATGACGAAGGTCCGGCCGGACTTCGACGAGCATGGGGCGGGGTCGGATCTCCCCCACTTCGCGAACGCGGATCAGGTTGAAATGGCGCTCGAGGCGGGATATCTGCGCTCGCCGGCGGGGACGCCGGACTACCACCTGCCGATCCGGCTGCTCGTCGAAGAGGAGGCCGATGAGGGCCGGATCGAGGGGAAGTGGATCGTGACCAGCGTCGGACGCGCCCTCTTCAACGCGATCCTGCCCTCCCGGGTGCCGTACGTGAACGAGACGCTGGGCAAAGGGGCGTTGGGAGACCTCGTTTTCCGGTCGTTCCGTCTCGCGGGACTCGAGGACACGACGGCGTTCCTCGATCAACTCAAGGACTTCGGGTTCCGACACGCGACGAAGGCCGGCGTTTCCATCGGCCTCGACGACATGGAGATCCCGGCCGAGAAGCAGGATATCCTCGGCGAGGCCCAGGACGACGTGAACCGGTTCACGAAGGCGTACCACCGCGGCGTGATCTCCTTCGGGGAGCGGTACAACAAGGTGATCGATGCCTGGACCCACGCGAACAACGATGTCGCCGACGCGATGGTCCGCGGGCTCCAGCAATCGAGACACGGCTTCAATCCGATCTTCATGATGTTCGACTCGGGCGCCCGGGGTTCCCGCGACCAGATCCGTCAGCTCGCGGGAATGCGGGGTCTGATGGCCAAGCCCCAGAAGAAGCTGACCGGCGGCATCGGCGAGATCATCGAGAGCCCGATCCGTTCCAACTTCAGGGAGGGCCTCAGCGTGCTCGAGTACTTCATCTCGACGCACGGCGCCCGGAAGGGGCTCGCCGACACGGCGCTCAAGACGGCGGACGCCGGCTACCTCACGCGCCGGCTCGTCGACGTGGCGCAGGATGTCACGATCATCGAGGAGGACTGCAACACGATCCTCGGGCTCGACGTCACGGCGCTCAAGGAGGGCGAGGACATCATCGAGCCGCTGCCGGGTCGCGTCGCCGGCACCATCGCGGCCGAAGCCGTGATCGACCCCATCGACGACGAAGTCATCGTCGAGGCCGGAGACATGATCACGGAGGCGCGGGCACGCGCCATCGATGAGAGCGGTGTCCAGCAGGTCCGCATCCGGTCCGTCCTCACCTGCGAGTCCCGGCGGGGCATCTGCCAGCAGTGCTACGGCCGCAATCTCGCGACGATGGAACTCGTCGATCTGGGAGAGGCGGCGGGAATCCTCGCCGCGCAGTCGATCGGCGAACCGGGGACGCAGCTCACGCTCAGAACCTTCCATATCGGTGGGACGGCGGCCCGTATCGCGGCGCAGACCCAGCGGCGCTCCAAGCTCGAAGGCCGGATCGCGTTCGAGCGCGTGACGACCGTCACGAGTCCGTCGGGAGACACGATCGTCACGAGCCGCGAGGGCGAACTCCTCATGAAGACGCCGGACGACCGCATCCTCTCGCGGCTCGCCATCCCCTACGGGGCAACGCTCTTCGTGGAGGACGACACCGATGTGGTGCACGGGGATCTGCTCTTCGGCTGGGACCCGTACTCCGAACCCATCGTTGCGGACAAGAAGGGGAAGATCCGGTTCACGGACATCGTGCCGGAGGAGACGGTCCGCGAGGAACTCGACGAAGCGACGGGACGGCGTCAGCAGGTCATCATCGACGACCGGGAGAAGAAGCTCCACCCCGTCATCAACATCGTGACCGGAAAGGGCGCCAAGCTGCGCGAGTTCATCGTGCCGGTCGGTACGCAACTGCTCGTGCAGGACGGACAGGCCGTGAACGCGGGGGAGACGCTCGCCAAGATCAGTCGCGAGGCCTACAAGACCCGCGACATCACCGGTGGATTGCCGCGGGTCGCCGAGCTGTTCGAGGCGCGGAGGCCGAAGGATCCCGCGACGATTACCGAGGTCGACGGGCGGGTCTCGTTCGGCGGGATCAAGCGCGGGAAGCGCGAGATCCTGGTGACCATGGACGACGGCGAGGAGATGGTGTATCAGATCCCCGTCGGCAAGCACCTTCGCGTGCACGAAGGTGATCTCGTGCGTGCGGGCGACCGGCTGTCCGAGGGTCCGGTGAACCCGCACGACATCCTGCGGGTCCGGGGACCCCGGGCCGTGCAGGAGTACCTGCTCAACGAGATCCAGGAGGTCTACCGCCTGCAGGGCGTGCGGATCAACGACAAGCACATCGCCGTGATCGTGCGCCAGATGCTGCAGAAGGTCCGTATCACGGATCCGGGCGGCACGGAATTCCTCGAAGGCGAGCACGTGGACCGGATGGAGTTCCGCGATGCGACGCGCGCGGTCCTCGAGAGTGGAGGCAAGCCCCCGCGGGCGGAGCCGGTCCTGCTCGGAATCACGAAGTCGAGCCTCACCACGGAGTCGTTCATCAGCGCGGCCTCCTTCCAGGAGACGACGCGCGTGCTTACGGACGCCGCCGTGCGTGGAGCGAAGGACCGCCTCAGGGGGCTCAAGGAGAACATCATCATCGGGCATCTGGTCCCGGCGGGTACGGGGACGCACCGATTCTCCGATATCGAATTCCTCGTCGACGACGCGCTGAAGGCGCAGATCGATTCCATGCGGCGCCGGGTCGTGCCCGAGGAGATGCCCCGGAGTCTCTTCTCGGACCTGCGGGACCAGGCCGAGGAGGACGAGGCCGCGGTGGCCGAGGAGGGCGCGGTCATGACGACCTGACGTCCGTCCGACGCCGAAGCAGGGGGTGCGTTTACGGGATTTCCGCGCCCCCTCTCGGCGACGGAAGTTGCTTGACACGGAGAGGCCTCAAGACTACTCTCTCTTGTCTGTCGACCGACCGGTCGGCAGTCGCCGCGGGGGCGGTTCGGATCCGTCCCCGATTTTTTTACCCCCAACGGCCGGGCCCCGAGTTCGGTGATCGGCGCACCGGTGCGGCCGAAGGGAGCGATGGAGCGGGAATGCCGACCATCAATCAGTTGGTCCGCAAGGGCCGAAGAAAGGTCCGAAAGAAGAGCAAGGCGCCGGCGCTGGAGGGAAACCCCCAGAAGCGCGGCGTGTGCACGCGCGTGTACACCACGACGCCGAAGAAGCCGAATTCGGCCCTGCGGAAGGTCGCCCGCGTGCGACTCACGAACGGATACGAAGTCACCGCGTATATCGGAGGCGAGGGCCACAACCTCCAGGAACACAGCATCGTGCTGATCCGGGGCGGACGGGTGAAGGATCTGCCGGGTGTGCGGTATCACATCATCCGCGGAACCCTCGACGCGTCGGGCGTGGACGACAGGAACCAGGGCCGGTCGAAGTACGGTTCCAAGAAGAGAAAGTAGCTGGCAGCGGGCCGAACACCGTTTGGGCCCGGCCTCGGAGTCCGTGGCCGGGCTTTATTGCGAAGTCTCCGGATGAACCCGGAGCCGGATATGGCGAAACGAGATGCCGCGACGAAACCGTGCCGAACAGCGTGAGGTGATTCCGGACTCCCGATACGGGAGCACGGAGGTCACAAAGTTCATCAACATGCTGATGCTCGACGGAAAGAAGTCCCTCGCCGAGCAGATCTTCTACGATGCGATGCAGAACATCGAGATGAAGACGGGGCAGCCGGCGATGAACGTGTTCCGGCAGGCGCTGCAGAACGCGAAGCCCATCCTCGAGGTCCGCAGCCGGCGCGTGGGCGGCGCGACGTACCAGGTCCCGATGGAAGTGTCGTACCGGCGGCGCGACTCGCTCGCACGCCGGTGGCTCGTGCAGTACTCGCGCGCCCGCTCCGGCAAGACGATGGCGCAGCGCCTCGCCGGTGAACTGCTCGACGCCGCTCGCGGCGACGGGGGCGCGGTGAGGAAGAAGGAGGACGTGCACCGGATGGCGGACGCGAACAAGGCGTTCGCGCACTACCGCTGGTAATGAGTCCGTCCGGCACCCGAGGCTCGACAGATAGAGATCAATAGATCGACTCATGGAGAGAAGAACGCCGCTCGAGCGGCTTCGGAATATCGGCATCATGGCGCACATCGATGCCGGAAAGACGACGACGACCGAACGGGTGCTGTTCTATACCGGCCGGACGCATCGCCTGGGCGAAGTGCATCATGGCGACGCGACGATGGACTGGATGGAACAGGAGCAGGAACGCGGCATCACGATTACGTCGGCCGCCACCACCTGTAACTGGACGCACGAAGGCGAACCCTACCGCATCAACATCATCGACACGCCGGGGCACGTCGACTTCACGGTGGAGGTGGAGCGCAGCCTCCGCGTGCTCGACGGCGCCGTGGCCCTCTTCTGCGCCGTCGGCGGCGTGGAGCCGCAGTCCGAGACGGTATGGCGGCAGGCCGACAAGTACGGTGTGCCGCGCATCGCGTTCGTCAACAAGATGGACCGCGTCGGCGCCGACTTCATGAACGTCGTCCGGATGATGCGCGACCGCCTGGGCGCGAACGCGCAGCCGCTCCAGATCCCTCTCGGCGAGGGTGAACTCTATACGGGCATGGTCGACCTCATTCGCGAGGTCAAGGTCGTCTACGACGATGAATCCCTGGGCGCGCGCTGGACCGAAGGCCCCGTGCCGGACGCCCTCGTGGACCAGGTGGCGGAGCTGCGGAGCGCCCTCATCGAGGCCGCGGTCGAATACGACGAACCCGCCCTCGAGAAGTACCTCGAAGGGGAAGAACTCACCGAGGACGAAATCCGCGGCGCGGTGCGAAAGGCAACGCTGGCCAACGGGATCACGCCGATCCTGTGTGGCTCCGCCTTCAAGAACAAGGGCGTACAGCGCCTGCTCGACGCCGTGATCGACTTCCTCCCCTCTCCCCTCGATGTCCCTCCCGTCACCGGCCGCCTCCCGCAGCAGGATGAGACGGAGGTGGAGCGTGCGGCCGACGAAGGGGCGCCGTTCGCGGCTCTCGCGTTCAAGATCGCGACCGATCCGTACGTGGGGCGCCTGACCTACTTCAGGGTCTATTCCGGGACGGCGAAGGCCGGCTCGAAGGCGCTGAATTCGTCCAGGGGACGGAAGGAGCGCTTCGGGCGGCTGCTCCAGATGCACGCGAACAAGCGGGAGGAGCGCGACGAGGTGTTCGCCGGCGACATCGCGGCCGCGATCGGGCTCAAGCATACGCGGACGGGAGACACGCTCTCGTCGGCGACCGACCCGATCGTGCTCGAGTCGATGAGCTTCCCCGAACCCGTGATCCGGGTGGCGATCGAGCCCCGGACGAAGGCGGATCAGGAGAAGTTGTCGGGGGCGCTCGCGAAGCTGGCCGAGGAAGACCCGACATTCCGCGTCTACACCGACGAGGAGACCGGGCAGACCATCATCAGCGGGATGGGCGAACTCCATCTCGAGATCATCGTCGACCGGCTCCAGCGCGAGTTCAGGGTCAACGCGAACGTCGGCCGTCCGCAGGTGGCCTATCGCGAGACGATCCGCAAGGCCGTCCGCAAGGTGGAAGGCCGCTTCGTGCGGCAGTCCGGCGGCCGCGGGCAGTTCGGGCACGTGATCATCAACCTCGAGCCCACGGATCCCGGCGGCGGCTTCATCTTCGACTCCGAGATCCGGGGCGGAAACGTGCCCCGCGAGTACGTGCTCTCGGTCGAACAGGGGATTCGCGAGGCGCTGGACTCCGGGATCGTCGCGGGCTACCCGATCATCGACATCAAGGCCACCCTGATCGACGGCTCGTACCATGAGGTCGATTCCAGCGAGATGGCCTTCAAGATCGCGGGCTCGATCGCGCTCAAGGAAGGTGCGCGCAAGGCGCAGCCGGTATTGCTCGAGCCCGTCATGAACGTGGAGGTCGTAACACCCGACGACTATCTCGGGGACGTGATGGGAGACCTCTCCAGCCGGAGGGGCAAGATCGGCGGCATGACGCAGCGTTCGTCCGCCCAGGTCGTCGGGGCGTCGGTGCCGCTGTCGGAGATGTTCGGCTACGCGACCTCCCTGCGCTCGATCAGCCAGGGTCGCGCGGTCTACACCATGCAGTTTTCGCACTACGAGGAAGTTCCGGGCTCCAAGACGGCGGAGATCGTCTCCGCCAACGGCTCGTAGACGGCGAAGAGCCGGTCCGCGAGCAGGCCGCAGACGAGACACAGGAGAACGAGGGGCGATGGCGAAGGAAAAGTTCGAGCGAACGAAGCCGCACGTGAACGTGGGGACGATCGGACACGTGGACCACGGGAAGACGACGCTGACGGCTGCGATCACGCAGGTACAGGCTCAGAAGGGATACGGGGAGTACGTGGCGTTCGATCAGATCGACAAGGCTCCCGAGGAGCGGGAGCGGGGGATCACGATCGCGACGGCGCACGTGGAATACGAGTCGGAGGGACGACACTACGCGCACGTGGACTGTCCGGGACACGCGGACTACGTGAAGAACATGATCACGGGCGCGGCGCAGATGGACGGGGCGATCGTGGTGGTGTCGGCGGCGGACGGGCCGATGCCGCAGACGCGGGAGCACATATTGCTGGCCCGCCAGGTGAACGTGCCGTACATCGTGGTGTTTTTGAACAAGGTGGACCAGGTCGACGACGAGGAGTTGCTGGACCTGGTGGAGCTGGAGGTTCGGGAGTTGCTGAGCGAGTACGAGTTTCCGGGCGACGACGTGCCGGTGGTACGGGGCTCGGCGCTTCATGCGTTGGAGAGCGGGGATCCGGGGGCTCCGGAGACGGCGTGCATCGGGGAGCTGATGGACGCGCTGGACAGCTACATCCCGGTTCCGGAGCGTGCGACGGACAAGCCGTTCCTGATGCCCGTGGAGGACGTGTTCACGATCACGGGCCGGGGGACGGTGGTGACGGGCCGGATCGAGCGCGGGGTGGTGAAGACGGGCGAGGGCGTGGAGTTGGTGGGCCTGGGCTCGGAGAAGAAGACGGTGGTGACGGGAGTGGAGATGTTCCGGAAGATCCTGGACGAGGGCCAGGCGGGCGACAACGCGGGGCTCCTGCTTCGGGGGGTGGCGAAGACGGAGGTGGAGCGCGGGATGGTGGTCGCGCACCCTCAGTCGATCACGCCTCACCGGAAGTTTTCGGCGGAGGTGTACGTGCTGACGAAGAACGAGGGGGGCCGTCATACGCCGTTCTTCAACGGGTACCGTCCGCAGTTCTACTTCCGGACGACGGACGTGACGGGCTCGGCGGAGCTGCCCGAGGGGGTGGAGATGGTGATGCCGGGTGACAATGTGAACATGGCGGTGGAGCTGATCGCGCCGATCGCGATGGAGGAGAACCTCCGGTTCGCGATCCGCGAGGGAGGCCGGACGGTGGGCGCCGGAGTCGTCACCGCCATCCACGACTAGCGGACAGCCCAGGAAAACGAGACGGCGCAAAGATATGGCGCAGAAGATTCGGATTCGGCTGAAGGCCTTCGATCCAGCCGTGATCGACCAGACGGCGGCGGACATCGTTCGGACCGCGCAGAAGACCGGTGCGTCCGTCAGCGGGCCGATCCCGCTTCCGACGCGCCGTCAGTTGTTCACGGTGCTGCGGAGTCCGCATGTGGACAAGAAGTCGCGGGAACAGTTCGAACTGAAGACGCACAAACGGCTCATCGATATCCATGACTCCCGTCCGCAGACGATCGACGCGCTGACGAAGTTGGATCTCGCGGCCGGCGTCGATGTGGAAATCAAAGTCGAGTAGCGAGATGCCCGGGTTGATCGGCCGAAAAATCGGCATGACGCAGATCTTCGACGACGACGGGAAGGCCGTCGGTGTCACCGTGCTGGAAGTCGGACCCTGTGCGGTCGTCCAGATCAAGACCGTCGAGCGCGACGGATACGAGGCCGTGCAGCTGGGCTTCGGCCGCGTGAAGGAGGGGCGCACGCGGAAACCGGCCGCGGGCCACGCCGCGCGCGCCGGACTCGACTACGTGCCGCGCGTCCTCGCGGAGTTCGACTTCGAGGGCGAAGAGCTCGAGCTCGGCCAGGAACTCACGGTCGACATGTTCGATGTCGGATCGCGGGTGAACGTGACGGGAACGACCAAGGGTCGCGGGTTCCAGGGCGTCGTGAAGCGGCACGGCTTCGGCGGTGGTCGCGGTTCCCACGGCGGAACGTCCATTCTCCGGGCGCCCGGCTCGATCGGGGCCGGCACGGACCCGTCGCGCGTGATCAAGGGGCGAAAGATGGCGGGCCGCATGGGGGGAACGCAGCGCATGGCGATGAGCCGGAAGATCATCCGGGTCGACGCGGAAAAGAACCTCCTGATCGTGCAGGGTTCCGTCCCGGGCGGGCGAAACAACCTCGTCATGGTGAGGCCGGGCCGATGAAAGTCGCGACGTACGGCTCCGACGGTGCGGCAGGGGCCGAGCGGGCCCTGCCCGAGACCCCGTTCGACGGCGTGGTCAACGAAGATGTGCTCCACCAGGTCGTCACCGCCGTGCTGGCGAACCGGCGGCAGGGGACCGCGTCGACGAAGACCCGCTCGACCGTTCGCGGAGGGTCGCGGAAGCCCTGGCGGCAGAAGGGGACGGGACGCGCCCGGGCCGGCTCGATCCGTTCGGCGCTGTGGCGCGGCGGCTCGGTCGTCTTCGGCCCGCAGCCGCGCTCCTATCGCGTGCGCGTCCCGAAGCGGATCCGTCGGCTGGCCATCCGTTCCGCACTCAATACGAGAGCCATGAACGGCGATCTCGCGCTCATCGAGCCGCTGGACTTCGATTCGCCGAAGACCCGGCGCGTCGCCGCTCTGCTGGCCAGCATCGGCCGCGGTTCGGAGAACGTCCTGCTCCTTACGGCGGGTCACAAGCCGGACGTCCACCTTTCGGCCAGAAATCTGCCGGGCGTGCGCGTGCTCCCCTGGGGGGAGGCGTCGGCGTACGACATCCTCTGGTCGGACCTGGTACTCGTCGAATCGTCCGTCTTCGATGCGGCGGGAGACTCCGCCGGGGAAGGTGAGGCATGAGGCGCTCGCCGAACGAGATCATCCTGCGTCCGCTCTTCACGGAGAAGACGTCCACGAGCCTTCAGTCCGAGGGGACCGACGGCGTCGGACGGCGCCTCCAGGCGCGGATCGACCGCGGCGAGGTGGAACCGCGTCCCAAGTACACCTTCGAGGTGGCGCCGGACGCGAACAAGATCGAGATTCGCCGCGCCTTCGAGGCGATCTTCGAGGGGCGGCGAGTCACCTCCGTGCGCACGATGAACGTGCGGGGGAAGATGAAGCGCATGGGGCGCACGATGGGCCGCAGGCCGCACTGGAAGAAAGCGATCATCGAGGTCGCGGATGGTCCCGTCGACGTGCTGGAGGGAGCCTGATCGATGCCGATTCGCAAGTTCAAGCCGGTCACGGCGGCCTCTCGATACCGCAGCGTATCGACGTTCGAGGAAATCACCCGCAGCGAGCCGGAGAAGTCGCTGACGGAGGGGCTGCCGAAGAAGTCCGGCCGCAATCACCACGGACATATCACGAGCCGGAGGCGAGGGGGCGGCCACAAGCGGCGCTACCGGCGCATCGACTTCAAGCGCAGGAAGGACGGCGTGCCCGGCGTCATCGCGGAGATCGAATACGATCCGAATCGCTCCGCTCGCATCGCCCTCATCCACTACGCGGATGGAGAAAAGCGCTACATCCTGCACCCGCGAGGTCTCGGTGTCGGTGACACCATCCTCTCCGGGTCGGGGATCGATCCGAACGTGGGGAACTGCCTGCCGCTGCGCGAGGTCCCGCTCGGGACGGTCGTACACGGCGTGGAACTCGTGCCCGGCAAGGGCGCGCAACTCGCCCGCTCGGCCGGCGCGTCCGTCCAGGTCGTCGCGAAGGAGCGGGGCACGGTCACGTTGCGGCTCCCGAGCACCGAGATGCGCATGGTGCCGGAATCGTGCCGGGCGACGGTCGGGCAGGTCGGCAACGTCGACCACGAGCTCATTCGAGCCGGCAAGGCGGGCCGATCGAGGTGGAAGGGCCGGCGGCCCAAGGTGCGCGGCGTGGCGATGAATCCCGTGGACCATCCCCTCGGGGGTGGGGAGGGGCGCAGTTCCGGCGGTCGTCCGCCCGTATCGCCGTGGGGCAAGCCGGAGGGTCGCAAGACGAGGAAGAAGCACAAGCCGAGCGACAAGCTGATCGTGCGCGGCCGCAAGCGCGGCAGGGCCACGAAGTAGGAGCGGGAGATCCGATGCCGAGAAGCGTGCGGAAGGGACCGTACATCGACGAGAAGCTGCTGATGAAGGTGCAGCGGATGAACGATTCCGGAGACAAGTCGGTGATCAAGACGTGGGCCCGGGCTTCGACCATCAGTCCGGATTTCGTCGGACACACGCTCGCGGTGCACAACGGCAACAAGTTCATCCCGGTCTACGTGACGGAGAACATGGTGGGGCACAAGCTCGGAGAGTTTGCGACGACGCGCACTTTCCGCGGGCACGCCGGTTCCGCGCGAGACCGGAGGGGCAGAGTCTGATGCAGGCGACAGCCAGGGCGAAGAACCTCGGCATGTCCGCCCGGAAGATGCGTCTGGTCATCGACCAGATTCGCGGGCGAGACGTCAACGAGGCCTACGCCATCCTGCAGTTCTCGAAGAAGAAGGCGGCGCGCTCGATCGGAAAGGTGCTCCGTTCGGCCGTCGCCAATGCCGTCTACAGGGCGGACGAGGGCGGCGAGACGCTGGACGTGGACGAACTCTACGTGCGCGAGGCGTACGTGGACGAAGGCAGGACGCTCCGGCGCTGGCGAGCACGCGCCTACGGAAGGGCGACCCCCCGGCTCAAGCGGAGCAGCCATGTGACGGTCGTCGTGGACACGAGAGACTAATGGGCCAGAAGACACACCCGTACGGATTCAGGCTCGGCGCGGTCAAGCCGTGGCGGTCGCGCTGGTATGCGCAGGGCAAGGAGTTCCCGAAGCTCCTCGCGGAAGACGAGAAGCTGCGAAAGTACCTGCACGCGCGTCTCGGGCACGCGGCGATCGCGCAGGTGGAGATCGAGCGCAAGCCGTCCAAGATCGTCGTGACGATCCACACGGGTCGCCCCGGCGTCGTCATCGGCAAGCGTGGGGCCGAGGTCGACAAGCTGCGTGACGAACTCGCTCTGCTGACGGAGGCGGAGGTTTCCGTCAACGTCGAGGAGATTCGCCGTCCGGAGACCCAGGCGCAGCTCGTGGCCGACAACGTCGCCCATCAGCTGACGCAGCGCATCAGCTTCCGGCGCGCGATGAAGCGGGCCGTGCAGGCGGCGATGCGGGCGGGCGCCGGCGGCATCCGCATCCAGTGCGGCGGGCGGCTCGGCGGAGCCGAGATCGCGCGCTCGGAGGGCTATCACGAAGGACGCGTGCCGCTGCACACATTGCGCGCGGACATCGACTACGCGGAGCGACAGGCCCGGACGACGTTCGGCACGATCGGCGTGAAGGTATGGATCTTCCATGGCGAGATCGTGGAGGACCGCCGCGGTCAGACGTACACCGCCGGCGGCCGCCGGCGCGCGGGCCGCGGGCGAGGATAGAGACACATGCTGCAGCCGAAGCGGATCAAGTACAGGAAACAGCAAAAGGGACGCATGCGCGGCGCCGCGCATCGCGGAAACAAGGTCTCGTTCGGCGACTACGCGCTTCAGGCCGTGGAACCGGGCTGGATCACGAACCGTCAGATCGAAGCCGCTCGAGTTGCCATGACCCGGCACATCAAGCGTGGCGGAAAGGTCTGGATCCGCATCTTTCCGGACAAGCCGCTCACGCAGAAGCCGGCGGAGACCCGGATGGGGAAGGGCAAGGGGAATCCCGAGTACTGGGTTGCGCCGGTGAAGCCGGGCCGGGTGATGTTCGAGCTCGAGGGGGTCGACATCGAACTCGCGAAGCGGGCGATGCAGTTGGCGTCGGCGAAGCTCCCGGTCAAGACACGCTTCCTGGAGCGGGAGGACTAGATGCCGCTTGAGGCGATGGAGATTCGCGAATTCACCGACGAGGAGCTCGCCGAGGAACTCGCCCGAGCGAAGGACGAGATCGCTCGTCTGCGCTACCGGGCCGCGTTCGAGGAACTCGAGAACCCGTCGCTCGTGAAGACGTTGCGTCGCGAGATCGCACGGCTGAAGACCGTGCAGGTCGAGCGGGCGCGTAGCGAGGAGAACCAGGTTGGCTGATCAATCGGCGACGAAGGGCCGGCGCAAGGTCCGGCTCGGAACGGTCGTGAGCGACCGCATGGAAAAGACCGTCGTGGTGTCGGTCGAGCGGCGGCTCGCGCACCCGCTGTACGGCAAACAGGTGAGCCGCGGCAAACGGTACCAGGCGCACGACGAAGAGAACGAATACCGGGTGGGCGACGTGGTCCGGATCGAGGAGACCCGTCCGCTCTCCAGGCTCAAGCGCTGGCGCGTGCTCGAGCTGGTCCAGCGTCCGGAGTAACGGGGGCACGACGAGATGATTCAGCAGGAATCGATGGTCCGCATCGCGGACAATTCCGGTGCCCGCCGGGCTCTCTGCATACGGGTCCTCGGCGGGTCGCGCCGCCGGTACGCCCGCGTGGGCGACGTGATCGTCGCGACGATCAAGGACGCGACCCCGCACGGGAACGTGAAGAAGGGCCAGGTGGTCCGGGCGGTCGTCGTGCGGACGGCGAAGGAAAGCCGGCGGCGCGACGGGAGCTACATCCGCTTCGATGAGAACGCGGCGGTGATCATCAACGACGCGGGAGAGCCGACCGCGACACGTATTTTCGGGCCGGTGGCGCGTGAACTCCGTGAGAAGAAGTTCATGAAGATCGTTTCGCTCGCCCCCGAAGTCATCTGAGCGCCGTACGAGGATCTGAACCGACGATGACACGGAAGAAACTGAGCGTGAGAACCGGTGACACGGTCCGGGTGATCGCGGGCAACTACGCGGGCGCCCAGGGCCAGGTGCTGCGCACGATCCCTTCGCGGGGACTCGTCGTGGTGCAGGACGTGAACATGCGCAAGCATCACAAGCGTCCCGTGGCCAACGCGAGGGGCGGGGTCACCGAAGGCGGCATCGTCACCTACGAAGAGCCGATCAGCGTCTCGAACGTGATGCTCTTGTGTCCCCAGTGCGACGAGCCCTCGCGGGTGCGCCGCCAGCGCGACGCGGACGGCACGATCGAGCGGATCTGCAAGCGGTGTGACCACCCCATCCCGATGGCGGGCTAGCAAGGTGAGTTCGGAAAACGGAAAGCCGCGGTTGCGGACACACTACGAGGACACGGTCCGCGGGAAGCTCGCCGACACCTTCGGCTTCGAGAACCCGCACCAGATCCCGAAGCTCGAGAAGATCGTGATCAACGCCGGGCTCGGCGAGGGGAAGGACAATCCCCGACTGATCGAGTCCGCCTCGAACGAGATCGCCGTGATCAGCGGCCAGCGACCCGTCGTCACGCGGGCGCGGAACTCGATCTCGAACTTCGGTCTTCGCGAAGGCATGCCGATCGGGACGATGGTCACGCTTCGGAATGCCCGCATGTACGAGTTCCTCGACCGGTTCATCAGTACGGCCGTGCCCCGTATCAGGGACTTCAGGGGATTCCGGAGCCGGGCGTTCGATGGGCGCGGCAACTATACGGTGGGGATCCGGGAGCAGATGGTCTTCGCCGAAGTCGATTACGACGAGATCGTCAAGATCCACGGTCTCAACATCACGTTCGTCACGACGACCAACCGGGACGACGAGGCGCTCGTCCTGCTTCGCGAGATGGGGATGCCGTTTCGCGACGAGGTCCCGGTCGTCATCTAGCGGGAAAGGGCTGAATGGCAAAGACGGCACTAATCGAGAAGGCGAACCGGAAGCCGAAGTTCAGTTCGCGCACGGTGCGACGCTGCAATCGCTGCGGCCGGCCCCGCGCCTACATGAGGAAGTTCGGTCTGTGCCGGATCTGCTTCCGGGAACAGGCGCTCCGCGGAGAGATCCCGGGCGTTCGGAAAGCGAGTTGGTGAGATGAGCATGACCGATCCGATCGCGGACATGCTGACGCGCATCCGCAACGCCGGCCGGGCCGGACACCGGCGCGTCGACATCCCGCTCTCCAAGATCAAGATCGAGATCGCCAGGATCCTGGCGGAGAACCACTTCGTTCGCGGCTACAAGGTGCTGGACGACAATCGGCACGGCCGCCTGCGCGTGTATCTCAAGTACACGTCGGACGACCGTCCCGTGATCCGGCTGCTCGAACGCGTGTCGAAGCCGGGCCTCAGGAAGTACGTCGACGCGAACTCGATCCCGAAGGTCCGGGCCGGGATGGGCATCGCGATCATGTCGACGTCGAACGGACTGATGACGGATCGCGACGCCCGCCGGCAGCACGTCGGCGGGGAGATCATCGCGAGAATCTACTAGCGGAGCCCGCCGGAGTCGGTGCCGGCGGTCGCCCCCGCGAGGGAGCAGATAGCGTGTCGAGAATCGGAAAACTGCCCATCCCCGTGCCGGACGGCGTCGAGGTGAGGATCGATGGCGCGCATGTGACGGTGAAGGGCCCTCGGGGTACGCTCGAGCGGTCCTTCGATCCTGACATGGAGATCGGGCAGTCCGACGGTGCGGTGTCCGTGAAGCGTGCCTCCGATGAGGCGCGGCACCGGGCTCTGCACGGGCTCACGCGATCCCTGATCGCCAACATGGTCACGGGCGTGTCGCAGGGGTACGAAAAGCGGCTGGAGATCCACGGCGTCGGATACCGGGCGGAACAGAAGGGCGGCGGTGTCGTGTTCAGCGTCGGATACAGCCATACGGTCACCGTCGAACCGCCCGAGGGCATTGCGTTGAGCGTCGAGTCGCCGACGCTGGTCAAGGTGGCGGGGAACGACAAGGAGAAGGTCGGGCAGATGGCGGCGGAGATCCGCGCGATCCGTCCGCCCGAGCCCTACAAGGGGAAGGGCATCCGTTACGTGGGCGAGTATGTGCGCCGCAAGGCCGGCAAGGCGACGGCCACGGCCTGATCGGCGAACAGACAGAGGGAAGACGATGGACATCAGGGGTCGGACGAAACGGAGGCATCGGCTGCGCACGCGTCGGCACGCCCGGATCAAGAAGAAGATCCGGGGGACCGCCGTCCGGCCGCGCCTCGTCGTGTTCCGGAGCCTGCGGCATCTGGAGGGCCAACTGGTGGACGACGATCGCGGCGTGACGCTGCTCGGCGTCTCGACACTCGCCGGTCCGGACGGCGACGCCGGGGAGCGCTCGGGCAAGGTCGCCGACGCGTATCTTGCGGGCCGGATGCTCGCCGAGAAGGCGGCCGCGGCCGATGTGGGCGAGATCGTGTTCGACCGTGGCGGGTATCCCTATCACGGCCGCGTGCGGGCGTTCGCCGAAGGCGCCCGAGACGGCGGTCTCCGCTTCTAACGAGAGGGCTTCATGGCAAGAGGGGGAAAACGGCGCGACGACGGTGACAACTTCAAGGAGAATGTCATCTTCATCAATCGCGTCTCGAAGGTCGTAAAGGGCGGCCGTCGCTTCTCGTTCACCGCGCTCGTGGCGGTCGGTGACGGGCAGGGCCGCGTCGGTATGGCCCTCGGAAAGGCGAACGAGGTCGCCGAGGCGATCCGCAAGGGATTCGAGCAGGCGCGCCAGGCCATGGTCGTCGTGCCGATCGTGAACGGGACCATCCCCCACGAAATCCTGGGGCGCCACGGCGCGGGCAAGGTGCTGCTCAAGCCCGCCGGTCCGGGCACCGGCGTCATCGCCGGCGGCCCCGTCCGGGCGGTACTCGAGTGCGCCGGTGTGCAGGACATCCTCACGAAGAGCCTCGGCACGAACAATCCGCTCAACATCGTCCGTGCGACGATGAGCGGACTGCAGGATCTGGTCACGCCGGAGCAGGTCGCGGCTGAGCGCGGAGTGGATGTCGCCACGATCCGGGAGGCCATGCGTGGGTGATCAGCTCAGGATTCGCCAGGTGAAGAGCGGTCTCGGAGCGCAGCGCAAGCAGCGCGACACCCTGCGCGCCCTCGGCCTCAGGCACCACCAGGACCAGGTGGTGCAGCCGGACAACCGCGCGATACGCGGGATGATCCACGCGGTGGCGCATCTCGTCGAAGTCGAGGAGGTCGGACAAGATGGCTGAACGCGAGCGGATCGGGCTCGACAATCTCTCTCCGCCCCGCGGTTCGAAGTCCTCGGCAAAGCGTCGCGGCCGCGGTCACGGATCCGGTCTGGGCAAGACGTCGGGGCGCGGCCACAAGGGCCAGAAGTCGCGGAGCGGCGCGTCGATTCCGGCGTGGTTCGAGGGCGGCCAGATGCCCCTCTACCGGCGTACGCCCAAGCGGGGGTTCAAGCCGCATCGCCGGACCGAGTGGCACATCGTCAATCTCTCGGACCTCGACCGCGTGGAGGGCAGCGGGATCGATCCCCAGGCGTTGCGGGCGAGCGGCATCATCCGCGGAACGGATCGCCCCGTGAAGATCCTCGGGCGCGGGGACGTCGGGCGGGCGGTGGACGTGCGAGCGCATGCCTTCAGTGCCTCCGCCCGCGAGAAGATCGAGGCGGCCGGCGGCACCGCCCAGGTGATCGAGTAAGGGATGGCGAACGGCCAGAACGCGGCGGCTGCCGCGGCGAACATCTTCAAGGTGCCGGAGCTCAAGGCGAAGATCCTCTTCACCCTGCTCTGTCTCGCCCTGTACCGGCTCGGCTCCCACATCACGACGCCGGGTGTGAACGTCGTGGCCCTGCAGGCCCTCGCCGGTCAGTTCCAGGGCACGATCTTCGGCATCTACGACCTCTTCGTGGGGGGCGGCCTGCAGCGGGCGACCGTCTTCGCCCTCGGCATCATGCCCTACATTTCGGCGAGCATCCTCTTCCAGCTCCTCGCCGCCGTGATGCCGGCGATCGAGAAGCTGCAGAAGGAAGGGGAGGAAGGCCGCCGCAAACTCACGCAGTGGACGCGGTATACCACTGTGGTGCTGTGCATCGGGCAATCCTACACCTACGCGCTCTTCCTCGAGGCTCAACCGGGCGCGGTGCTCGATCCCGGTCTCGATTTTCGCCTTCTCACGGTGCTCATGCTCACGACCGGGGGCGTGTTCGTCATGTGGCTCGGCGAGCAGATCACCGAGCGCGGCGTCGGCAACGGCATGTCCCTGCTCATCTTCTTCTCGATTCTGCAGGGTTTCCCGGGAGCGGTGCTCAATACCTTCGAACTCTACCAGGCCGGCGGCATCTCGCTCATCAGGCTCGCTGCCCTCGCGGCGACGCTCGTGGCCATCATGGCGGCGGTCGTCGCCCTGACGATGGCGCAGCGCAAGATCCCGGTGCAGATCCCGCGGAAGGTCGTGGGCAGGGGCCGAATCCGGGAAGGGCAGCGGTCGTTCATCCCCCTGCGGATCAACTCCGCCGGCGTGATGCCGATCATCTTCGCCCAGTCGATCATCATCATCCCGGGGACCCTGGCCGCGTTCATGGGCAATCCCGGCCCGGGCAGCTCGGGCGCCCGGCGTTTCATCTACGAGATGAGCCAGGCGCTGCAGGTGGGGACGACGTGGTACTACCTGCTGTACGTCGTTCTCATCGTCTACTTCACCTACTTCTACACGTCCATCATCTTCAACCCGACGGACCTGGCGGAGAATCTGAAGCGCCAGGGCGGGTTCATTCCGGGCGTCAAGCCCGGCGCGAAGACGGCGGACTATATCGATCACGTGCTCACGCGGATCACGCTGCCCGGCGCGGTCTACCTGGCGCTGATCGCCGTTCTGCCGTACCTGATCTTCTCGATCTTCGACCTTCAGACCTTCTTCTTCGGCGGCACTTCGCTGCTCATCGTGGTGGGCGTCGCACTCGATACGATGCAGCAACTGCAGCAGCATCTCCTGCTGCGTCAGTACGAGGGCTTCATGAAGAAGGGTCGCGTCAAGTATCGGGGCAGACAGCGCTACATGTGATGGGCGCGCGGCTGGTCATCATGGGTCCTCCCGGGGTGGGGAAGGGCACGCAGGGGGAGTTGCTGGCCGAGCGCTTCGGCGTCCCGCGCCTTTCGACCGGCGACATGATCCGCGCGGCGCTCGAGGCCGGAACCCCGCTCGGCGAGAGGGTTCGCGCCTACTACGAAGCGGGCGAACTCGTGCCGGATGAGGTCGTCCTGGGACTCGTCGCCGAGGCGTTCGACGGTTCGGAGGCGAGCGGCGGGTTCGTGCTCGACGGGTTCCCGCGCACGGTGCCCCAGGCCGACGGTCTCGGCGAACTGCTGGCCGCCCGGGGCATCGGACTGGATGCGGTGCTTTCGCTCGAGGCGCCGGAAGAGGAACTCGTCGACCGCATCTCCGGACGGCGGGTGTGCGCAGCGTGCGGCCTCGTGACTCATGTGCGCGCCGTGGGAGAGGCTGCGGCCTGCCCGGACTCGGACTGCCGGGCCGGCCTCATTCAGCGCTCGGACGACCGCGCCGAGACCGTTCGCAATCGGCTCGCGGTCTACGGAGCCCAGACCGAGCCGCTGCTCGCCTACTACGCCCGGTCGGAGACGGGACTGACGGCGGTGGACGGCACGGGAACGCTGGAAGCGGTGCGGGACCGTCTCTTCGAGACGCTGCGTACGGCGGAGATGGCCGGTTGATCCGGCTGAAGTCGTCCGCCCAGATCGAGGCCATCGCCGCGGCGGGGGCCATCGTGGCCGAGGTCCTCGAGATGGCGGCGGAGCAGGCCATCCCCGGACGGAGCACGGGGGAGCTGGACGACATGGCGGAGGCGATGATCCGCGACAACCCGGGCGCGACGCCTGCCTTCAAGGGGCTGTACGGGTTTCCGGCCACGCTGTGCACGAGCATCAACGAAGAGGTCGTACACGGCATTCCGTCGGCCCGGCGCGAATTGAAGTCGGGCGACATCGTGAGCGTGGATGTCGGCGTCAAGCTCGACGATCTGTTCGCGGACGCGGCGGTTACGATCCCCGTGGGCGAGGTGGCGCCGGCGACGGCGCGTCTCCTGGGGGTGACCCGAACGGCGCTGGACGTGGGCATCGAGGCGGCGCGCGCCGGGGCCCAGCTCGGCGACCTGGGGTGGGCGATACAGACGCACGTCGAGGCCGAGGGTTTCAGCGTGATTCGGGAGCTTGTGGGACATGGCGTCGGGGAGGCGCCTCACGAGGAACCGCAGGTTCCGAACTATGGAGTGCGCAACCGCGGGTTCCGGATGCAGGCGGGGCTCGTCATCGCCATCGAGCCGATGGTTAACGCGGGCGGGCCGGAGATCCGGACGCTCGAAGATGAATGGACGGTGGTGACGGGGGATGGATGCCTCTCGGCGCATTTCGAGCATACCGTGGCGGTGACGTCGGAAGGGCCGCGCGTGTTGACGCGCGTCGCGACTCCGGCGCGAGCAGCAGGGGAGGCCTGAGTTGGCGAAGGAAGAACCGATCCAGATGACGGGGGAGGTCGCCGAGGCGCTTCCCAACGCGATGTTCCGCGTGGAGTTGGAGAACGGGCATCAGATCGTGTGCCACGTCTCCGGCAAGATTCGAATGAACTACATACGGATCCTGCCGGGAGACCGGGTCGCGGTCGAGCTGTCGCCCTACGATCTGACGAGAGGGCGGATCACGTACCGCTACAAGTGATGGAGTTTGTTCGGATCGGTTCGGGCTGGTATTTTGAAGGGTTGCCATCGAACCGCCACCAGAGGACGGAAGCATGAAGGTTCGTTCGAGTGTCAGGCGAATTTGCGAGCATTGCAAGGTCATCCGCAGGCGCGGTGTCGTGCGGGTGATCTGCAGTCGAGATCCGAAGCACAAGCAGCGCCAGGGATAGGCAGGAACACATGGCACGCATAGCCGGAGTCGATCTACCGCGGAACAAGCGGATCGAGGTGGGCCTCACGTACATCTACGGAATCGGCCACTCGACGGCGCGCAACATCCTGGCCGAAACGGGCGTGGATGGGGACGTTCGCGTCTACCAGCTGTCCGACGATGACGTCAACAAGCTGCGTCGGGTCATCGAGAGCCACTACAAGGTCGAGGGTTCGCTGCGTACCGAAACCTCGATGAACGTGAAGCGCCTGATGGACATCGGATGCTATCGCGGCATGCGGCACAGGCGGAATCTGCCGGTGCGCGGCCAGCGCACGCACACGAACGCCCGGACCCGAAAAGGGCCGCGGCGCGCCGTGGCCGGTAAGAAGAAGGCGCCCCGGAAGTAGACGCGGCAACCACGTCGGTCAAAACGGAGGACGCGCAGGGAAATGGCAAAGCGGGTAAGAAAGAAGAAGCGCCAGGTCGATGCCGAGGGCGTCGCCCACATCAAGGCGACCTTCAACAATACGATCATCACGATCACGACACTGACCGGGGACACCGTCGCCTGGGCCAGCGCCGGAAAGGCGGGATTCAAGGGCTCCAAGAAGTCCACGCCCTTTGCCGCCACCATCGCTGCCGAGACGGTGGGACGAGAGGCCGCCGGCATGGGGATGCGGCGAGTCCACGTGGAAGTGCAGGGTCCCGGGTCCGGACGTGAGTCGGCGATTCAGGCGTTGCAGGCGGCCGGTCTCGCGATCCGTTCGATCAAGGACGTGACGCCGATTCCGCACAACGGATGCCGTCCGCCGAAGAAGCGGAGGGTATAGATGGCTCGCTATACGGGACCCGTCTGCCGGCTGTGCCGGCGCGAGGGAGAGAAACTCTTCCTCAAGGGGAAGCGCTGCTTCACGGAGAAATGCGCGATCGAGCGCCGCGCGTTCCCCCCCGGGCAGCATGGCGGTGGCCGCCGTCGCCGGCGCCAGTCGGAGTACGCCGTGCAGTTGCGGGAAAAGCAGAAGGTGAAGCGGATCTACGGGCTCGCGGAGAAGCAGTTCCGCTCTCTCTTCAAGAAGGCTTCGCGCGTCCCGGGCGTCACGGGCGAGAACCTGCTCGTCGCGCTCGAGAGCCGACTCGACAATATCGTCTATCGTCTCGGCTTTGCGCCCTCTCGCAAGGCCGCGCGTCAGCTCATTCGGCACCGCCACGTACGGGTCGAAGGCGCGACGGTCGACGTCCCGAGCTATTCCGTGGGACCCGGCGCGGAGGTGTCCATGGCGCCGAAGGCGCGGAAGTTGCCGGTGGTGATCGAGGCGATCGAGGATCGCCGGTCACGCGATCAGTTGTCGTGGCTGGGCGTCGACTACGACGCGGCGAGCGGGCGAATGCTCGAGCGTCCGTCCCGGTCCGATATTCCGCTCGCCGTCGAAGAACAGCTGATCGTCGAACTCTACAGCAAGTAAGCCTGCGCGGTCGTGGGCCCGCATCCGGCCCGCGGAAGTCGCTGAGCAAAAACACGGAGTGAAGTGCATATGACGGTGTCGGTAGATCTGGGCGGTCTCGTGCTTCCGGAAGCGATGGAGGAACAGAGGCGATCCCCCAACGGGGCGCGCGCATCGTTCCTTCTCCAGCCGCTGGAGCGCGGGTTCGGGCACACGATCGGAAACTCGATCCGGCGGATCATGTTGTCCTCGCTTCCCGGGGTGGCGGTTTGGGCCTTCCGGGCGGACGGCGTTCAGCATGAACACCAGACGGTGGACGGAGTCGCCGAGGATGTACATCAGATCATTCAGAACCTGAAGCGCCTGGTTCTGGTGATGGACGAGGACAAGGACGACGCGAAGCTCTCGCTGACGGCGCACAAGGCCGGTCCGGTAACGGCGAAGCAGATCGGCGAGCATGCGTCGGTCCGGGTGGTGAACCCGGACCTCGTGCTCTTCACGCTGCAGGAGGACTTGCCCGAGAACCGTCCTCTCGCCTTCGACCTGTGGGTGAATCGCGGCCGCGGCTTCGTCATGGCGGAGCACCATACGCCCCCCGAGGAGACCGAAACCAAGCGTGACTTCCCGGTGGGTACGATCCGGATCGACGCCGTTTACAACCCGGTGACCCGCGCGAATTTCAATGTAAGGGAGACCCGCGTCGGCCAGCGCACGGACTTCGACCGGCTCGAGGTGGACGTCGAGACGAACGGAGCCCTGAATCCGGCGGAAGCGGTTTCGCAGGCGGCGGAGATCGTCAGGCTGCACCTGTCGTATTTCAGCCAGATGGGGACCGTGCCCACGCTGCCGGACGCCCTCGAGCCCGTCGCCGAGAAGCGCGAGAGCGAGCCCGTCGATTCGGGGCTTGTCGAGTTGCTCGAAAGCTCGCTCGAGGAGTTCAGCGAGGTGTCGGCCCGTTCGAGAAATACGCTCGAGAAGCAGGGCATCACGACGCTGGGCGACGTCGTCACGCGGTCGCGCGACGACATCCTGCGGCTGGAGAACTTCGGAGAGAAATCTCTCGAGGAGCTGGCGGAGGTGCTCGGCGCGCACGGACTCCGGTTCGGCATGTCGTTCCTGCGCGATGAAGACGGGAACCTCTACCTGAAGGACGATCTGGCGGGAAACGGAGCTCGGGGCGACGATGAGGCATAGAAAGAAGGGGCGGGAACTCAGTCGGACCCGCAGCCATCGGAAGGCGATGCTGCGAAACATGGCGACGAGTCTCATCCTGCACGAGCGGATCCGTACGACCGAGGCGAAGGCGAAGGAGTTGCGGCCGTTCGCCGAAAAGCTCATCACTTTGGCGAAGAGGGGCGATCTGCATAGCAGGCAGCTGGCCGGCCGACAGATCGCGGACCGCGCCGCACTGCGGAAGCTCTTCGAGAAGATCGGCCCGCGTTTCGAGCATCGACCGGGCGGATACACGAGGATTCTGAAGTTGGGCGCGCGGAAGGGTGACGGAGCGGAGTTGGCGCTCATTGAATTCACCGATCGCGAGGCGTGAGGAACCGGGAGAAGAGACATGTCCAACAAGGGTGAAGGCGGGCTCGGCGTCATTCTCAGCATCGTCGCGCTGGCGGCCATCGGAGGGTTCATGTACTGGCTGAACCTCCAGTCGCGCGACATCGAGGAGGCACGCGCCGAAGCTGAAGCGGCCGCGATCGAGGCGGCCCGCGATCTGGACGCGTCCGACCTCCTGGCCGATCCGCAGGGAGCCGTCAACCGCCGCGTGCGGATTGCAGGGATCCGGGTGGCGACCGGGCTCGGGGAGGGCGCGTTTGCTCTCGAGCTTGCGCAGGGCGTCGCCTATCCCGTGCTCCTGGAGCCCGACCCGATCCAGATCCTCAGGATGGCCGAAGTGACGATCTACGGCGGCGACAGCGTCGCCGTCTCGGGACAGGTTTACACATTCAACGATTCGATCGCCGGCGTCTGGGTCGAATCCGGAGCGGTTCAGGAGGGCATGGGCGAGTTGATTCCTTCGTCCCCGACCTTCCTGCTCGCCGACTCCGTGCACGTGCACTGATCGGATACTGAGCGGGTCATGGCGAATTTCTGTTACGTCTGCGGCAAGGGACCCGGCGTCGGGAACCATGTCAGTAACGCGAACAACAAGCGCAAGCGGCGCTTCATGCCGAACCTCCAGCGGGTGAAGATCGTGGAGGATTCGGGCCGTCGCCGTGTGCGCGTCTGCACGCGGTGCATCAAGGCGGGAAAAGTCGTCAAGGCGTCCTGACGACGCGTCTCGGCGACGTTCGGACTGCTGACCGGCGACCGGCCGCGGGGGTTCCCGCGGCCGGTCGCCTCGCATCGGTGGTTCGGTGACCTCCTCTCCGCTCGCGGGCCAGCATGTACTGGTCACGCGGCCGGCCGGACAGGCCGAAGGCTTCCGCGCCCTCCTGGAGGCCGCGGGGGCGACCGTGACGACGGCGCCCACCATCCGCCTGGTCCCGCCATCCGAGCCGGGGGCGCTGGGACGAGCGGCGGCACGGCTGGCCGAATACGACTGGATCGTGCCGACCAGCGTGAACGCGGTCCGCCGTCTGGCGGCGGCCGCATCGGAGGCGGACTCGATGGGCGCGCTGGCGACGGGCCGGCTCGCAGCCGTAGGCCCGGCGACCGCGGACGCGCTGCGCGGCGTCGGAGTCGCGGAGTGCCTCGTACCGCCGGCCTATCGCGGCGAAGCGCTCGCGGACGAGATTGTGGCGGCGACCGATCCGGAGAGTCTTCCGGACTCGCGCATCCTGCTCGTGCAGGCCGAGCGGGCGCGTCCGGTGCTGCGGGAACGACTGATCGCCGCCGGGGCGCGGGTCGACGTCGCCCCGGCCTACGCGGTGGAGGTCAACCGCGACGTGCGAGGCGCGCTCCGCGAGTTCATCGAGCTGGGTCGCGGGGACTGGCTGACCTTCACGGCCTCATCGGCCGCCCGCGCCTTCGTGCAGCTCGTCGGCGCGCAGACCGGCGGCGCGCTCGTGGCCGCCATCAGTCCCGTGACCGCGGCGACGCTCTCCGGGCTCGGCCTGCCCGTCCATGTCGTGGCGGCGACGCACTCCATGCCCGGGCTGGTGGACGCGCTGGTCGCGTCCGCCGCCCGCCCCGGCCGTTTCGCCGCGACGCACGGCCATGCCTGACGCGTCGTTCCCCACCTCCCGGCCACGCCGACTGCGTCGTACGGCTGCCCTGCGCGAACTGGTGCGGGAGACTCGGCTTGAGGCTTCCGACCTCGTCTACCCCATGTTCATCGATGACCGGGGACCGCGCCGGCAGCCGATCCCTTCGATGCCCGGCATCGACCGCCTGAGCGTCGAGGCGGCCATCGAAGAAGCGGGCGCCGCGTTCGAGGAGGGGATCCGTGCGGTGCTCCTGTTCGGCCTGCCCGCCAGCAAGGATGCGCGGGGCTCGCGCGCGGACCGGCCGGATGGCGTGATCCAGCGCTCGTTGCGGGCGCTTCGCGGCGCGCTTCCCGACCTCGTCCTGATCACGGACGTGTGCCTGTGCGAATACACGGATCACGGCCACTGCGGGATCCTCGACGGCGACCGCGTCGCGAACGACCCGACGCTCGAGCGGCTCGCCGCCCAGGCCGTGAGTCACGGGGCCGCCGGGGCGGACATCGTCGCGCCATCGGACATGATGGACGGCCGGGTCGGAGCGATTCGCGCCTCCCTGGACGAAGCGCACCTCGAGGACGTGGCCATCCTGTCCTACGCCGTCAAGTACGCGAGCGCCTTCTACGGCCCCTTCCGCGACGCGGCGGATTCCGCCCCCGCCTTCGGGGATCGGCGCGGGTATCAGATGGACGTGCGGAACGCGGATGAGGCGATCCGCGAGGTCCGCTTCGACATCGCCGAGGGGGCGGACCTGGTCATGGTGAAACCGGCGTTGCCCAATCTCGACATCCTCCGACGAGTGAAGGATGAGTTCAGGATGCCCACCGCCGCGTATCAGGTGAGCGGGGAATACGCGATGATCGAAGCCGCGGGCGCCAACGGTTGGCTCGACGCGGACGCGGCCAGCCTGGAGGCGGTCCGTGCCATCCGGCGGGCGGGGGCGGACCTCATCGTCACGTATGCCGCGCGGCGCCTCGCGCGTGTGCTCTGCCTCCGGTGAGGGTCCTGGTAACGGGCGGCGACGGGTTCATCGGACAGCACCTGGTCGAGCATCTGCTGGGCCGCGGATACGAGGTGACGGCGACGATGCTCGGGGAGGCTCCTTCCGACGGGACCCTGTCCCGGGCCGACCGCGCGGCGGCCGAATGGACACGCCTCGATGTGCGGGACGCCGACGCGGTCGCCTCGGTCGTGAACGCCGCCCGTCCGCGCCGAGTCTTCCACCTGGCCGGCTTTTCGTCCGGGGCCGAGGCCCGCCTGCGGTCCCGCGATGCGCTCGCGGTGAACGGAGCGGGCACGCTGGGCCTCGTCGAAGCGGTCGCGGGGGCCTCCGCCGACGTCCAGGCCGTGGTCGTGGCGGGGTCCGCCGACGCGTACGGCCGCGGCGGTGGCGGACCGGTGGGAGAGCGCACGCCGCTTCGGCCGCTGAGCGTGTACGGCGCGACCAAGGCCGCCCAGGACGTCCTCGCCCGCGGAGTCGGCGTGGCTCTGGGCGTACCCGTGGTCGTCGCGCGGCTCTTCCCGCTCCTCGGACCCGGACAGCGCCCCGTGTTCGCGCTCCCGAGCTTCTGTCGCCGCGCCCTCGCGATCCGGCGGGGGACCGCGGAGCCGCGGCTCGCCGTGGGCAATCTCGACGTGGCACGCGACTTCACGGACGTCCGCGACGGTGTCCGGGCGCTCGCGGACATCGCCGACCTCGACGGGACGCCGCATATGGCGTACAACGTGTGCTCCGGGGTCGCGACGAAGGTTCGCCGCCTCCTCGAATGGGTTCTCGAGAGGGCGGAGATCAAGCCCGAGGTCGTGCGCGATCCGGCGCTGGTCCGGCACGGAGAACCTGAAGTCGTGGTCGGCGATTCCGCGCGATTGCGGGCCGCAACCGGGTGGCGCGCGGAGCGCGACCTGCGGGCCTGCGCGCACGCCACCATGGACTGGGTCGCGGGTTCCGGCGCCGCCTGATGGTCGAGCCGCGACACCGGACCCCTGGACCGGGAGCGACGGAGACGTCGATGGAAATCACCGTGATTGGCGCCGGATACGTCGGCCTCGTGGCGGGATGCTGCCTGGCCGGGTCCGGGAACCGCGTCACCTGCGCCGACGTGGACGAGGAAAAGGTCCGGCTCCTGAACTCCGGAGATGTCCCGATCTACGAGTCCGGGATCGAGCGCCTGATTTCGGAGGGCCTGGCCGCCGGACGGCTTCGATTCACGACGGACGCCGCCGAGGGTGTCCGGACGGCAGACGTCATCTTCGTCGCGGTGGGTACACCGCCCGGAGAGGACGGGCGGGCGGATCTCGACTTTGTGCTGGACGCGGCCCGCACGATCGGCGACCATCTGCGCCCCGGCGCGGTCGTCGTCATGAAAAGCACCGTACCCGTGGGGACGACCGAACTCGTGCGGGCCGAGATCGCCCGACGGACCGATCTGCCCTTCCACATGTGTTCCAACCCCGAGTTCCTGAAGGAAGGCGACGCGGTCGCGGACTTCCTTTACCCCGACCGCGTCGTCTGCGGTGTGGACTCGGACCGAGCCCGGCGGTGCATGGAGGAGTTGTACGAGCCCTTCATCCGTTCGGGGAACCCGCTGATCTTCATGGATATCGCCTCGGCCGAACTGACCAAGTACGCCGCGAACGCCATGCTGGCCGCCAGAATCAGCATGATGAACCAGTTCGCCGACCTCTGCGAGCAAACCGGGGCCGACATCGAACGCGTCCGCCGCGGCGTGGGCTCGGACCCTCGCATCGGATCGGCCTTTCTCTACGCCGGCACGGGGTATGGCGGCAGCTGTCTCCCCAAGGATGTGCGGGCGATCATCCGGTCCGCGGAAGCGCAGGGCGTCGACCTCGGCATCCTGCGCTCCGTGGCCGAGGCGAACGATCGCCAGACCACCGTCCTTGTCCGGAAGATCCTCAAACGGTTCGGCGACGATCTCACGGGCCTGCGCTTCGCGCTCTGGGGGCTTGCGTTCAAGCCGCGCACCGACGACATGCGCGAGGCGCCCTCACGGGCGATCGCCGAGGCGCTGCGTGGACGGGGGGCGTCGGTCGTGGCGCACGACCCCGCCGCCATGGAACAGTCGCGCGAGTTCTATCTCGGGGACGCCGTGGACTACGCGGAGAACGAGTACGAGGCGCTCGACGGGGCGGACGCGCTCGTCGTCGTGACGGAGTGGCTCCAGTACCGGCGTCCCGACTGGTCGCAGCTCGCGCGGCGCATGGCCCGCCCCATCGTGTTCGACGGGCGCAACGTGTTCGAACCGGACCGCATGGCATCGCGGGGGTTCGAGCACTACCCGGTCGGGCGCAGGCAGATCGGTCCGGCGGAGACGGCGTGAAGCTGGTCGTCACCGGCGCCGCCGGCTTCCTCGGTTCGCACCTCACCGATCGCCTCCTCGCCGAGGGGCACTCGGTCGTCGGGATCGACAACCTGATCACGGGGCGCCGTCGGAATCTCGCCCATCTGCGGGACGAGCCGAGGTTCGCGTTTCTCGAACGGGACGTGTCGGAGCCCATCGAGGTCGAAGGGGAGATCGAGGGGGTTTTCCACTTCGCCTCGCCGGCCAGCCCGGTCGACTACCTTCGTTTCCCGATCCAGACGCTGAAGGCGGGCGCCCTCGGCACGCGCAACGCCCTCGGTCTGGCCAGGGCGAACGGCTCCCGGTTGCTGCTCGCGTCCACGTCGGAGGTCTACGGAGACCCGCTCGTCCATCCTCAACCCGAAACGTACTGGGGCAACGTGAACCCGGTCGGCCCGCGCTCCGTGTACGACGAGGCGAAGCGTTTCGCCGAGGCCCTCACGATGGCCTACCACCGCGAACACGGCGTGGACACCCGCATCGTGCGGATCTTCAACACCTACGGCCCGCGCATGCGTCCCGACGATGGCCGCGTGGTGTCGAATTTCGTCGTCCAGGCGCTCCGGGGAGCACCGCTCACGATCTACGGGGACGGCTCCCAGTCGAGGAGTTTCTGTTACGTGTCCGACCTCGTGGAGGGGATCTGGCGTCTCTTCAACGCGGATATCCACGAACCTGTCAACCTGGGCAATCCCGGCGAGTATACGATCCGCGCGTTGTCCGATCTCGTGCTCGCGACCACGGGCTCCGCGTCCACCGTCGAGGTGCGTCCGCTGCCCACGGACGACCCGAGAATGCGCTCTCCGGACATCTCGCTCGCCTCCGCGCGGCTGGACTGGACGCCCCGAATCCCGCTCGAGGTAGGGCTGAAACGGACGGTGGAGTACTTTAGGGGAATGCAGCCGCCCGGCGGGCCCGGGGCAGCACTCGAATGATCGCACGAGAGGGAGTCGGGGAGGAGATGGGGCGAGCCCGGGTCTCGGTGGTCATGCCCGTGTACAACGAAGAAGCGACGCTCGAGGCCATCGTCCGGCGCGTGAAGAAGATGGCCCCGGATGTGGAACTCGTCGCGGTCGACGACGGCTCTGCCGACGCGTCCGCCTCGATCCTGGGCCGGCTGGAAACGGAAGGGCTGGTCGACCGGATCTTCGTTCACGAGCGGAACCGGGGTAAGGGCGCCGCGCTCTCGACCGGGTTCCGGGGTGTCAGCGGCGATATCATCATTGTCCAGGACGCCGATCTCGAATACGACCCCGCCGAGTATCCGCGCCTCCTGGAGCCGATCCTCGCCGGCCGGGCGGACGTCGTCTACGGGTCGCGATTCATGGGCGGCCAGCCGCACCGCGTCCTCTACTACTGGCATTACGTGGGGAACCGGTGGCTGACTCGGCTGTCGAACATGGTGACGAACCTCAACCTCACGGACATGGAGACGTGCTACAAGTGCTTCCGCCGGGAAGTGATCGAACAGCTCACGATCGAGGAGCGGGCCTTCGGCGTCGAACCGGAAATCACGGCGAAGATCGCCATGGGCGGCTGGCGCGTGTATGAGGTGGGGATCTCGTACGCGGGACGGACGTATGCGGAGGGGAAGAAGATCGGCTGGCGCGATGGCGTTTCCGCGCTGCGCTGTATCTTGCTGTATGGCCTCGTGCGGCGCTGGACGCGCAAGGGCGGGCCGCGGGCCGCGCGCGAGGCAACGGGCGGCGACCGTGGCGGCGTCGAACGCGGGGAGAGTTGAGATGCCAGGGGGGCGAAGGCCGGCGGGGGCGCCGATGATGACCGTCCGACAGTGGGTCGTGCAGGGGATCGCCGGGGTTCTCGCGGTGCTCGCGATGGCGGGGTGCGAGGATCCGGTGGACCGGTCCGTCGTGCGCGGAGACCGGTACCTGGCCGTCGGGGATTCGGACAAGGCGATCGCGGAGTACCTCCTCGCCCGGCGCGTCAGCGGGGACACGGACGACCTCCTGCTTCGGCTCGGGCAGGCCTACGCGGTGCGCGGCGATGTCGACGAGGCGCTCACCGTCTACGAGACGCTTGCGGAGCGCGACCCCCGGCTGCGGCACCAGGCCGCGGCCTCCCTTGCGGGGCTCGCGTGGGCCGCCCGGGAGCGGGGCGCGGCGGAGAACATGTCCCGCGCGCTCCAGCCGCTCGTCGACTGGGGACTGGGCTATCTTCCCGCCGACCTCCAGCGCTCGCTGGCCGCCTATCATGCGGCGGAGGGCGATTACGCCCGCGCCCTCTCGCTGCGCCTCGCGCTCCTCGCCGCGGAAGGGGATCCGGAGCCGGGGGTGCTGTACGACGTCGGTCTCGCATATGAACAACTCGGCGCGTGCACGCGCGCGCTGCCCTTCTATCGGGATTTTCTCGAGGCGATGGAGGAACGCCGGTCGAGTCCGGGGGACGCCCGCTACCGATACGGGAACTGTCTCTATGTGTCCGCCGATGAAGACCGGGCGGAGGGCCGCCCCGCCGCCGCCCTCGAGAAGCTGGCCGAAATGGTCGAACTCGGTGAGCCGCGGACGCACATGGTCGAGGCCCATTTCCTCATCGGCGAACTTCACCTCGCACTCGGCCAGACGGATGAAGCGCTCGTCAACTACGCCCGCGTACTGGAACTGAACCCGACGCGCACCCACGCGCTGGTCCGGCGTGCGGAGGAGCGGATGCGACAGATCCGCTTCGGCTTCCAATGAGGCTCCCGGCCGGGATGGCGCCCGGCTGCGTGCTCCGTGGCGTGCTCGCGGCAACGGTCCTCCTGCTCGCGGGCTGTTCGAGTTCCGGGCCGCCCGGCGACCTCGAGCCGCCGGATCTCTTCCAGTGGGCGCAGGACCGGTTCGACGCCGAGGAGTATCGCCGCGCGGCCGAGGGTTTCCTCGCCTTCATGGTCCGCGATCCGCTGAATCCGCTCGTCGACAGCGCGCAGTACCTCGCGGCCGAAGGCCAGCTCCGGGCGGGCAACGAACTCGACGCCGTGGAGGAGTTCCGGCGCATGGCGACGAACCGGCCCAACAGTCCCCTCGCGGACGACGCGCAACTGGGGCTGTGCCGCGCCTACCTCGCGGCCTCGCCCCGGGTCACCCTCTCCCAGGAGTTCACCCGGCGAGCCCTCGAGGAGTGCGAGCGGCTGCTCCAGTTCTTCCCGACGACCCCCTTCCGCGAGCAGGTGGAAGACCTGATGGCGGAAGCGCGGGCGAAGCTGGCCGAGAAGAGCTACGAGATCGGGAAGTACTACCAGGACCGCATGAGACTGCCGGAATCCGCGATCGTCTACTTCGAAAAATCGCTGGCCGAGGAGCCGACCGGGGACTTCCTGCCGGATCTGCTGTTGCGGTTGTATCGCAATTACAATTTCGTGGGATACGAAACCGAGGCCGGCACCATCCGGGAGCGGCTGCTGTCGGAGTTCCCCGACTCGGAGGAAGCCCGGTTGCTCCTGGCGGAGGAAGACCCGGCGGCGGAGGAGGATTCGGCGGCGGATGTCGGATCCCTCCGCTGAAGTCCCGGCGGGCGGCCGCCGAACGGGCATCCTCGGGGGGAGCTTCGACCCTCCGCACGTGGGCCACGTCTCGGTGGCGGGCGAGCTCATCGAAGCGCTGCACCTGGATCGGCTGCTCGTGATTCCCGCGCGCGATCCGCCGCACCGCGAGGTCACGCTTCCCGCGGAGGTTCGCCTCGACCTCACGCGCCGGGCCTTCGCGGACGTCCCCGGCATCGAGGTCAGCCCGATGGAGATCGAGCGGGCCGGCCCCTCCTACACGGTGGACACGCTGGAGGCCCTCGCGCGCCGCTTTCCGACGGATCGGCTCGTCCTCGCGATGGGCGCGGACCAGTTCGCGTCGATCCACCGCTGGGAACGGTGGCGCCGGCTCCCGGAACTGGCGCGAATCGCGGTGATGCCGCGGGACGGCCGAGACCCGGCACCCTCCCCGGAATCGCTGCCGATCGAGTATGTTGTGGCCAGCGTCACGCGAGTGGATATCTCGGCGAGCCGGATCCGGCAGCGCCTCGAGGAGGGGCATTCGGTCCACCTCCTCGTTCCGGAAACGATCCGACACGATGTCGAGCGCGCCTGGGCCGTACGCCGGGCGCGCCATGTAACCCAGTGAGCCCCGGATGTTGAAGAACGTTGTAACGCAGGTCTTCGGAACGCGCTTCACGCGCGAGATGAAGCGCATGCGGCCGATCATCTCACAGATCAAGGAATACGAGTCGCGGCTCGCGGATTTCCCGGAAGAAGCCCTGAAGGAGCAGACGGGGAAGTTCCGGGCGATCATCGCGGAGCGGACCGCCGAGTTCGAGCAGGCGGTCGAGGCGCTGCGGGAAAAGCGTCGTTTCACCGAGAATCCGGCGCGCCGCGCCGACCTCACCGAACGCATCGCGGCCACGGAGGGCGACCTCAACGAGGCGCTGCAGGGCGTGCTCGATGAGATTCTGCCCGAGGCGTTCGCGACCGTGCGCGAGGCGTGCCGGCGACTCCTCGGGTCGGAGATCGAAGTCACCGGCAACGAGATGACGTGGGACATGGTCCCCTACGATGTGCAGCTCATCGGAGGGATCGTCCTCCACGAAGGGAAGATCGCCGAAATGGCCACGGGCGAGGGGAAGACGCTCGTGGCCACGATGCCGCTGTACCTCAACGCCCTCCCGGGCCGCGGCGTCCACCTCGTCACCGTGAACGACTATCTCGCCAGGCGCGACGCCCAGTGGATGGGCACGGTCTTCGACTACCTCGGTCTCACGGTGGGCGTGCTCGAAGATACGGCGCCGGGAAGCGTCGAGCGGCGGGCCGCCTACCAGGCCGACCTCACCTACGGGACGAACAACGAATTCGGATTCGACTACCTGCGCGACAACATGGTGATCGAACTCCGGCATCGCGTGCAGCGCGGACATGCGTACGCGATCATCGACGAGGTCGACTCGGTGCTCATCGACGAGGCCCGCACCCCGCTCATCATCTCCGGGCCCGCCGGTCGCGACGAACGCGACGTGTATCAGAAGCACAACGCCCAGGTGGCCGCGATCGCCCGCAAGCAGACGCGGATCGTGAACCGTCTCGTGGCCGAGAGCACGAAACTGCTCGACGAGACCGAGGCCGACGAGGACACGGAGCAGCGCCGGGACGCGGGTCTCAAGCTGCTCGCGGCGCAACGCGGCGCGCCGAAGAACAAGCGGCTGCTCAAGCTGAAGACGCGCTCCGGCGTGAAGCAGCTCATTCAGCGAACGGAAGCCGACCTCATGCGGGAGAAGCGGCTCCCCGAGATCGACGAGATGCTCCTCTTTTCGATGGACGAGAAGGGGCAGACCATCCAGATCTCCGAGCAGGGTCTCGATGTGCTCGCACCCGACGACCCGGAGACGTTCGTCGTCCCGGACATCTCGGAAGACGTCCAGCACGTCGAGGACGATGAGTCGCTGACCACCGACGAGAAGCGTGGCGAGATCGAACGGCTCGAACGCGAATACGCGGAGAAGTCCGAGAAGATTCACGTCATCCATCAGCTCGTGAAGGCGTACTCCCTGTACGAGAAGGACGTGGAGTACGTGGTGGAGAACGGCGATGTGCTGATCGTCGACGAACACACCGGCCGCAAGATGCACGGGCGGCGCTGGTCGGACGGGCTCCACCAGGCGGTCGAGGCGAAGGAGAAGGTCAAGGTGCGCGGCGAGACGCAGACGCTCGCCACGATCACGATCCAGAACTACTTCCGGATGTACGACAAGGCGGCCGGGATGACCGGCACCGCCGAGACCGAGGAAGGCGAGTTCCACGCGATCTACGGCCTCGAGGTCGTCGTCATCCCGACGAACCGGCCGGTGCGGCGACTCGATCACGACGACGTGATCTTCCAGACGAAGAAGGAAAAATACGCCGCGCTGATCGACGAGATCGAACGCATCAACGGCGAAGGTCTTCCGATCCTCGTCGGGACGACGAGCGTGGAGGTGTCGGAGGTCATCGCCCGCATGCTCAAGCGGCGGGGCCTCGCCCACGAGGTGCTGAACGCGAAGCAGCACGCCCGGGAAGCGGAGATCGTGCGCAACGCGGGCCAGCCGGGCGCGATCACGATCGCGACGAACATGGCCGGGCGTGGCACCGACATCAAACTCGCCTCCCCGTGCGTGCAGTGCGACGTGTGCGGGATCCGCTCCGAAACCCCGGCGTTCGGCCGCACCGACGAGGCACCGGACCTGTCGCGAGCCGAGATCAAGGAGCGGGGGTGCGAGGAGGAGCCGCCCTGCGGACTCCAGATCCTGGGGACGGAGCGCCACCAGTCGCGCCGCATCGACCGCCAGCTTCGAGGCCGCTCCGGACGCCAGGGGGATCCCGGGGCGAGCCTCTTCTTCCTCTCGCTCGAAGACGACCTCATGCGGCTCTTCATGCACGAGCGCGTGGCGAAGATCATGGATCGCCTGGGCGTGCAGGAGGGCGAGGTCATCAGCCATCCGTGGATCACGAAGTCCGTCGAGCGCGCGCAGAAGCGGGTCGAGACCCAGAACTTCGACGCCCGCAAGCGGCTGCTGGACTACGACGACGTGATGAACCAGCAGCGCGAGGTCGTCTACGACCTGCGCCTCTATGCGCTCGAGGGCGGGGAAGACCTGAAGGGCGAGACGTGGGAGATGGTCGAGGAGGCGCTCCGCGAGGAGATGGACGCCTACGTGCCGGAGGAGAGCTCGCACGACCGGTGGAACCTCCCCGGACTGCGGGAGCACCTGCTGATCGAGTACTTCCTGCACAACGAGTTCCTGCCCCGGGTCGGAGCGGACCGCGGGGAGGCGTCCGAGGCGGAGAAGGACGCGAGCGCCGACAACTGGGCGGGGACCGACGAGTTGTACGACGCGGTGATCGAGAGCGCCCACGAACAGTTCCGCGCCAAGCTGGAGAGTTTCGGCGAAGACTGGGAGCAGGTGCTGCGCTTCGTCGTGCTGTCGGTGCTGGACGAGAAGTGGAAGGACCACCTCTACGACCTCGACCACCTGCGCTCCTCGATCCAGTTCCGGTCGTGGGGGCAGAAGGATCCGCTCGTCGAGTACAAGAAGGAGGCGTACGAGATGTTCGTGAGCCTGATCACGGACATCCGGAAGACGGTGGCGAATCGCTTCTTCCGCGTGCGCATCGAGCGCCGGCCGCCGATCCGGCCGAGGGCGCCGCAGATTACCGGCATGAGCGGCCCGGTGGAGCCGGGCGCCGGCGCCGCGGGTGGCATGGCTCCCGGCGGGGGAGCGGCGCCCGGGCCGGACGGCGCGTCCGGCGAGCCTCGCGCGGCCGAGCCGGCGTTCTCGGCCACCGGCGTCGCGGCCTCCGCCGCGGTGCAGGAACTGGCCCCCGATGACACCGCGGCCCGCGCGGCTCTCAGCGCCGGCCAGCGGCCCCGCCGGACGGGCGCTCCGGCGACGGCCACGAAGACCCCGGGGCGGAACGAGCCGTGTCCCTGCGGCAGCGGCCGGAAGTACAAGAAGTGCTGCGGCCGTCCCGGCTGAGCCCGCCGGCCACGCGGCGGATCGCGCCGCCCGCCGCGTGTCGTCGCGGCATGCCCATCGCCGCCGCGCTGCTTGCGTTGGGCTGCGGCGGAGAAGGGGGAGCCGCGAACGCGGCGGCCAACCCGGCCCGTGCGGCCGCCGCACCGGAAGCGGCCGCTTCCGCCCCGGAGCCGGACCTGTCGGCCGTATACGCGGCCGACGCGGTCGACGTGGCCCTGCTCGAGTACGCGATCGGCATGCCGTCGCGGCTGCCGGCAGGCCCCACGGTGCTCCGCCTCAGCAACCAGGGCTTCGAGATGCACAACCTGAAGCTCGTGGACCCCGCGAGCGGGGAGGTTCTCTGGGAGACGGAGGCGGACGTGAACACGGGCGAGGTTCGTCTCGTCGAACTCGACCTCTCTCCCGGGAGCTACACGGTCGTGTGCGACGTGGCCGGCCACGACAGCCGCGGGATGCTCATGACGCTCACCGTGGAGGCATCACCGGCCCCCTGACCAACCCCTGACCGCCCGGCCAGCCCCGAGGCCCGCCACAGCTTGTCCAACCGGAAGGAGCGACCGGCTTGTATCTGAGATACGTGCCCCCGATGGGGATCTACGAGACCCTCTACGCCTTCCTGGGGGCGTTCGGTACCTACATGGGCGAACCCGGCACGAACCCGTGGAGCCAGGGGTTCCCGCGGACGGTCGCGCTGCCGGACGGCCCGGCGCTTCCGTCGACGGTGACCGTGACCTCCGAACACCGCAAATATCCCAAGGCGTGGGGGCTCCCGGCGCTGAGGGAGGCGATCGCCGCCTACTACCGGCAGTCGTACGGCGTCGACATCGGGGCGGAGAACGTGATGGTGTTCGCGGGCGGGCGTCCCGCGATCGTGGCGCTCCTTCTCTTCCTCGAACCCGATATCGAGGTTCGCCTCGCGTCCACCGAATACACCCCGTACTACGACGTCCTCGAGCGGCTGCGACGCCCCTACCACCTCGTGCACAGCGGCGTGGACAACGGGTTCCGGCCCCCGGTCTCCGCCTATACGGCTCCGCGAGAGGGGCGCACCCTGATGCTGCTGAGCAATCCGTGCAACCCGACGGGCGTGACGCGAACCGGGGAAGAACTCGCGGCGCTCGTGGCCGCCAGCGCGCAGGACGGCCTCGGGCTCCTCGTCGACGAGGCCTACGAGCTTCTCCACGACGAGCCGGTGAGCGCCCTCGCGCACGTGGACGATATCGAGCGCGGCAACCTGTTCGTCGTCGGCGCCGCCACGAAGGGCCTGCAGGCCCCCGGCATCCGCATCGGATGGGCCGTGGCGGCGAAGCGGCACATCGACGTGCTCGCGAACTTCTCCTCGTTCGGGATGGGCGGCGTGTCCCACCCGTCACAGTGCTACGCGGTCGAACTCCTGGACCCCGAGCGCATGCTACACGTCCGGGAAGCCGTCCCCGCCTTCTATGCCATGCAGCGCGAGCGCTACGGGCGGGCCTTCGAGGATCTCGGCCTCGACCTCTTCTCGGGCAATGGCGGCTTCTACCACTGGTGCCGGCTCCCGAACGGCCGGACCGCCGAGCAGTTGAACGAGCGCCTCTTCACGCGCGGGGCCGCGATCCTCAAGGGCACCGACTGCGACATGGAGCGCCTCGAGGACGACTCGCCGCTGGCGAGCTTCTTCCGCTTCTCCTTCGGCCCCCTCGCCCCGGAGTCGTTCGAGGCGGACATCGCCCTTCTTGGCGAGACGCTAAGCGAGATGCGATCCTGAGAGCCGGAGACCGGAAACAGGAGGACGTTCGATGACGATGACGCGACGTGAATTCACGGGGACCTCGCTCGTGGCGGCGGGGGCGGCGGCGCTCCCCGCTGGAGGGGCTGCGGCAAGCACCCTCGAGACGCGACCCTCGCCGGGTGCCGATGGCGCCTCCGCCGGACGCGCCGCCCGGGCCGGGCGGCTGCTCATCCTGGGCGGCACCGGCTTCATCGGCCCGCACATGGTGCGCCACGCCCTCGCGCGGGGACACGAGGTGACGCTCTTCAACCGCGGACGTTCGAACCCCGGGCTCTTTCCCGGCGTCGAGACCCTGATCGGGGACCGCGACGGGGCGCTCGACGCGCTGCGGGGGAAGGAGTGGGACTACGTCATCGACAACAGCGGCTACGTCCCGCGCCTCGTGCGCGACTCCGCCAACCTCCTGCGCGACGCCGTCGGCCGGTACCTGTTCACCTCCACCGGTTCGGTGTACGACTTCGACCAGGACGAACTGCCGGAAGACGCCCGGCTGCTCGAAGTGACCGACCCGGAGAGCGAAGACGTGGGACGCTACTACGGGGAGTTGAAGGTGATGTGCGAGGAGGCGGTGCAGGAGATCTACGGCGACCGCGGCACGGTCGCCCGCCTGCACGTCGTCGCGGGCCCGGGGGATCCCACGGACCGCTTCACCTACTGGCCCGCCCGGATCCACCGCGGAGGCGAGGTGATCGCGCCCGGCGACATGGACAACCCGGTGCAGTTCATCGACGTGCGCGACCTGGCCGAGTTCTGCATGCACCTGCTGGAGGAGGACACCGGCGGGATCTTCAACGTGGCGGGCCCGACGCTCGACAGGACGCGCATGGACGAGTTCCTGTACGGGATCCGCGCGACCGTCACGACTCCCGTGTCGTTCACGTGGGTGGACGAGGACTTCCTCCGGAACCGCGAGCCGCCCGCGCGCTTCCCCCTCTGGTACTCGCACCGCGGTCCCACGCGGGGGTTGGCGCAGGTCCGCTCGCACCGGGGCGTCGAGGCCGGGCTGCGCTTCCGCCCGCTCGCGGTCACGGCGCGCGAGACGCTCGACTGGTTCCTCGGCGAACCGGAGGAACGCCGCGCGCAACTGCGGCTGAACCTCGACCGTGACGCGCAGGTGCTGGCGGACTGGAAGAGCCGGTAACAGCCTCGACCCCAGACACGAGGACGTTCCATGACGATGGCGCATGGCCAGCCCGGGAGCGTGGACCAGTCGGACCGGATCGTTCCCATCAACCTGAGGCAGAGCGGGCGGACGCCGGTCGAACTGCTCATCTCGACCCGGGTCCGGAAGTCGCCGTACTGGCACCTGTCGCACGAGGCGGGCTGCTGGCGGGCCACCATCTACAACCGCGTGTACCATCCCCGGGGCTACGCGCCGCCTGACGAGGGGGGCGCGGCGGCGGAACACGAGGCGCTCACCCACCGGGTTACGCTGTGGAACGTCGCCGTGGAGCGGCAGATCCGCGTCCGGGGACCCGACGCGGAGGCTTTCGCCGACTACGTGATCACGCGCGACGCGACCCGGATCGAGCCGATGCGCGCGCGGTACGTCATCCTCTGCAACGAGCGCGGCGGCATCCTCAACGACCCGGTGCTGCTGCGGCTCGCCGAGGACGAGTTCTGGTTCTCGCTCGCCGACTCCGATCTCCTCTACTGGCTCCAGGGAGTGAACGTCGGCCTCGGGATGCGGGTGGAGATCGACGAGATCGACGTTTGTCCGCTTCAGATCCAGGGGCCGAGGTCGCTCGATCTCATGGTCGACCTCGTGGGCGAGGCGGTCCGGGACATCCCCTACTACGGGCTCATGGAGGCGGAGATCGCGGGCTGCCCGATCGTGATCTCGCAGTCCGGGTTCTCGGGAGAGAAGGGGTACGAAATCTACCTGCGGGACGCGACGCTGCGCGCGGAGACGCTGTGGCGGGCCGTGCTCGAGGCGGGGGAGGCGCACGAACTGATGGTCACGGCCCCCGGGCACCAGCGTCGCATCCAGGCCGGGATCCTGTCGTGGGGACAGGACATCGACCACGAGACGAGTCCCTTCCAGTGCCACCTCGCCTACCAGGTGCCGCGCGAGAAGCCGGGCGACTACATCGGGCGGGTCGCGCTGGAGCGCCAGAGGGCCGAGATCGAGGCCGGACGCTCTCCGTTCGCCCTCGTGCTGGTGGGGATGAAGCTGGGCGGCCGGCCGATCGACGACTACGCCCCCGACTTCTGGCTCGTGTCGCGCGCGGATGGCGGCGACCCGGTGGGATACCTCACGTCTCCGTGGCACGCCCCGGAGTTGGGGAGCAACATCGCGCTCGGGTACGTGCCGCCCGCCGACTCCACCGTCGGCACGGAACTCGCCGTGTGGCTCCCGGACGAGTACGCGAGCGAGCCAGGCCAGCCCGATGCCGCCCGCGTGTGCGAGGTTCCCTTCCGCCCCTCGGCGAACCCGAGCACCCGCGAGGTCGCACGGGCGGAGGGTCGCGATACGGCCATGTAGCGCGACTCCCGGAGGCGGGCACGCCGTGGCCGGCCCGGACTACGATCTCATGCGGGCGCCGGACGGATCGAAGAGAGCGGTGTCCGCCTCTACGGTCACCGGGAAGGCCTCGTTCATGTAGAGGACGTGGAGTCGCGTTCCGGGGGCGGCGAGTTCCGGCGGCAGGTACGCCATGAGGAGGTACTTCCCCACGGAGGGGCCCATCCCCGCCGACGTCACGCGGGACTCTCTTCCTCGGGTGTCGACGATGCGCGCGCCGTCCGGCCCCAGCAGCGGCTCGTTGCCTCCGGTGGGGAAGCGGGGGAGGCCGGAAGCGTCCGCGTGGTCGTCCATGGTGAGCGTGCGGAGGGTCACCGCGGGCCCCGCCTCCCGGGCCTCCAGGTAGGCGGCTCGGCCGATGAAGTCCGCCCGCTTCACGCGCGGCCGCGCCAGGCCCGCCTCCACCGGCGAGTACTCCGAGGTGAGTTCGGCTCCCATGAGGGCATAGCCCTTCTCCATGCGGCCCGTCGTGCCGTAGACTCCGGCGCCCACGGGCCGCACGCCGGACGCCCGGCCCGCCTCCCGCACGGCGTCCCACACCCGCGTCGCGAGCGCGGCCTCTACGTAGATCTCCCACCCGCGCTCCCCGACATACGAGATCCGGCACATCGTGGCGGGAATCCCATCCAGCGCGATGTCGCGCACGGAGGCGTACGGGAACGCGGCCTGCGAGAGGGTCGCCCCGGAGATCGTCCCCAGGAGCGCCTCCGCCCGGGGGCCCCAGACGCCGAGCGCGCAGATCTCCGCCGACCGATCCTCGAAGCGGACGGAGCCCCCCTCCGGCAGGTGTTTGCGGAACCACGCCGCGTCCCGTGCCCCGTCGAAGGCGCCGGTCACGACGCGGAAACGGTCCCGTGCCAGCCTCTGGATCGTGAGGTCGGCCCGGAAGCCGCCGTCCGGCGTCAGCAGCGGCGTGTAGATGGACGTCCCGGGCGGCCGGTCGCACGCGTTGACCGCCAACCCCTCCAGGAAGGCGAGCGCGCCGGGGCCCGTCACATCGAAGATCTGAAAGGCGCCCAGGTCGACAACGCCGACCTTCTCCCGCAGGTGCAGGTGCTCCGCCTCGATGATGGGAGACCACCAGCGGCGATCCCATTCGTGCGGCCGGTCGGCGACGCCGTAGCGCTCGACCAGGTCGGCGTTCGACTCATACCACTGCGGACGCTCCCAGCCGCGCGCCTCGTAGTACACGGCCCCGAGAGCCTCGGTGCGGGCGTGGAGCGCCGAGCGCCACGCGTCGCGGCGGGACTCCCACTGCTCCCGCGGATGGACGATCCCGTACGTCTTGTTGAAGTGCTCCCGGGCGCGGGCCCGCACATGCCCCCGGGCGCGCTCGTGCGGCTGGAAGCGCGTGACGTCCGATTCGTGAGGGTCGCACAGACGGGGATGCCCGTGCGTGATCCACTCCGCGAGGAGCCGCGCCGCTCCGGGACCCTCCTTGATCCAGACCGCCGCCGCGGACCACAGGTTGGCCACCTCGGCCGTCTCCCCCAGCACCGGATGCGCGTCCGGCGTGAGCGAGAGGAGGCCGTTGATCGCGTACCCGATCTCGGCGCCCTCGAGCAGTTCTCCCATGATCTCCCGCGCCTGCGCGAGCTGGGGCGCGAAGTCATCTCCCGTGAACGGCAGCTCCGTGGGGGAGCGTTCGGACGCCTCGTGCTCGGGGATGTCCTCCGGGCGCACGAGGATGGGGCGGTGCGCGTAGGATCCGACCTCCATCGCAGCGTACTTCTGGCGCTCGTACATGAAGGCGTCCATGTCGCGGACGATGGGGTGGCCGATCTCGTTGCCGGTGGCACGGAGGACAGCGACCGGACCGAGGTCCGCCATCTGGTGGACCGCCGGCGTGAGCGGAATCGAGGCGCCGGCCAGCTCCGCGATGCGGGGGCTCCACACGCCGCAGGCGATGACCGCGTGCTCGACGTCGATCCTGCCCCGGGAGGTGACGACGGCCCGCAGGCGGGGGCGCCCGGACGGCTGCGGTTCGACCTCCAGCCCGATCACCTCGGTGTGGTCCAGGATGGTGAGCGCTCCCCGGGACAGGGCCCGTTCCCGCATCAGCGTGCCGGCCCGCACGGAGTCGACGACGGACACCGACGACATCCAGAAGCCGCCCAGGATGACGTCGGGGTTCACGAACGGGATCCGCTCGGCCACCTCCGCCGGCGTGAGGAGCTCGGCGTCGATGCCCCACGCGCGCGCCGAGGTCATGCGCCGGCGCAGTTCTTCCATCCGGGCCTCCGTGCGGGCGACCTCGACGCCGCCGCACGTCGTCTGGACCCCGAGCGCCTCGTACTGCCGCTGGCTCTCCAGCGTCAGCATCGCGACCTCGCGGCTGTGATCCGTCGGGAAGATGAAATTCGATGCGTGGCCGGTGGAGCCGCCGGGGTCGGGCAGGGGGCCCTTGTCGATGAGGACGAGGTCGTCCCAGCCCCGCTGCGCGAGGTGTTCAACGAGGCAGCTGCCGACGATGCCGGCCCCGATGACGGCGATGCTCGCCGCGGCCGGCTGTGGCGCGCGTTCGCTCACGGCGCGGAGTGCGTGCGGCTGAGAAGCCTCATGCGCGGCGCGGCGGCGGGCCCCCGTCCACGACCCGCCGCCCCGGACGGTCCGGCGTCAGCGGCGCGGCGGGATGCGGATCGGGTCGCCCAGATCCGGCATCACGCCCAGGTCGCCCAGCAGCGCCTCCAGAGCCGGCATGCTCCCGGCCAGAAGGGCGTTGATGCCCTCCGCGACCGCCGGCAACGCCTCCCACGCCTGGTCGATCCGGTACATCTGATCCGCCGTGGGCTCGCCGGACCACCCCTCCATCTGTCCGATCCCGGCGCCTCCGGCGACATCGCCGAGGTCGTCACCGATCTCCTCGAGTTCGTCGGAGATCTCCTCCGCCATGGCCTCGATCCGTTCGCGGTCGGCATCCCCCATCTCGGCGTCGTCGACCAGTGCCCGAATCTCGGCCAGGCGGTCGCTCATCGCACTGATCCTCTCTCGCGCGTCGCGCGCCGGGCCCGCCAGTGCGTGGGCCCGCAGCATCGCGTCCTGCCGCGCCACGAGGGCCGCCCGACTCGCCTCGCGCCGCGGGTCGAGCCGCACGCCGACCTCGGTTTCCTGACTCTCGTCCCCGACGCTGAGCCGGACCGTGTACGTGCCCGGCAGCACGCGCGGTCCCGCGCCCTGCGGCGGTCCACGCGAGAAGCCTCCTCCACCGCCTGCCGCATCGAAGGCCGGGTCCACCCGGAAGTCCCACAGCACTTCATTCACGCCCGCCTCGCCGCCCACCTCCATCGTGCGCAGCACGTCGTCTCCGTCGAGCACCTCGAGGCTCGCCCCGCTCGCGTCCACGCCGTCGCCGACGTAGTAACGGAGCGGGATCCCGGCCGGCGGGTTGGGCGCGATGAACGTCGCCGGCTGGAACGGCCAGTCCATCCCCATCGACCACATCGTGCCACGCCGCGCGCCGAAGAGGCGGAAGTCGGAGGCGAACACATCCGCGGACATCTCCTCCAGCGGCGTGATGTCGTCCAGGATCCAGATGCTGCGCCCGTGCGTCCCCACGACGAGGTCGTTCTCCCGCGGGTGGATCGCGATGTCGTCCACGGCGGCCACGGGGAGGTTGTTCACCATCCGCGCCCACGACTCGCCACGGTCGATCGACATATAGATGCCGATCTCGTTCCCGACGAAGAGGAGGTTCGGGTTCCGCGGATGCTCCCGGATCACGTTGACGGACCAGCCGTCGGGGAGGCCCGCCGTGATCCGCCGCCAGCTCGCGCCGTGGTCCTCGCTCACGTAGGCGTACGGCGCGTAGTCGTCGTTCCGGTGGCCGTCGAACGTCACGTACACCCGACCGTCCGCCGCGTACGACGTTTCGAGGCGGCTCACGTAGGTTCGCGGCGGCACGCCCGGAACCTCGTCGATGACGTTCGTCCACGTCGCGCCACCATCGAGCGTCACCTGCAGGTTTCCGTCATCCGTCCCCACGTAGAGGGCGTCCGGAGAGTGTTTCGATTCGGCGAGCGCCGTGATGTTTCCGTATGAGGCGATGCCGTCGTTGTCCGAGAGCGTCTCGTCCGTTACCACCCGGCCCATGATCTCCAGCGTGTCGCGGTCGATCTGCTTCGTGAGATCCGGGCTCGCCTCCTCCCAGTTCAGCCCCCGATCCCTCGACCGGAACAGGTGGTTGCCGCCCAGGTAGATCGTCGCCCGGTCGTGCCGGGAGATCGCGAACGGCGAGTCCCAGTTGAACCGGTAGCGGCGCGGCTCCGCGTCCTCCGCTTCATCTCCCGTCGGGCGCGGCACGGGCCGAATCGACTGCCCCTCGCGCGTGGCCACGTCGATGCGCGCCATGTTCCCGCCCTGCGACTCCGAGAACATGATGTTCGGGTCCTCGGGGTCGGAGTGGTTGTGGAACCCGTCGCCGAACCACATGTGCGTCCATTCGCGGTTGCGGACGCCCCAGGTGGACTGCGTCCGGTGCGGCGCGCACCAGTTCCCGTTGTCCTGCAGCCCGCCGCACACGTTGTACGGGTCGCTCATGTCGACGTCGATCTCGTAGAACTGGCCGATCGCCATGTTCCGGATCGAGCGCCAGGTGACGGACCCGTCGCGCGAGAAGGCGAGCCCGCCGTCGTTGCCGTTGATGAGATGGTTCGAGTTGTGGGGATTGATCCACAGGGCGTGGTGGTCGGAGTGGATCTGGTCCGTCGCGTTCCCCGGCCACCAGGTGCGCCCGCCATCGTCCGAGGCCGATGACTGGACGCCGCCCAGGTAGATCCGCTCCGGGTTGTTGGGGTCGATCCGGATGAGAGAGAAGTACATGGGACGCGGGTTGCGGTCGCTCATGAACTCCCACGTCTCGCCACGGTCCGTGGAGCGATACACGCCCTGGCCCTCGTGCGCCTCGACGATCGCGTACACGAGGTTGCCGTCGCGCCGGTAGATGTCCAGCCCGATGCGGCCGAGCTCGCCCTCCGGAAGCCCCTCCTCGAGGCGGGTCCAGTTCTCCCCGCCGTCCGTCGTGCGCCAGAGGCCCGACCCGCCGCCGCCCGCCGCGAACCCGAATCCCGTGCGCTGCCGCTGGTACATGGCCGCGAAGAGGGTGTTCGGGTCGTTGTGGTCCATGACGAGGTCGATGATCCCGGTGTGCTCGTCGATGTAGAGGATGTTCTCCCACGTTGCCCCGCCATCGGTCGTCTTGAAGAGGCCGCGCTCCTCGTTCGGTCCCCACAGGTGGCCGACGGCCCCCACGTACACGACGTCGGGATCCCGCGGATCGATCTTGATCCTGCTGATGTGGCGCGTGTCCTCGAGCCCCACGTGCGTCCACGTCCCGCCCGCGTCCGTCGACTTGAAGACCCCGACCCCCCACGGCGAACTCTGGCGGTTCGCGGGCTCGCCGGTCCCGACCCACACGTGGTTGGGGTTCGAGGGCGCGACGCTGATGGCACCGACCGAGGAGGTGGGCTGGTCGTCGAACACGGGGTCCCACGTCATGCCGTCATTCGTCGTCTTCCACACCCCGCCCGCGCCGAGGCCGACGTAGAAGATGCGCGGGTCGCTCTCCACGACCGCGAGGTCGGACACCCGCCCGCCCATGATCGCCGGCCCCAGTTCGCGGAACTCCAGCCCGGACGCCGCGGCGACCGCTCGTTCCGAAGCCGTCTGGGCGGCCGCGTTGGCCGGGAACAGCGCTCCCGCGGCGAGCGACAGGGGCAAAAGAAGGGTGAGGAAACGGGTGACGGAGAAGCGCATGGACCGTGGGGACTTCGACTGGAACGCCATCGGAACCTCCGGAGTGACGGCGAAAACTGCGGAAAACGGAACATCAGAACAGTGATTCCCGCGAAGCCCGCCGCGCAAGGCAATGCCGCGATGCCGCGACGCCCCACTTGTCCCGCCACGAGGGGGCGGCTTACTTGGCCGGCATGTGCTTCGGGACCACACAAGAGCCGCCGGTAAGGCGGGGCCGGGAGCGGCTTCGCCGGGTACTTGCCGTCGCCTTCCTTGCCACGCTCCTCGCCGCGCCGGTTTTGGCGGCGGCCCCGCGCGCCCCGACGGTCGATCCGGACTCCGTTCTGCGTATCACGTTCCTCGATGTCGGACAGGCGGATGCCGTCCTCATCCAGGCGCCGGGTGGCCGGACCGCGCTCGTGGACGCGGGGCGCGACAACATCGTCCCGCTCCTGCGGCGGTTCGGCGTGAGCGAGATCGATCTGCTCGTCGCGACGCACCCGCACGCGGACCACATCGGCGGCATGGCCGGCGTCATCGCGGCGTTCCCGGTGCGCTTCTACATGGACAACGGGGAGCCGCACACGACGCAGACCTACCGGCGGCTCCTCGCTGCCCTCGACGCGCGGCCGGAGATCACCTACCTGGAGGCCTCGCCTCGCACGCTCACGCTCGGCGAGGTCGAGATCGACGTGCTGCCGCTGCTCCCGCGGGGGACCGCGGACCACAACGACCGCTCCGTCACCCTGCTCGTGCGGTTCGGAGAGTTCCGGGCCTTCCTCAGCGGTGATTCGGAAGTACGGCAGTTGACTCACCTGATGAACCAGGGGGCCGTCCGCGAGGTGGCGCTGCTCAAGGCGCCGCACCACGGCAGCGACAACGGCTTCACGCGGGAGTTTCTGAACGCCGCTCGACCTCGGGTCGTCGTCATCTCGGTGGGCCGCAACAGTTACGGCCATCCGCGGCCGGCCGCCCTTCGGGCCTACGAAGCGTCGGGCGCGACCGTGTTCCGCACGGATTGGCACGGCCACGTTTCCGTGCAGGGGCGCGAGAGCGGCGACTACGACGTCTCGTTCGGCCGCGAAGTCGGGGCCGTCGTCGTCGTGTTCGACGATTGAGCCGGCCGGCGGAGCACCTCTGGGTCGTCGACCGCGTGGAGGGGTCCGCCGCCGTTCTCATCCGCGACGGGGACGAACGCACCGAGGACGTGCCCATTGCGACGCTCCCCGCCGGGAGCCGCGAAGGAGCCGTGCTGCGCGTGCCGGAGACGGACGGTCGGCCGGACTGGACTGCGGCGACGCGGGACGAGGAAGCGCGCCGCGCCCGCCTGAGGGAGGCGGAAGACGTGCTCCGGCGCCTGAGACGGCGGGACCCCGGCGGCGACATCAAGCTGTAGGCGTCTTGAACGATCGGCCGGCGCGGATCTAGGATCGAAGTCTGCGATCCCCCCGCAAGGAGCCGTCCGATGAAACGCCGAGACTTCCTCGCCACCTCCGCCGCGGCCGCCGCCGGATCGGGCCTCGTCGCCTGCCGTGCCCCCGAGACGTCCGCCGCCCCGCCCCTCACCTCCGGGCAGTGGGGCTCCGGCGACTACGCGCATGTCCCCGGCCTGGCCGGGCCCGCGCACGGCACCGTGTGGGGCCGCACCGGCGTGACGGCCTGCTCCGACTACTACGCGTCCCTCGCCGGCACGCAGACCATGATGCGGGGAGGGAACGCGATCGACGCGATGGTCGCCGCGTGCGCCACGCTGAACGTGTCGGATCCCTACATGTCCGGGATCGGCGGCTTCGGCGGCTACATGCTCATCTACCTGGCCGAGGAGAACCGCGTCGTCGGTTTGGACGCGCTCGGCAGGTCGCCTGCCGCCTCATCGCCGGAGACGATGACGCTCGACGACTTCGCGCTGGGCTACAAGGCGCCGATCGTGCCCGGGGCCTTCAAGGGGTGGGCCGCCGCGCTGGAGCGCTACGGCACGATGAGCCTCGGCGACCTGTTCGAGCCCGCGATCCAGCTCGCCGAGGACGGCTTCGTGTTCTCGAAGTTCGACGAGCGGTACACGCAGTCGAGCGCGGACAAGCTGAGCCGCTTCCCGTCGACGACGCGCGTGTTCTTCCCCAACGGCCGCCCGCCGCGCATGGGCGAGATCATCCGGCAGCCGGAGCTCGCGGCGAGCATGCGACACCTCGCCCGCGCGGGAGCGGACGACCTCTACAGGGGCGAACTCGCGGACCGCATCGTTGCCTTCCTCGCCGAGAACGGCGGCCACCTCACGAAGGCGGATCTGGAATCGTACGAGGTCGAGTGGAGGGAGCCGATCCGCACGACGTTCCAGGGATACGATCTGCACGCCATGCCCCCGGGCTCCTGCGGGATGTCGATGTTCCAGGCGCTGAACATCATGGACGGGTTCGACCTCGCGAACATGGACCTGTACGGATCGGAGTTCGTCCATCTCTGGCTCGAAGCGATGAAGCTCGCCCTCGCCGACGACGACCGCTACAACACCGGGAAGGAGGACGCGGACATTCCCGTGGACATGATCATCTCCCGGGAGTACGCCGACGAACAGCGCACGAAGATCGATCCCGTGCGCGTCGCCTCCTTCTCCGGGGCCCCGCTTCCGTTCTACGGAACGACGAGCCTGTCCACCGTCGACCGCTGGGGGAACGCGGTTGCCTTCACACAGTCGCTCGTGAACGCGTACGGGAGCGGCGTGATCGCCGGCGACACCGGGATCTTCCTCAACAACGGCCACATGTTCGGTTTCGTGCTGGAGGAGGGACACGTGAACCACCTGGAGGGCGGGAAGCGCGCCAAGGGGGTGATGACGCCGTGCATCATGATGCGGGACGGCGACCTCTTCGCGGCGGTCGGCGCGCAGGGCGGCTACACGATCCCGCAGACGGTGGGTCAGGTCATCACAAAGCTCGCGGTGGCGGGCATGGACATGCAGCTCGCGATCGCCTCGCCGCGCATGTGCGTGAACCGGGGCGGGGGGCGGACACCGATCCCGGAGGACTCCGTGACTTACCTGGAAGCGGGGTTCCCGCCCCGGGTCTACGAGGAACTGGTGGAACGCGGCCACTACCTCGGGGAACCCGGCAATCTGGGCGGCGTGCAGGCGGTGCACCGCGACGCCGAGACGGGCGCCCTCTCCGGGGGGTCGGACCCGCGACGCGACGGCCACGCCATCGCCTGGTAGTCCTCTAGGTCCTCGCAGTGGCCGGGTCCATGACCACCTCGAAGTCCTCCTCGAAGCCTGTCCGGGTGGGGGAAGGGAGGTAGCCGGAGAGGTCGAGCCGGGCTCCTTCGAGTTCGCGGTCGAAGGCGGCCATGTCTCGTCGCGAGGCCTCCGCGGCGGTGTCGGAGGTTGCGTAGACGATGGGGCCGAGACGCTGATCCTGGAGCTTCAGCCGGCGCCGCATGAACTCCGCCTCGACGAAGGTCGCGCGTATCGCGGGGAAGCGATACGCGAATCCTTCATCCCCTGCCTCCACTTCCGCGCCGAACTCGGCGGCGAGGCGCTCCAGCTCCGCCAGGATCAGCTTCGGCGGCACCTGCCGCTCCTCGAGCGTGCGCGTCACGTGGCGGATCGCGTCGCCGGCCGCGACCCACCGGACGGTCCCGACGCTGCGGGCGTAGACCAGGCCCACGAGCAGGCGCCGCACGTTGCGTCGCATGCGCGCGCGGTTCTCTCCTCTCAGTGCCAGCGAGCGGGCGATGGGGATCGCGAAGAAGAGGCTGCTGAACGTGAAAGGTATCACGCCGAGTCCGTAGAACATGACCGGATCGAACGACGAGGGAAGCCCGAGCACGCTCGCCATCGCCAGGTTGAAGCCGTTCATGGCGCCGATGCCGACGTTGGCCCCGCCGCTGTTGCCCGTCAGCTTCTTCGGGTATTCCAGCCGCATCCATGCCGGTTTGGGCTCGCGCGCGCGGACCTTCCCGTGGGCGCTTCGCATGAGTTCGGGGAAGGCGTACACGACCTCGCCCGCGTCAGACACCCTGGGGTCGCCTCCGTAGGCGCCGGTGAGGCGTCCCATTTCTTCGACGGCGTCGTCGATCGGCAGGCCGGTGTGCTCGATCAGTTCCGAAGATGTCAGGACGCCCTTCCGCGCCTGGATCAACTGGATAACCGTGCGATCCTTCTGCAGTTGCGTCGGCCTGGGCTCCTCCGGGCCGAAGATGAAGGCGAAGACCTTCTTGTAGAAGGGCGGACGGGCGTCTTTCGGGAGCCGCCTGGCGTGGCTGTCGCCGTAGTAGAGGCCCCTCCGGTCCCACCCGCGTCCCCCGAGAAGCCAGTGGAGGATGAAGAAGTCCCCCAGGCTGAAGCCCCGGCGCCCGCCGGAGCCGCGGCCGTCGCGGTTGGCGGTCAGCAGCGCGATCAGGAGCAGGACGAAGACGACGAAGTAGGCGACCAGCATGACCGCCGTCCAGATCTTGAAGCCGACCTTGAAGGCCGACCAGGCGACTCTGCGGAAGCGCGCCCGGAACGGTTCCGCGTCACGCTCGATGAGCCGGGGATCGAACCGGTAGAGGAGGTCGCCCGAATCGGAGACCTCGAGGTGGCCGCGGCGCGTCTCGAGGAGAGACCTCAGGGCGACCTCGGCCTCGTGGTCCGGCAATCCGGTGGCGGAGACGACATCGCCCAGGGTGGCGCGTCCCTGAAGGCCACGGAGGGCGGAGATGACCGCACTCTCGGGGCGGTGGGGGGAAGCTGTGACTGGATCGAGCACGCGTGATGGCCCTTTCTCCGAGGAGGCTGCTGTCTACGATAGCCCATACGCGGGAGTCCCGCGGCTATTTCGGGGTTCCTGCCGCCGTGTGCCGGGTCTTGAGCGGCGAGCGACCCGCGGCCTAGGATCAAGATCTGCGATCCCCCCTGCCCAGGAGCCGTCCCATGAAACGCCGAGACTTCCTCGCCACCTCCGCCGCCGCCGCCGCCGGATCCAGCCTCATCGGGTGTCGGCCTCCCGAAACCGCAGGCGCCGCCACCGCCGCGAGCGGACAATGGGGCCCGGCGGGAGACTCGAACGTCCCGGGCCTGCTCGGACCCGCACACCGGGCCGTGTGGGGAGCACGGGGCGTGACGGCCGCCGCCGACTACTACGCCTCGCTCGCCGGTACCACGATCATGATGCAGGGCGGGAACGCGGTGGACGCCATCGTGGCTGCCTCCGCCATGCTGAACGTCTCCGAGCCGTACATGTCCGGGATCGGGGGCTTCGGCGGCTTCATGCTCATCTACCTGGCCGAGGAGAACCGCGTGGTCGGCCTCGACGCGCTCGGCAAGTCGCCGGCCGCCTCGTCGCCCGAGACGATGACGCTCGACGATTTCGCGGCGGGCTACAAGGCGCCCATCGTGCCCGGCGCCTTCAAGGGCTGGGCCGCCGTCCTGGAGCGCTACGGGACGATGAGTCTGGGCGACGTCTTCGAGCCCGCCATCCGGCTCGCCGAGGACGGCTTCGTCGTGTCGCGCTTCGACGAGATCCACACGAGCGGCGCCGCCGCCGAGAAGCTGGGCCGGTTCCCGTCGACGACCCGCGTCATGTTCCCGAACGGCCGTCCGCCTCGCATGGGCGAGATCATCAGGCAGCCGGATCTCGCCGCCAGCATGCGACGCCTCGCGCGGGAAGGGGCGGACGACTTCTACAAGGGAGAGATCGGGGAGCGCGTCGTCTCCTTCCTCGCCGAGAACGGCGGCCACATGACGATGGGCGATCTGGAGTCGTACGACGTCACATGGAAGGAGCCGATCACGACGACCTTCCAGGGATACGATCTGTACGCGATGCCGCCGGGGTCGTGCGGGATGTCGATGTTCCAGGCACTCAACATCATGGACGGCTTCGATCTCGCGAACATGGACCTGTACAGTTCCGAGTTCGCGCACCTGTGGCTCGAGGCCTACCGGCTCGCCCTCATTGACGACGACCGGTACAACACGGGGAAGGAGGACGTGGAGATCCCCGTCGACATGATCATCTCGAAGGAATACGCGGACGAGCAGCGGGCGAAGATCGACCCCGCGCGCATCGCCTCCTTCCCGGGCGCCCCGCTCCCGTTCTTCGGGACGACGAGCCTCTCCTCCGCGGACCGCTGGGGGAACGCGGTCGCCTTCACGCAGTCTCTCGTGAGCGGCTACGGGAGCGGCGTGATCGCGGGCGACACGGGGATCTTCCTCAACAACGGCCACACCTTCGGCTTCGTGCTCGAGGAAGGGCACGTGAACCATCTGGAGGGCGGCCAGAAGGCGAAGGGCGTGATGACGCCGTGCGTCGTCATGAAGGACGGCCACCTCGTCGCCGCCGTGGGCGCCGCCGGCGGATACACCATCCCGCAGACCGTCGGCCAGGTGATCACGAAGCTCACCGTCGGCGGGATGGACATGCAGCTCGCGATCGCGTCACCGCGCATGTGCCTCAACCGGGGTGGCGGGCGTACGCCGATCCCCGAGGACTCGGTCACGTATCTCGAGGCGGGTTTCCCGCCCGAGGTGTACGACGAACTCGAGGATCGCGGCCACTACCTGGCCGAGCCCGGGAACCCCGGCGGTGTGCAGGGCGTGTACCGCGATGCCGAGACCGGCGCCCTGGCCGGCGGATCCGACCCGCGCCGGGACGGCCACGCCATCGCCTGGTGACGGTGACGCCGCAGACGCGGCGAGGAGAGTCCGGCTCGCACCCCGGCCGCTGGTGAACGCCGCGACCGGGGTCTTGAGCGGGGGACAACTCGTGGTCTAGGATCAGGGTCCGCGAACCCCTCTGCCCAGGAGTCGAGCCATGAAGCGCCGAGACTTCCTCGCCACCTCCGCCGCGGCCGCCGCCGGATCCGGTCTGATCGCCTGCCGCGCCCCCGAGACGGCCGCCGCGCCCCCGGACGGGATCGGACAATGGGGCCCCGCCGGCGACTCGAACGTCCCCGGCCTGCTCGGCCCCGCTCACGGGACCGTGTGGGGCCGCCGTGGCGTGACGGCCGCCGCCGACTACTACGCCTCGCTCGCCGGCACGACGATCATGATGCAGGGCGGAAACGCGATCGACGCCATCGTCGCCGCCTCCGCCACGCTCAACGTCTCCGAGCCCTACATGTCCGGGCTCGGCGGCTTCGGCGGCTTCATGCTCATCTACCTGGCCGAGGAGAACCGGGTCGTCGGACTCGACGCCCTCGGCCGGGCGCCCGCGGCCTCCTCGGCGAGCACGATCACGCCGGATGACGTCGAGATGGGCTACCGGGCCCCGATCGTGCCCGGCGCCTTCAAGGGCTGGGCCGCCGTGCTCGAGCGCTACGGCACAATGAGCCTCGGCGACGTGTTCGAACCCGCGATCCAGCTTGCCGAGGACGGCTTCGTCATCTCGAAGTTCGATGCACTCCACACCAACGGGAGCGCGGACAAGCTCGGAAGGTTCCCGTCCAGCGCCCGTGTGATGTTCCCGAACGGCCGTCCGCCGCGGATGGGCGAGATCATCAGGCAGCCCGAACTCGCGGCGAGCATGCGCCGACTCGCGCGCGAAGGCGCCGACGACTTCTACATGGGCGAGATCGGAGACCGCATCGTCGCCTTCCTCGCCGAGAACGGCGGCCACATGACGAAGGCCGATCTCGAGGGCTACGAGGTCGCGTGGAGAGAGCCCATCACGACGACCTTCCAGGGACACGACCTGTACGCCATGCCGCCCGGGTCGTGCGGGATGACGATGTTCCAGGCGCTCAACATCATGGACGGCTTCGACCTCGCGAACATGGACCTCTACAGCTCCGAGTTCGCCCACCTGTGGCTCGAGGCGAACCGGCTCGCCCTCATCGACGACGAACGGTACAACACCGGGAACGAAGACGCGGAGATCCCGGTCGACATGCTCATCTCGAAGGAATACGCGGCCGAACAGCGGGCGACGATCGATCCCGCTCGCATCGCCTCCTTCGCGGGCGCCCCGCTCCCGTTCTTCGGGACGACGAGCCTCTCTTCCGCCGACCGCTGGGGGAACGCCGTCGCCTTCACGCAGTCTCTCGTCGCCCTCTACGGGAGCGGCGTGATCGCGGGCGACACGGGGATCTTTCTCAACAACGGCCACATGTTCGGCTTCTCCCTCGAGGAAGGGCACGTCAACTACATCGCGGGGGGCCAGAAGGCGAAGGGCGTGATGACGCCGTGCGTCGTCATGAAGGACGGGAACCTCGTCGCGGCGGTCGGCGCCGCCGGCGGCTACACGATCCCGCAGACGGTGGGGCAGGTGATCACGAAGCTGACGGCCGGCGGGATGGACATGCAGCTCGCGATCGCATCGCCCCGCATGTGTCTCAACCGGGGCGGCGGTCTGACGCCGATTCCGGAGGATTCCGTCACCTACCTGGAGGCGGGTTTCCCACCGGACGTGTACGGGGAACTGGCGGATCGCGGCCACAATCTCGTCCAGCCCGGCAACCTCGGCGGTGTGCAGGGCGTGTACCGGGATGCGGAGACGGGCGCTCTCGCCGGCGGATCGGATCCGCGCCGCGACGGCCACGCGATCGCCTGGTGAACCGGGAACGGCCGGCGTCCCTGGCCGCGGGGCTGGCGGCGCTGGCCGGGCTCGCCTGCGCGGATGGCGTTTCGACTTCCGCCGACCGCGCGGAAGGCGCCCCCGTGAGTGCGCTCACGCGCAACCAGGCGCTTCACATCCCCATGCGCGACGGCGTTCGCATCGCCGTCGACGTGTGGCTGCCCGCTGGCATCCAGCCGGGGGATCGGCTCCCGGCCATGATGCGGGCGACCCGTTACTGGCGCGCCCGGGGCGAGGTCGGCGTCCCCCTCGAGGAGACATCGAACTTCGCCGAGGCGGAGCGCTGGAACCGGGCCGGGTACGCGCTTGTCCTCGTGGACGGGCGGGGAAGCGGGGCCTCGTTCGGGATCCGCCGCTTCGAACTCGCCGAGGACGAGGTCACGGACTACGGGGAGGTCGCGGACTGGATCGCGGACCAGCCCTGGTCGAACGGGCGCGTGGGCGCCTACGGGGTCTCCTACGCCGGGAACACGGCCGAGATGCTCGCGGTCAACCGCAACCCCGCCGTGAAGGCGATCGCGCCCCTCTTCAACGACTTCGACAACTTCGGCCACCTCATCTTCCCGGGCGGCGTGCTCACGGTCGGCTTCCTCGAGGACTGGTCGAACCGCACGCGCATGCAGGATCTGAACGACATCTGCGGCCTCTCCGACGCGATCGGGGCCGCCTGCGACGAGGTGCGGAGCCGGGTCACCGGCGTGAAACCGGTCGACGCGGACGTCGACGGATCGCTGCTCGCCGCCGCGGTGGCGGAGCACCAGGCCAATACCGTGCCCTTCGAGGCGGCGCTGGAGTACGAGTTCCGCGACGACCCGTTCGGCCCCTACGGCGAGACGAACGTCGGGCACCGCCGCAGCCCCTCCGGCCACCTCCCGCAGATCGACGAGTCCGGCGCCGCCATGTTCGTCCGCGTCGGCTGGCAGGACGCCGGGACCGTGAACGGCACGCTCGGCCGCTACAACACGATCTCGAACCCGCAGCAGGTGTTCATCGGCCCGTGGGACCACGGGGCGCGCAACGACACGGACCCCTTCAAGGCGGACGACACGCCCGTCGCCCCTGACGCCGACGCCCGGTTCGAGGAACTCGTCGCGTTCTTCGACGCCCACCTCAAGGAGGATGGATCCGGCGAGACGCCGACGGAGATCCACTACTACACGCTCGGCGCCGATCGCTGGACGCGGACGGAGACGTGGCCCCCGGAGGGCTTCGACGACGTGACGTGGTACTTCGGCGAGGGGGGCACGCTGTCGACGGAAGCTCCCGCCTCGGAAGCCGGGGGGGACCCCTACACCGTCGACTTCACCGCCACGACGGGCACCCGGAACCGCTGGTACACGAACGGCGGGGGCGGCGATGTCGTGTACGGCGACCGCCGCGCGGAGGATGAAAAGCTGCTGACCTACACGAGCGCGCCGCTACCGGTCGATACCGAAGTCACCGGCCACCCCGTCGTCACGGTGCACCTGGCGTCCACCGAGACGGACGGCGCCTTCATCGTCTACCTGGAGGATGTCGCTCCGGATGGCACCGTGCGGTACATCACCGAGGGACAGCTCCGCGGCGTCATGCGCGGGGTCACGGACGACCCGCCGCTGTACCGGAAGTACGGGCCGCACCGCAGCGAATCGCGCGCGGACGCCCTCCCGCTCGTGCCGGGGGAGGTCGCGGAACTGAGCTTCGACCTGTGGGCGACGTCGGTTCTGTTCCGGGCCGGCCACCGCATCCGGATCGCCCTCGCCGGCGCGGACGCGGACACCTTCCTCCGCTATCCGCGCGACGGCAACGTCCCGGAGTGGACGGTGCAGCGCAACGCGATCCACGCGTCCCGCATGGTCCTGCCGATGAGGCCCGCTAACCCGAATCGGTGACCAGTTCGAGCGTCGTCGTCGTTTCCATGGGGATGGCCATCCCACCGACCGCCATCTCGAGCTTCGTCAGGCTCTCCTGAAGGACGTACCGGCCCTCGGCGAGATCCACGACCATCGACCCGCTCAGTTCCCCGCTGATGCTCCCCGGCATCCCGCCCATGTCGATACTGGACTCCACGGGGCCGGAGAACGTGATCGTCGCCTGACCGTCCTCCAGGCTCGAGAGCGTGTACGTGAATTCCACGTCCGTGACCTGCGCGGGTCCGCCCACGGCCATGGGGACCGGTACGGTCTCCGTCCAGGAATCTCCCGCGGCGACCTCGGCCTCGGGTAGCCAGAAGAAGTTCGTGCCTTCGAACAGCGGCTCCCCGAACTCCTGGGCGTTGGAATCCCCAGCTTCGTCGGCGACGACGTTCCGCAGCCGTCCGCGCGGATCCATCTCGATCGTGAAGGCGCTCCCGGAGAGGTCCACCGAGTTGGCGCCCGGGATGGCCGAGGTCATCGAGGACGAGTCGATCACGGCGCCGGCCCGGATGCCCTCCTCCGTCGCGCTCAGGATCGTCTGCGTCATACGGGCGCGGAGCGTAAGAGCGGGTCCGGGAGGCATCATGGGGTTCTCCATGGTCATTTCCATGAAGAAGTCATACCGATTCTCCTGACCGTCGGGCGGGGCGAGTCGAAGGAGCGTCTGCCCGCTCACGGGGAGAGCGAACGCGAGGGAGATCATGGCGGCGGCGCCGACGCCGCGCAGGACTGGTTTCATGGGTCCTCCATTGAGGTTCACGGGTTCGGGACTTTCGGCGGGCGGTTCCGTGTCAACTGTCCGGCATCAGTTCGAGCGTGGTCGTCGTATTCACGGTCATCGACGTCCCGGCCACGCCCATTTCCATGTTCTGCCGGCTCGTCTGGCTCACATACCGGCCCTCGACCAGGTCGACGACCATCGTTCCGGACAGGGTCCCGGAGCCGCTCATCGCCATGCCCTGGAAGTCCATGTCCATGTCCATCGGCCCCTCGAACGAAAGGGTCGCGAGGCCGTCAGCGAGACTCACGAACGTGTAGGTGAATTCCATGTCCAGCGACATCGTTCCGCCGGTCCCCATCGGCATCTCGATCGGCGTCTCGACCATCCAGGCATCCCCCGGACTGACCTCCCCTTCAGGCAGCACGGAAAGGCCGGCTCCCTGCAGCATGCTTTCGACGCTCACCCCGGCATCTTCCGGCACGCCCTCGCTCTCCACGACTTGCAGGACGCCGCCGCGCGGGTCCATGTCGACGGTGAAGGACAGCCCGGAGAAGTCGGGCAGCATGTCGTCCATCCCCGGCATCGGCATCCCGAACGTGGTGCTGGCCGAATCGACCGCCCCGCGGACTCGAATGACCTCGCCGTCCACGCTCAGGATCGTCTGAATCTGTTGCCAGGCCATGGTCATGAGCGGCGCACCGGTCGAAGGCATCATGGGACTCTCCACGCTCGTTTCCATGGAGTAGGCGTAGCGGGAAACCTGACCCTCGGGCGGTGCCATCCGCAGCAGGAGCGGCGCTTCGAGCGGGATGGTTCGGATTGCGGGGGACGGGCCGCACGAGGTGAGGACGGCGGCGAAACCGAGCGTCGTGGCGGCGGCGAACCTGCGCCATCGTGAAGTCATGTGGTCCTCCTGACGGTAAGGAGACAGGGACTCGGGAGTTCGCGCGATCGACGGCGCGATTCCCGCCCCGGCTCGGATGTTTCGTCCTCGGCCGCCAGGGTGCCCGCAACATGCGCGATCGGATCGGAGTGTGCCACCGGCGACGGGGACGATTTACCCTCCGCTACCCCCGAGTTGAGACGGAATTCATGGCCGCGGGGATACATGATGGCATGGCTCCGAAGATCCTCGAACTCCCGGCGAGCGAACGTCCGCGGGAGCGGCTTCGCCGCTTCAGCCCGGATGCGCTCTCGACGACGGAACTGCTCGCGGTCGTGCTCGGGGCGGGCGCGACGGGGCGTTCCGCCGTGGACGTCGCCGGCCGCCTGCTGGCCGACTTCGGCGGCTCGCTGAGGGAGATGGGGCGGGCGGAGCCGGCCGAACTCGAGCGGACCGGGGGGGTCGGCCCCGCCCGCTCGGCCGCCGTGGCCGCCGCGCTCGCGCTCGGGCGGCGACAGGCGGCGGAACCCGCCCGCGCCAGCGCGCGCATCCGCAGTCCGGCCGACGTGTTCGGACGCCTCGGTCCCCTGCTCCGTGACCGCCGGCAGGAAGAATTCTGGGTCATCTACCTGGATACGCAGAGCCAGGTGCTGCTCGAGCGGCGACTCACGGTGGGCCTCCTGAACAGCTCGCTCGTCCACCCGCGCGAAGTGTTCGCGCCGGCGATCGCCACGGCCGCGGCCTCCGTCATCCTCGCCCACAACCATCCCAGCGGCGAACCCGAACCGTCTCCCGAGGACATCGCGGTGACCTGCCAACTCGTCGAGAGCGGCCGGCTCCTCGGCATCCCCGTCCGCGACCACATCATCCTCGGCGACCGGGCCTACGTGAGCCTTCGCGAACGCGGCATCTGCTAGCGGTTCCCGGCCCGCCCCGCGCCGAACGCGCGCGCTACTGCTATCTTTACAGGTTGCCCGGGCCGTTGGATGGCGGCCGCGGGTGCGGTGTGGCGCCGCACCAGGGCGGTGACGTCTCAGGGACGGAGCGCGAAGCGTGGAGAGCAGTCTCAAGCGGGAAGTCGACCGGGCCGCGCCGGGAGCGGGCCCGCGCTCGCTGCTGCCCCCGGACTTCATGAAGGCGATCGAGGGCTACGAGGCCCGCCTCGACCTCGACCTGCTCGCCCTTGCGTTCCAGTACAGCCTGGAGAAACACGAAGGCCAGAAGCGCCGCTCGGGCGAGGACTACATCCGCCACTGCGTGGAGGTCGCCAAGATCCTCATCGAGATCCGGCTCGACACCGTGAGCATCGCCGCTTCGCTCCTCCACGATGTCGTGGAGGACACGGACACGACCGTGGACGAGATCCGGACGGAGTTCGGCGAGGAAATCGCCCTCATCGTGGACGGTCTCACGAAGATCTCGCTGTTCGCGTTCGGCTCCATGGCGGAGCGTCAGGTCGAGACCTACCGCAAGCTCCTCCTCTCCATGGCCCGCGACGCGCGCGTGATCATGGTCAAGCTCGCGGACCGTCTCCACAACATGCGGACGCTGGAGCACATGCCGGAGGGCGCGCGGCAGCGGATCGCGCTCGAAACCCGGGAGATCTACGCGCCGCTCGCCCACCGTCTCGGGGTCGCACGGCTGAAATGGGAACTCGAAGACCTCGCCTTCAAGTTTCTCGAGCCCGAGGGCTACAGGAAGCTCGTGAAGGAGGTCAACGCCACGCGGGACGAACGCGAGGCGCTGATCCGACGCATGGAGGAACCGCTCCGGGCCGAGCTGGACGCCGCCGGCATCGTTTGCGAAGTCACGGGGCGCCCCAAGCACCTCTGGTCGATCTACGGCAAGATGGTGAAGCGCGACAAGCCGTACGAAGAGGTGTACGACACGCTGGCGATGCGGCTCATCGTGGATTCGGTGCGCGACTGCTACCACGCGCTCGGCATCGTGCATAACAAGTGGACGCCGCTCACGGAGCGCTTCCACGACTTCATCGCCACGCCGAAGTCGAACATGTACCAGAGCCTGCACACGACGATCTTCGGCCCCGGCGGCGCGCTGTACGAGATCCAGATCCGCACGCACGAAATGCACCGCACCGCGGAGTACGGGATCGCGGCGCACTGGCGCTACAAGGAGGGCGCGTCCGGAGACGAGGTCGATGACGAACTCGCGTGGTTCCGGCAGGTCCTCGAGTGGCAGCAGGAGACGCGCGAGCCGGAGGAGTTCATGGAGTTCCTCCGCATCGACCTGTTCCAGGATGAGATCTTCGTCTTCACTCCGGCGGGAGACGTCAAGCAGTTGCCGAAGGGGGCCACGCCCATCGACTTCGCCTTCGCCGTTCACACCGAGGTCGGGCTTCGCTGCAAGGGCGCGAAGGTGAACGAACGGATCGCCCCGCTCAGCCGTCCGCTTCGGAACGGGGACACCGTACACATCCTCACCTCCGATTCGCAGACGCCGAGCCGGGACTGGCTGGGCTTCGTGCGGAGCAGCAAGGCCCGCCACGAGATCCGGCAGTGGATCCGCGACGAGGAGCAGGAGTCCGCCCTCCAGCTCGGGAAGGACATCATCCAGCGCGAGTGGAGGCGCCGCCGCCGCGGGAAGGTGGACGAGGCGGCCCTCAGGTCGGCGTGCGAGACGCTGGGGTACGACGGGCCCGATGCACTCCATGCGGCCGCCGGCCGCGGGGATGTGGGGCTCACGCGCGTGATGCGCGCCATCCTGCCGGAGGTCATCCCCGAAGTGCCTCAGAAGAGTCCGAGCCCGCTTCACAAGCTCGTGGACAAGGTCTGGGGCGGCGGAGGCCAGGGGATTCGGATCCAGGGGATGGAGAACCTGATGGTCCGGTACTCCCAGTGTTGCCAGCCGGTCCCCGGGGACAGGGTCATCGGCTATATCACCCGCGGCCGCGGCGTTTCCATCCACCGGCAGGATTGTCCGAACGTCCTGAATCTGTCCGACGCTCCCGAGCGCCGGGTGGAAATCGAGTGGCAGGCGCACGGCGAGCGCCGGTTCCTGGTCCGCATCGTCATGGAGGGGACGGATCGCCACGGCCTGTTCGCGGACATCGCCCGTGCGGTCAGCGACACGGGCACGAATATTCAGTCGGCCGACATCAAGGGGGTAGAGGGAGGGATGCGCGGACAGTTCGTCGTTGAAGTCGAGAACCTGACGCACCTGCAGAAAGTCATGCGCCAGGTTCAGGGCGTGAAGGGCGTGATCTCCGTCGAACGGAAGGAGTCCTTCGGGGAGAGCGGCCTCACCATCGAGTGACCCGCCGCTTCGAGACCATGCCCCGCTTCGACCTCCAGCTTCCGTTCGACCCGATGGGCGACCAGCCCACCGCGATCCGCGAGTTGGCCGAGGGCGTCCGCCGCGGCGACAAGTGGCAGACACTGCTCGGCGTGACCGGCAGCGGAAAGACGGTGACGCTGGCGGCGATGATTGCGGAGGTCAATCGCCCGACGCTGGTGATGAGCCACAACAAGACGCTCGCCGCCCAGTTGTACGGAGAGCTGCGACAGTTCTTTCCCCGCAATGCCGTCGAATATTTCATCTCCTACTACGACTATTACCAGCCCGAGGCCTATGTCCCCGCGACGGATACTTTCATAGAGAAAGATGCGTCGATCAACGAGGACATAGACCGGCTGCGGCTCCGCGCCACGTCCGCCCTCATGGAACGGCGGGATGTGATCGTCGTCGCCTCCGTGTCCGCGATCTACGGACTCGGCGATCCGGTCGGCTACCGGGAACTCATGCTCACGCTGCGCGAAGGGCAGGAGATATCCCGCCGGGAGATCCTCTCCGGACTCGTGCAGATCCAGTATTCGCGGAACGATCTCGATTTCGTGCGCGGCACGTTCCGGGTGCGGGGCGATGTGATCGAGATCCTGCCCGCGTACGAGGAGCAGGGGGTCAGGGTCGAGATGTGGGGCGATGCGATCGAGCGCATCTCGAAGATCGATCCCATGACCGGCGCGACCATCACGCGCCTGCCCGAGACGTCGATCTTCCCCGCCACGCACTACGCGACGCTCGGCCACCGGCTGGAGGAGGCCCGGCACGCGATCTACGTGGAGCTGGAGGAACGGCTGATGCACCTCCGGCAGGATGGCCGGCTCCTCGAAGCGCAGCGCCTGGAGCAGCGCACGCGGTTCGATCTCGAGATGCTGACGGAAGTGGGGTTCTGTCCCGGGATCGAGAACTACAGCCGTCACCTGGACGGCCGGGCGCCCGGCAGCCGTCCCTACTGTCTCCTCGACTATTTTCCGGATGACTATGTCGTGGTCGTCGACGAATCCCACGTGTCGATCCCGCAGATCGGCGGGATGTACGAGGGGGACCGCAGTCGAAAGACGACGCTGGTCGAGTTCGGATTCCGGCTTCCGTCCGCGCTGGACAACCGGCCGCTGTCGTTCCGGGAATGGGAAGATCTCGTGCCGCGCGCGATCTTCGTCAGCGCGACGCCCGGCGAGTACGAGTTGCGGAAGAGCGGCGGCGTCGTCGTGGAGCAGTTGATTCGGCCGACCGGATTGCTGGATCCGGAAGTGGAGGTACGGCCGGTCCGCGGGCAGGTGGACGACCTGCTCGGCGAGATTCGCCGGCGGACGGAACGGCGCGAGCGCGTGCTCGTGACGACGCTCACGAAGCGGATGGCGGAGGATCTGTCCGAGTTCCTCGCGGTGCGGGGCGTGCGGGTGCGCTACATGCACTCGGACATCGCGGCGATCGACCGCGTGAAGATCCTCCGCGACCTGCGGCTGGGGACGTTCGATGTCCTCGTCGGGATCAACCTGCTGCGCGAGGGCCTCGATCTGCCCGAGGTCTCCCTCGTCGCGATCCTCGACGCGGACAAGGAGGGCTTCCTCCGCTCGGACCGCTCGCTCGTGCAGACGATCGGCCGCGCGGCCCGGAACCTCGCGGGGAAGGCGATCCTGTACGCGGACAAGGTGACGGATTCGATGCGGCGCGCGATGGAGGAGACGGCGCGGCGACGCGAAGTGCAGGCGGAATACAACCGGGAGCACGGGATCGAGCCGCGCTCGATCGTGAAGTCGGTGAGGGAGATCAGATTCTCGACCGCGGTGGCCGATGCGCGGGAGGCGCAGCCCGCCGTGCACGAACGGGAAGGCTCCTACGAGGAACTGTCGCCGGAGGCTCTGGCCGAGACGATCGAGAAGGACATGCGCGCCGCGGCGGCCGCGCTCGACTTCGAGACGGCGGCCCGGCTGCGGGACGAACTGTTCGAGATTCGTGCCCGGATCGGCGACGGGAAGGCGACGCGGCCGCCGGGGTTGCCGATCTCCGCGGGGGATCCCGCATGAGGAGCGCCGTGCTGGACGAGGCGGGGCTCGTGCGCTGGGGGCGGGAGGTCGGGGCGGTCGCGGATCGCGAGGAGGTCTTCGTCGCGCTCACCGGACCGCTCGGCGCCGGGAAGACGCGGTTCACGCAGGCGGCGTGCGCCGGAGCGGGCGTGGACGAGGCGGTGACGAGCCCGACCTACACGCTCGTCCACTGGTATGCCGGCGACCGGGGTCCGGTCGGGCACGCGGACCTGTACCGCCTCCGCGATCCATCCGAACTCCTCGCCCTCGGGTGGGAGGAACTGGAAGCCCACGCCGGGGCGGTCTTCGTCGAGTGGGCGGAGCGGGCCGGGGAGGAGCTTCCGATGGACCGCTGGGAAGTTCGATTCGAGTTCAGCGGAGGGCCCGACAGCGCCGGAGGGGTCGACAGCGCCGAAGGGGCCGCCGGACGCACCGGGGATGCGCGGCGGCGGGTGACGGCGCGCGCGCTGGGCCGCGTCCCGCCGGTTCCCGATCCGGGCCCGTACGCCGAGGGGGCGGAGTCATCCGCGTGCTGAGTCTGGCGCTGGAGACGAGTACGGGACTCGGCGGCATCGCGGTGGGCCGCGGCGACAGCCTGATTTCCGAATGCGCGCTGGCCGTCCGCGCGACGCACTCCGAGACCGTCCTCGACGAGGTGGATCGCATGCTCGCTCGCGCCCGGATCGGCGTCGACGACATCGAACGTGTGGTCGTCGGGGCGGGGCCCGGCTCCTTCACCGGCGTGCGGATCGCGGCTTCGCTGGCGAAGGGGTGGTGCCACGCGAGGGGAGTGCCGCTCTTCGCGTACTCGAGCCTTCGCGCCGTCGCCGCCTCCTCGGGGCGTGACCGCGTATGCGCGCTGTTCGACGCCCGCCGGGGGGAGGTGTACGGAGCCGCCTTCGCCAACGGTCCTCTGGAAGCCCCGGTGCGCGGGCCGGCCGCGTGCGATATCGACCGCTGGGTCGGGGGGCTGGAGGACTGCGGCTCATGGTCCTTTGCCGGGGAGGGGGCGATCCGGCACCGCGCGACGATCGAAGGCCGTGGCGGAAGGGTGCTCCCCCCGTTTCTCGGCGTACCGCGCGCGGGTGCGCTCCTGTGGCTGGCGGAGAGGCTTCCGGCCGGCCGCGTCGCGGACATCGACGGGTGGGAACCCCGGTACGTGCGGACTTCCGGAGCCGAACGCGAGGTCGGGCGCCGTGGCGGAGCCGGCTAGGCGGACCCTCACGATCCGGCGGCTCCTCGAGTCGGATCTCGGGCAGGTCACGGCGATCGAGGAGGCCTGTTTCGCCACGCCCTGGTCGGAACGGACGTTCCGGAACCTGCTCAGGCGCCCCGACGCGGTCCTCCTCTCCGCCGTGTACGGAGAGCGGCGCGTCGCGGGGTATGCCGCCGTGTGGTTCGTCGGGCGGGAGGCGGAACTGGGGGACCTCGCCGTGGCCCCGAACGACCGCCGGCGCGGCATTGGGGGCGAACTGGTGGACGCGGTTCTCAGGGAAGCACGGACCCGGGGGGTCCTCCGGATCTTCCTCGAGGTGCGGGAAGGAAACCGAAGCGCGCAGGATCTCTACCGAAGCCGGGGATTCGAGATCGTCGGACGGCGTCGCGGATACTACGCGGGCCCGAAGGAGGACGCTCTGGTCATGCGGCGGTTGCTGGTCCGTTGATCGTATCCTGTTACCTTGATCCTCTTCATCATCACCACCACCATGGACCTTCGAGTCGATCATCGGGGAGGCGGGAATGGCGCGCAGTCTGAACAAGGCGACACTCATCGGAAACCTGGGCGCGGACCCGGAAGTGCGGTCGACGAACACGGGTACGCGGGTGGCGACGCTCTCCGTCGCGACCAGCCGCCGGTGGACGACGCGCGCCGGCGACCAGCAGGAGAAGACGGAGTGGCATCGGGTGGTCTGCTGGGACCGCCTCGCCGAGATCTGCGAGCGCTACCTGCGCAAGGGCGACCGCGTCTACGTGGAGGGCCGGATCGAGTACCGGCAGTGGGAGGGGCAGGACGGCCAGACGCGGTATACGACGGAGATCCGGGCGCTCGAGATGATCATGCTCGGGAGCAGCGGCGGCGGCGGAGAGAGCTATTCGGCGACGGAACCCCGGCAGGAACGTTCGGATTTCTCGGAGTTCTCCAACCGATCCGTCGCGGGTGAGGACGATCTCCCCTTCTGAGGCGTCCGGCGTCGCGATCGCCGGATCTCGCCACGGCATGGATCCTCCGCTGCCGGAGACGTTGCCGCGTGCTCCCTCCGACGCGCTCATCGCGGTGGGACTCAGTCACCGGACGGCTCCCATCGACATCCGGGAACGTTTCGCGCTCGGAGACCGGCGGCGGGCGGAGTGGGTCGAGAATCTGACGGCCCGGCCGGGCGTCTCCGAGTGCGTCGTGCTTTCCACCTGCAACCGGACGGAATGCTACCTGGCGGGAAGCGACGCGGAAGCGCTCGATCGCCTTGGGCGCGACGCGCTGTGCCGGGTGTCGGATCTGGGGGCCGCGGGAGATTCGTACCTGGCGACGCTCGAAGGGGCGCGGGCCGTCCGCCACCTGTTCCGCGTGACCAGCGGACTGGAGTCGCTCATCGTCGGCGAACCGCAGATTCAGGGCCAGGTCCGGGGAGCCTACCGGGATGGGCGTCCGATGGTGGGGCCCGTGCTGCACCGCCTGTTCCAGTCGGCCCTCGAGGTCGGCGGGCGTGTACGGGCCGACACGTCGATCGCGAGCGGCGTGACATCGATCCCCGGCGCGGCGGTCGGTCTCGCCCGGAAGGTGTTCGGGTCGCTCGACGACCGCAGCGTGCTCGTGCTCGGGACCGGTGAGATGGGAAGGCTCACCGTGCAGTGCCTCAAGCGCGAAGGGGCAGGGCGTGTGTTCCTCGCGAGCCGCGACCCGGCCCGGGCCGAGCGCGTGAGCCGGCCTCTCGAAGCGCTCGCGATGCGAAGGAGCGCGGCGCTCGAGGCGCTGGATCGCGTGGATCTCGTCATCGCCTGCACGGAGTCGGAGGCGGCCTTCCTTCGGGCGCCGCATGTCCGGAGCCCGCGAACGGGGCGGGCGCCGCTGGTGATTCTCGACATCGCCGTGCCCCGCAACGTCGATCCACGCGTGGCCGGGATCCCCGATGTGTTCCTGTACAACATCGACGACCTGCGGCAGGTCGTGGATCGCGCCCGTGCGGCGCGCGAGCACGAGCGCGAGCGGGCGGAGGCGATCATCGAGCGGCACGTCGCAAAGTACCGGGCCTGGCGTCGAAGTCGTCGCGCCGACCCGGCCGTCCGGGCGCTGAGGGACACCGCTCGCCGGCTGGTAGCCGATGCCCTCGCCGCCCGCGCCGCGCCATCCGACACGGACGAGGCCCGGCGGCTGGCGAGCCAGGCCGCGCTCAACAAGGTTCTGCACGGGCCGACACGCGCCATCCGATGGCTCGCCGAACGATCCGACGGCGAGGCGTGTCTTCGTCGGATGGAACCATGGCTGACAGGCCGTGGACCCCGCGTCGGCGCCGGGAGCGGTGAAGGGAGGACGGGGGGATGAGTCAGGACAAGGTGGAGGGGGGGCGCAGGTGATGACGGGCATGGTACAGGATCTTTCCGCTCGCGTGATCGATTCCCCCATCGACATGATCCTGGGCGCGACCCTGCCCACGAAAATCATCCTCACCGTGCTCGCCGCCTTCTCGCTCGTGTCCTGGGTGCTCATCATCTGGAAGTTCCGCGAGTTGCGCGCCGTGAACGCGCGGGCGGACGACTTCGTGTTCGCGATGGCCGGGGCCAACGGCCTCGTGGATCTCAACGACGCGCTGGCGGAACTCGACGATTCCCCCTTCAGAAGGGTGTTCCGGGAGGGGATCGCCTTCTTCTCCGAACTGCGCCCGGGCGCGCTCGACGCCACACACGTCGGCGAGGGGCTGAGCCCGACGCAGCTCGAAGCGCTGTGGCTGGTGCTCGAGAAGAGCCTCGCGGAGGCAAAGGATGAACTTGCGCACGGGCTGCCCTGGCTCGCGATCATCGGCTCGGTGAGTCCTCTCCTCGGCCTCATGGGAACCGTCGTGGGCGTGATGAACTCGTTCATCGGGATCACATCGCAGGGGTCCGCCAACATCGCGGCCGTCGCGCCGGGCATCGCGGAAGCGCTCACGACGACCGTCGCGGGGCTGGCGGTCGCGATTCCCGCGGTCATCGCGTACAACCACTATGCCTCCCGCCTGCGTCTCTTCGTGGGAGAACTGGAAGGATTCGCGAGCGAATTCGTGGGGACGCTCGCGCGCGAGGGGCGCCTGTGAGCCGGGACTCCGGCGGCCGGAGGATGAGGAGCGCGGGATGAAAAGGCGCTTTACACAGCAGGCCGACGGGATCGGCGTCGTGGCGGAGATCAACGTCACGAGCCTCGTCGATGTCGCGTTCACCCTCCTCATCATCTTCATGATCACGGCCCCCATTCTCCAGGGCGGCATCGAGATCGACCTGCCGGAGGGCATCTCCGCGCCTCTCAGCGCATCCGATGCGCTCGTCGTCTCGATCGACGCGGACGGGCAGATCTACCTGGATGACGTCCCGGTGACGTTCGAGGAGCTCGAGGCCTCGCTCGCGTTGGCTCTCGAGCGCTTCGAGTCGGACATGGTATATCTGAAGGCGGATGGCGATCTCGCCCTTCGGGAGGCGACTCGCGTGATGGGTCCGATTCAGGACGCCGGAGGCGTGCTGAACATCGTCACCGATCCGGACCCGAGGCGTCGCCGCCCATGAACCTGCACGGAGGGGCGGAAGCCGGGAGCGGTCGCGGACGCTGGCGCGCATGGCGGCGCGGAGGGCCGCCGCGCCACGGGCGTCCGCCCAGGCGGGCCGTGTACGGCTCGCTCTGCTTCCACGGAGGTCTCGCGGCCCTCGCCGTGTTCGGCGACGCGGTGATCCGCCCGGCTGAACTGCCCAGGACGTACCGGGTGAACATGGTCGCGTTCGCTCCGGAGGATGCGCCGATCCGCATCGATCCCTCGCCGCCCGAGGTCGCGGAGGAGGAGAACCGGCCGCCTCCGCCGGAGCCGACGCCCGACCCGGTGCCGCAGGTGGAGACGCCCACGGTGGAGGCCGAAGTTCAGGTCGAACGCGAGGCGGAGCCGGAGCCCGCGCGGACCGAGGAGGTCGGCGAGGAAGTTCTCAGTATCCGGATCGCCGGCGAAGCCTCGGCCTGGCCCGAATACGGGGAGAACATCATCCGGCAGATCCAGCGCCGGTGGCGGCCTCCCGTCGGCGCGCGCGAGCTTCGGGCCGAGGTCTACTTCATCATCCACCGGGACGGGCGGGTGACGGGGTTCGAGTGGGTGGCGAGATCCGGGAGCCTGGTCTTCGACACCCAGGCGATGGGGGCCGTGGAATCGGCGGGCCGTGACCGGGCCTTCGGCCCGCTCCCGGACGACTTTCCGGCGGACGCGCTCGCCGTCTCGTTCTTCTTCGATCCGAGCGCGCGCTGAATGGACGCACGTGGTGTTCTTCGACGACGCCGTACCGCCGGGCGGGGCCGCCGGGTCGCCGCCGCCGGGCTGATGCTGGCCGCCGCCGCGGCCGGTGCGCCGCTGGGGGGCCAGGAGGGCGGCGCGCTCCGTCTGGGCCTCACCTACGAAGCCGGCTATGTGCCGGGCATGGTCGTCGCACCCGTCTCCGCGAGCGCCGGATTCGACGACCTGGGCGCGGCGGTCGGCGAGATTCTTCGCACGGACCTCGACTTTTCCGACCGGTTCGACATCCTGGCGGTGCCCGACACGCTCGCCTTGAGCGGCCCTCCGAACTACGCGCTCTGGAACGAGCTCGGGGCCGTGTGGCTGGTCACCTCGGACATCTCCGTCGCGCCGGGGACACAGACCCCGCTGCTCAGGGTCAGTCTGCACGACGTCGTCTACGGAAACCTGGAGAACGTCCAGGCCTTCAGCCTGCCCTCCATGGATGCGGCCGACTTCCGAATGTCGGTCCACCGCATCTCCGACCGGATCGTCTTCTGGGCGACCGGAGGCCAGCGCGGCATCGCCGCGACCCGGATCGCCCTCCGCCGGAGGGATGGGGATGGATCGTCCTATCTGCTGCTCATCGACAGCGATGGCCGGAACCCGCAGCGGATCGAGACCGGAGGGCGTAACGTCTTTTCGCCCGCCTTCTCGCCGGACGCCACCCGCATCGCGTACACGATCCAGGATGAGACGGGGCACTTCTCGCTCGTCGAGCTGAATCTCATCACCGGCAGCCGCCGGACGGTGAGGTCCGGGAGGCTCATCCAGACGCCGAGCTGGACGCCGGACGGACGACTGGCGTACGCGGAAGCCATCGGCGGAACGACGCGCGTAGTGGTCGAGGGCGGCGGGCCGCTGACCGAAGGGCGGGCCCAGTCGCTGAATCCCAGCTTTTCGCCCGATGGGGCGTCGTTCGCGTACGAGGCCGATCCGGCCAACGAGCAGCAGGTATACGTCCGTGCCGTCTCGGGTGGCCCGGCCCGCCGCATCAGCATCTATCACCCGCGGGAGGATACCAACGCGGCGGGCCCGGACTGGTCGCCCAACGGCGACCGGATCGCGTATTCCGCCCTGAGCGACCGCCGCTGGCAGATCTTCACGGTAAACCCGGACGGCACCGACCGGCGCATGCTGACTCGGCGCGGCGAGAGCGAGGATCCCAGTTGGGCGCCCGATGGCCGTCACCTCGTCTTCTCATCGGTCGACTCGCAGGGCTCGACCGTCTGGATCCTCGATGTCTTCACGGGGAGGTCCCGGCCCCTGACGGCGGGACGGCTCGACGGTCTCCCGGACTGGTCGCCCCCGATCCCGGCGGGCTCGTGACCGCGCTCGACCTGCGGGTTGCGACTTGACGGGTCTGCGATAGGTTACGAATCCGTGTTGAAACCGGGATCGGGTCAGCGTTTTCAGCGCCGACGTTCGCCCTGTCCTCGCCGAATTCTCGTCCCGCGACTGGTAAACAAGGAGACCTCGATGCGACTGAGCCACCGATTCTCTCCCATTCTTCTCGTTGCGCTTCTGGCGACGGCGTGTAGCGGCAACCCGGAACCGGAGCCGGTGCCCCCGCCGCCGCCTCCCCCTCCGCCCCCGGTCGTGGATGACAGCGAGGCACGCGAGGCGGCCGCGGCCCGGCTCTGCGACCAGGCGATGGCGGCCATGGAGGCAGGCGACTTCACGACCGCGCGCGAGTTGCTCGAGCGGGCCGTAAGCGACTATCCCGGCACGACGTGCGCGGAGTCCGCGCCCGCGGACATCGAGCGCGCAATGGACGGCGAGGCGATCGTCGCGCGGATTCACTTCGACTACAACGAATCCGCCATCACGGACGCCGCCGCCGCGATTCTGCAGCGCAAGGCCGACGCGCTGCAGGGTCGGTCCGGAATCCGCCTCCGGGTCGAGGGCCATTGCGACGAGAGGGGCTCCCTCGAGTACAACCAGGCGCTCGGCCTGAGAAGGGCGCAGGCCGCGGTGGACTACCTCTCCAGCCTGGGGCTGGACGCCGACCGCTTCGATGTCGTGACGTTCGGGGAGGAGATGCCGCTGGCCCGGGGGAGCAACGAGTCGGCGTGGCGGCAGAATCGTCGCGGCGAGTTCGTCATCACGGACGGAGACATCTAGATGCGGAAGGCGGCGGTCGCCGTGCTGTTGGGCGTTGCGGCCGCCGCCTGCGCGTCCAGGGGCGACGTCGAGACGATGGGCGACGCCCTGCGGGGCGAAATCGCGGTTCTCGCGGAAGGTCAACTGCGTCTGACCGAGGCGGTGCAGGCGGACCTGGAGTCGATCGAGAGTTCGAGCCAGCGCCGGGAGACGACGGGCCGGGGCGAACTCGAACGGCTGATCGGACGGATCGAGGGTCTCTTGGAGCAGATCATCGAGATGTCCGCCCAGAACAACCAGTTGCTCAACGACATCTACGAGAATCAGCGCCGCCTGGGCTCCCCCTCGCCCATGGGCTTCCCCGGACCGTCCGACGCGGGCCCGCCCGCCGCGGGTCCGCCCGCCACGGAATCGGGCCCTGCCGCCGGATCCGGGTCCGACGAGGCATCCCAGTTCTACGCGTTGGCACTCGACATGTACCAGCGCGGCAACCTCGAAACCGCGCGCGACGCTTTCCGCGAGTTCCTCGCCGTCTACGGCGGCCACGAGTTCGCGCCCGATGCCCAGTACTGGGTGGCGCGCACCTACGAGGACGCGGAGGATCCGGGCAGCGCGCTCGAGGAGTACCGTCGGCTGACGGAACTCTATCCGGATTCGAGCCGGGCTCCCGCGGCGCTCTTTCGCCGGGCGATGATCGAGGCGGGACGGGGCAACACCGCGGTGGCGCGGCGGTTGTTCGTACAGATCGAGAGCGGCTATCCGAACAGCCCCGAGGCGCCGGAGGCCCGCCGGGAACGCGAGAGGCTGGGCGGCTAGTCGTCCGGTGACCGCAGGCTGCCGTGCAGTGTCCCGGCTGTAACCACCTCGAGGCGCGGGTCGTCGACTCGCGGACGAGTCGCGGCGGCCGGGCCATCCGCCGTCGGCGCGAGTGCCTCTCCTGCGGCGAACGCTTCACGACCTACGAACAGGTCGAGGCGGAGCCCCTGCTCGTCATGAAGAGGGATGGCGGCTCGGAGACCTACGATCGCGGGAAGCTCCTCGAGTCCATCCGCGTGGCCTGCGCGAAGCGACCCGTATCGAACCGCGACATCGAGTCTCTCGTGGATGAAATCGAGGAACGGCTGGCGGCAGCGGACCAGCGCGACGTCGCGAGCCTGCGGCTGGGAGAACTCGTCATGGACGGGCTCCGCGCCCTCGACCAGGTCGCGTACGTGCGTTTCGCCAGCGTGTATCGGAACTTCCAGGACACCACGGAGTTCATGGAAGAAGTGCGACAACTGGGAGAACTGCTGCGACGCGCCGGGCACAGCGCGGCCGGGCAGGTCGAACTGTTCTCGGCGGGAGGCGACGAGGGCCGATGAGGCTGCGGCGACAGACCCAAGGTGCGACCGATCAGGCGGAGATGCCCTTCCTGGATCACCTGGACGAGCTTCGCTCTCGCCTGATCCGGGCGCTCCTCGCGCTCCTCGTCGGCATGGTCATCGGGCTCGTCGCCGTAACGCAGTGGGACGTGCTCGGGATCGTCCAGCGGCCGATCGCGGATCTCCTCCCGGGCGAGGCCCTGAACTACTCCAGCGTGACGACGCCGTTCATCACCATCCTCAAGCTCGGCTTCATCGTGGGCCTCATCGCGGCCTTTCCCTACCTCGCCTGGCAGGCCTGGGGCTTCCTCTCGCCGGCCCTGTACGAGAGCGAGCGCAAGTTCGCCGTCCCGGCGATCGCCTCCGGAACCATCCTCTTCATCGCCGGCATCTCGATGGCGTATTTCCTGGTCCTGCCGCTCGGGCTCAGGATCCTGCTCAACTTCTTCACCTTCGATGAGCTCAACCCCGTCATCATGATCAACGAGTACCTGACCTTCGCCGTTCGGTTGATCCTGGCGTTCGGGCTCATCTTCGAGTTGCCGGTGGTGCTCGTCTTCCTGTCGCTGGTCGGGATCGTGACGCCCGAAGGACTCGCGAAGTACCGGCGTCACGCGATCGTCGTGATGGCCGTGGTCTCGGCGTTCCTCACGCCCGCCGACCCCTACACGATGCTCGCGATGATGCTGCCGATGATGTTCCTCTACGAGCTATCGGTGATCATGACCCGGGTGATTCGGCGGCGTCGCCAGGAGGCGGAGGCGACCTCGGGGGAAGGAAGTTCCGCCTGAGGCTCCGCACGCTCCTGGCGCTGACGGCCGTGCTCGGGGGCCTCGGCGCGACCGAGACCGCGCGCGCCGCGCCCGCGGGCGTCCGCCCCCTTGAGTTCACCGCCCGGGCGGATACCGACACGGTCGTGGTCGCGGGGCGGGACACGCTGCCTCAGGACTCCGCGTCCCGGGACTCGACCGCGCCGGATACGCTCGACATCCCGGAACCCGACTCGGCTGCGGCCGGTGATGCCGCCGCGGCAGTCGGCGATTCCGCGGCCGTTGGCGACTCCGCCGCCGCGGCCGGCGACTCGGTGGCGGTCGGAGATTCGAGCGCCGCCGCGGCGGTGCCCGCGCTTCCGGATTCGGCCGCCGCGGACACCCTCGATGCCGGTCCGGCGGACCCGCCCTTCCCGCAACAGGACGACATCTTCGGACAGCTCCTCGGAGAGCCGGGCTATCAGGTCATCCGGTACCAGGGGCGCGGGGTCGAGCTGGATGTGGACCGGCAGCGCGTGCAGCTCAATCGAGAAGCGCAGGTGATGTACGAGCAGTCCACGATCGATGCGGACACCATCACCTACGAGGCGGGTCTGCAGTTCGTGCGGGGCTGCGGCAACATCTCGCTCACCGGGGAAGGGGAGAACGTCATCTCCGACGAGTGTCTCAACTACGACGTCTCCGCTACCAGGGGCACCGTCGTGGATGCGCGAACCTCGTTCGCCCAGCAGGGCGCCGACTGGTTCATCCGGGGGCTCATGACCATGCGGGGCTCCGGCACGGCCTTCGTGGAGACCGGGAACTTCACCTCGTGCGATGCCGACGAACCGCACTACTACTTCCGCGCCGGACAGATCAAGGTCGTCTCGAACGACATCGTCGTGGCGTGGCCCGTGACCCTCTACATCCAGAACGTGCCCGTCGCCTGGCTTCCCTTCTTCGCGCAGGACATTCGGGAGGAGCGGAGAAGCGGCTTCCTGCCTCCGCGCTTCGGGTTCAACGATGTCGTCGCGTCCTCCACCAACGCCCGCCGAAGCATCACGGACTTCGGCTACTACTTCGCGTTCAACGATTTCATGGATGCGCAGGCGACGGCCGACTGGTTCAGCGGACGGTTCACCCGCCTCAACGGGGCCCTCCGATACCGCTCGATCAAGAAGTTCTTCCGCGGCAACGTCATCGCGAGCTACAGCTTCGGGAACGAGAAGACCCTGCAGTTCCAGATGCGGCACAATCACGAGTTGACCCCGGTCACGGACATTCGGGTCAACGCCAACTTCGTCTCGAACACCACCGTCTTCGAGCGTCAGACCTTCGACCCGACGGTGCAGACGCAACGGATCGCGTCCGATGTCGGAATCCAGCACCGGTTCCCCTTCGCGTCCGTCAACCTGAGCGGAAGCCGGCGCCAGGATCTCGGGGCGCAGAAGGGGCGGACGGACCTCACGCTGCCCAAGCTTCAGATGACCTTCTCCCCCCTGACCCTCTTCCGGGCGCCCCGCAACCGCAGCGGGCCCTTCAACAATATCGTCGTCAACGGCGCCTTCTCCGCTTCACGCCTCGACCGGACTCAGGACGAGAGCGACGGCAAGAGAACCGAAGTGGCGTCCGCCAACAGCGCCATCCGCATCGGATCGTTCGGGATCAGCGGAAGGACGAGTTTCAACCGGAACGCCGTACTTCCGTTTCAGCCGATGCCCGGCGCCGACACGACGGCGGCCGCGGCGTCCGGGAGCGTTTCGAAACTCGACTACGGAGCGCAGGCGGAATACCAGATCGACCTCATCGGGAGCACGACGCTTCGTCCCACGCTGACCGTGGACGCGAGCCGGTTCCAGTCGGACGACACGAACGGAGAGTTCATCGCGGCGCCCGCGCGTCTCCGCCTCGGAGCCGCGGTGTCCACCGACATCTACGGGTTCTTTCCCGGCGTCGGCCCGTTCGAGCGGATCCGCCACAAGATCTCGCCGCGCTTTCACTACGACTACTCGCCGGCCGTGGAAGCCTCCGATTCCCTGCTCTCGATTCCCGGGTTCCCCGTGTCGAACTCCAAGGAGGAGAACCGGCTTCGCCTCACCCTGAACCAGACCTTCGAAGCCAAGCTGCGCGAGGAGGTCGAACTCGATCCCGAGGCGGAGGCACTGCTGGAGGGCCGTTCGCTCGAAGCGGATTCGACCGGCCAGGAGCCCGGCGCGGCCACGTCCGAGGCGGATTCGCTCGCGGCGGCCGGCGATTCGGCGGGGGTCCAGACCGCGGACACCGACCCGGCCGAAGGCGATCCGGCCGAAGCGACGCGCGGGCTCACGGACGCCGGGCAGGAGGCGGCCCCCGGCGCCGGACCGGACACGGGGGACCCCGATGCGCCGCGCCGCGCGCAGCCGCGCCGGAACGTCGTCCTCCTGGGAATCAACTCGAGTCCTCTCACCTTCGACTGGTCCCGCGAGAATGAGTCGCCCCTGACGACGGACCGCTGGTCGCACCGCATCAACTCGGACCTGCTGAGGGGACTGTCGCTGAACATGTCCCTGGATCTGTTCGATGGCACCGGCCAGGAGCGGATGTTCGCCCCCATCCTGTCGAGCCTGACGGGCAGCTTCACGTTCAGCTCGGCCAGCGGTCTCGGCGGGTTGCTCGGGCTGGGCGGCGGTGGGGGAGGGGGCGGGGCCGATCCCCAGAATCGGCTGCGGAACGCGGCCGACTCACGATACCGGCTGCAGAGTTTCGACGAGAATCCGGATCCGGGGGACCCCGGGTTGCGGGGAGGCGGCCCGTGGACGCTCGCGTTGACCTACTCGCTCCAGCGCGGCCGGGAGGAGCAGAGTGCGCAGGACCGGCAGTCGCTCAACGCCGTCCTCTCCCTCAATCCGTCACCGAGCTGGCGTCTCGCCTGGCGCACGACGTACAACCTCACCAACAAGGAATTCGGCGAGCACCTCATCACGCTCGACCGCGCCCTGCACCGCTGGATCGCGACCTTCATGTTCGCCCGCTCGCCGAACGGGAACTTCATCTTCCAGATGAGCGTCAGCCTCCAGGACGCACCCGATCTCAAGTTCGACTACGACCAGCAGTCGCAGGACGGCCAGGGCGGTTTCGGTGCCGGCGGTTTGGGCTCCGGGCGCTTTTGACATTCTTCGCGGGGCTCCCGACATTCCCGTGCACTTCATGCGCGGCTCGCGCGCCGAGGAGGGTATGCTCCCGACCACCGCCATCGATCTGGAACAAGTCCGCCTGCCCATAGCGGATCGGCTCCTTGCCGTGGAGCACGAGCTCCGCGGGATGGTGCCATCGGGATTCGAGGCGCTCGACGAGGTGGGCGACTACCTGTTCGCGCGCTCCGGGAAGCTCCTCCGGCCCACGCTGCTCCTCCTCGCCGACGGCGTGGGAGGGCGCCCCTCCCCGGATGCCGTGAAGCTGGGGGCCATCGTCGAATTGCTGCATGTCGCGACCCTCGTGCACGATGATGCGGTCGATCACTCGGCGAGGCGACGAGGCCGGCCCACGGTGAACCACCGCTGGACGCACCAGGTCGCGATCATCGCGGGAGACTACCTCTATTCGCGGGCGGTCATCGAGGTCGTCGCCCTCGGCAGCCTCGAACAGGTCGCCCTCCTCGCCGATACGGCGAACCGCATGACGATCGGCGAAATGCGACAGCTCGTACTCCACGATGGCCTCGACTTCACGCGTGAGGACTACGAGAGGCTGTGCGAACACAAGACGGCGTCTCTGATGTCCGCGGCGTGCGAACTCGGGACCCTGTCGGGAGCGCCGCAATACCGGGACGCCCTCCGCGCGTACGGCCATCATCTGGGCATGGCGTTTCAGATCGTCGACGATCTGCTCGACTATTCGTCGTCGACTCGCGTGATGGGCAAGCCGCGCGGGCAGGATCTGCAGGAACACAAGGTGACGTTGCCCCTGATCGCCGCTCTGCCCAAGATGGAATGGGGGGAGCGGCGCGCCGTCGAAGCGCTTTTTGCGGACCCGGCGCCCTCTCCCGAAGCCGTGCAGGAGATCGTGGATCTCGTCGAAGCGCACGGAGGTGTGGAGACGGCCCGCGAGGAGGCGCGGTCGCGGGCGGATCGGGCACGGGATCAGCTCCGGCGGCTGCCGGCGGGTCCGTGCCTCGAGGCGCTGAGCCTCGCGGTGGATTACGTCGTCGAGAGAGTACGGTAGCGAGTGAACTTCGGAAGCCGACGCCATCGTTCCCCGATACGCCTGGTCCTCATCATAGCGGGGGGATTCGTGCTCGGGGGGCTGCTCACCGAACTCGCGACGGTTACGTTGCCCCCGTCAGCGGCGCGTCAGTTCTTCATCACAACGGTCGCGGCTTCACTGCAGCCGCTTGCATTCGATCTCAAGGTGCTCGCGTTCACGCTGGGGCCGATCGTCCTGCGCCTGAATGTGTTGAGCGTCGTCGGGGTCGTGCTCGTCGCCTGGTTCGCCCGGTCGCTTCTGTGACCGGGAGGCGGGCGATGAGCCACAACCAAGGAGTCTGAGATGTTCGGTCTGAGCCCATGGGAGTTGTTGCTCGTATTCCTCGCTATTCTGCTCCTCTTCGGCGCGAAGCGGCTTCCCGAGATCGGGAGTTCCCTGGGCCGCGGGATCCGGGAGTTCAAGGGCTCGATCAAGGAGGTCGAGGGCGATGTGCGGGCCGAGATCACCGGGGACACCGCGCCTCCATCGGCCGCCTCCGCCACCCAGGAGACTGCGCAGGCCCGCCCCGCGAATTCGGAAAACTAGCGCCGGGCGGTCGGCCCGGCGGGTCGTCAAGCGGCTCGGGATCGGAGGTCGGGGATCAGAAGCCCGGGATCATGGGCTGGGCTTCCTGCTGCAGGAGGAGCCTCTCCCGGTGATCCTCGACGACCGTGTCTTCGCGAAGCGCAACCAGCCACTTCTGCACGTACTGCTGGGAACGCTCGAAGCCCAGCTGTCCCACCACGGCGTCCCGGACCTCCTCGAACGCTTCCCGTGTAGCCTCTTCACGCTCGAGAACCTCCACGACGACCACCGCATCTCCGGCATCGAGGGCCCCGCTGAGTTCGCCGACATCGGCCCCGAATCCGAAGCCGACCGCCTCGGTGCCCTGGCCGAGTCCCGGGACGAAATCGCCCCGGCGGAATGAAACGGTCTCTTCGGCCGACCAACCGAGTGCCTCCGCCGCCTCGTCGAGCGTACCTCCGGCCGTGACCGCGTCAAGCAGGCCGGCGGCCAGTTCCGCCGCGCGTTCCTTCTTCTTCTCCACGAGCAGCTCCGCGCGAATCCCGACCGCGGCTTCGTCGAAGGGAATCGTGCTCTCGTCCCGCCGCCCCAGGAGTTCGACCAGATGGAAGCCCGCCGGGTTCTCGAACGAATCGGACAGGTCTCCGATCTCGCTCTCGGGGCCGAGGGCCCACTCCCTCGCCACGCCCAGCTGGCCGGCGCCCGGAATGAAGTCCACGCCGTCCAGCAACTGCACATCGGCGCGAAGCGTCACGCCCAGCGAGTCGGCGGCGGTCGTGAGGTCCGTGCGCAGGGCGAGGTCCTCCAGGTCGTCGAGGAGCGTGAACACCGAATCCTCGGTCGCGCCGGAAATCTCGAACGGAACGTAGATCTGGCGCAGCGCCAGAGAGTCCGCGGTGCGCTCGTCGACCTGCAGGACGTGCAGTCCGAACGGCGTCTCGACCGGATCCGTGACCTGTCCCAGGGGGGCGTCCGCGGCCGCCTCGGTCAGGCGCGGGTCGAAGGCGCCTGTCGGACGCTTGCCCATGAAGCCCCCCTCCGCGCCGGAGATGGAGTCCGCGGATTCCGCCATCGCCACCTCCGCGAAATCCTCGCCTCCCCGGACGCGGTCCGCGAGGGCGGCGGCCCGTTCGCGGGCGGCGAGCGAGTCGGCGACGGAAGGCCGGAGCGACATGCTGACCATGTTCACGCGGGCGCTGGCGGGCCGGATGAGGTCGTCCACGCGTTCGTCATAGACCTGCCGGATTTCGTCCTCCGAAACCGAGACCTGCGAATCCGCCACGGCCAGGGCGGGGTCGATCCGTACGAAGCGGACGCGGGCCTGTTCGTTCGTGTCCCGATAGAACCGCCACGCCTCTTCCTCGGATACGTAAATGCCGCTCTGGACGAGCGTTTGCAGCTTCGCGCGCGGAAGGATCGAGCGGTAGTAGCCCTCGATCTGCAGCAGTTGCGTCTCATCCGTCGCCGGGTCCGTGAAGAACCGGCGGTACTTGTCGATGTCGAACTGCCCGTCCGTCTGGAAGCCGGGGTAGCTCAACATCTCCTGCGGCGGCTGCGTAAAGAACGCCTGCCGAACCTCCGCATCGGTCACGCTGACGCCCAGCCGGTCCAGCTCCGCCTGGATCAGCGTCGCGCTGATCAGGCTCTCCCATGCCTGTTCGGTCACGACGCGCACATCCTCGTCCGTCATGCCGCGGTCGGCCGCGCGGTTCACCGCAAGCTGGTTCTGGAGGAAGATGTTCCACTCGTTGTAGCGGATGTCCTGGCCTCCGACCTGCCCCACGACGGGGTTGATCTGCCCGCCGAGGTTCCCTCCCTGCATCGCGTTGATCCCGTCGAACACCAGCCAGCCCACGAAGGCCGCAGCCATGATGCCCATCACGAGGCTCGCGCTGCCGCGCATCTTCCGCATGAACATGAGACGCCGAACCCACCTTGTCGTCTTGAATCGAGTCGCCCGAACGCGGCCGCGCCGGGGCCGGAAACGCAGCTCGAAAACGTACGCCGGCCGCGCGTTGCGGGCAACGAAAGGCGGGAGCCCCGCCGCATTCCCGGGGCGTTCGTTGACAACCGAAAAAAACGGTCGGTATGTTGCCGCGGACCGGGTCGAAAGGCCCGAACCTGCCGCTTTCGACACCGCACTGATTTCTCCCTGCGAAAAACCTGTGGCCGCAGAAGACCGGACCGTGGAGATCGAACAACTCCTGAGCCGCGCCGAACAAGAGCCCCGGACCCACACGTTCGTGCGCCTCGCCGACCTCTACCGGCAGGCGGGAGAACACGAACGCGCCCTGGGCGTGATCCGGGATGGCCTGAGAGAACACCCGTACTATCTGGACGCGCGCCTGCTCCACGCCCGCGTGCTGCTCGAACTCGGTCGCGACGAGGTCGCGCGGGTCGAGTTCGAACACATCCTCTCGCTGGATCCGGCGAACCCTCTCGCCTGCATGGCGCTGGGCGTCGAGCGCGTCGAGACGCGCGGTTCCGACGGCCCCGATCCGGCGGACGATTGGCTGGAGGCGCTCGAGGACGCGTGGCGGAGCGACGGCGCGGACGCACGGCCCGCTCCGGCGGGCGGCCAGGCGGGCGCTCCCGCCGTGTCGCCGAAAGGAATCGAGACCTCGACGCTGGCCGGGCTGTACGCGAGCCAGGGCCTCTTCGACCGCGCGATCGGCGTGTACGAGCAGATGCTTTCCCGCGATCCGGACAACGCCGATCTCTCCGCCGCGCTCGCGGCGGTGCGTCGCCGCGCGGAGGAGGCGGGCGGACCGCCCTCCGGTCGCCCCGCGGCCGCCTCGAGCGGAGCGCCGCGGGATGTCCCGCCCGCGGAGGACGGGGCGGAGTCGGCGGCCCCGGCCGCCGCCGAGGAGTCGATCGGCGAACAGCTTCGCCGGATCCTCGATGGCGAAGCTCCCGCAAGACCGGACTGAGCGGGTGCGCGAACCCATCCGCATCGGGGTCCTGAACGGGCCGAACCTCAATCTCCTCGGGCGCCGCGAACCCCACCACTACGGCACGCAGACGCTGGCCGAGATCGAGTCGCTCCTCCGCGACCGGGCGGGCGCGGACGACGTCTCGCTCGTGTTCTTCCAGTCCAATGACGAAGGCGAGATCGTGGACTGGGTGCAGGCGAACACCGCCTCGGTGCATGCGTGGCTCGTGAACGCGGCCGCCCTCACCCACACGAGCGTGGCGCTGCGGGACGCTCTCGCGGGCTCCGGCCGCCCCTTCGTCGAGGTCCACCTCTCGAACGTGTTCGCCCGCGAGTCGTTCCGGCACACGTCGCTCCTCTCCGACCTCGCGATCGGCGTCATCGCCGGATTCCGCGCCTCCAGCTACCTGTTCGGTCTCGATGCGCTCGTCCAGCATCTTCGCGGGGGCGCCGAGGCGGGAGCGGAGTGACGCCGCCGGGAACGCGGCGCGGTCGGCTCGAAGCGACGACGGAGGCCGCCGGGCGCCGGTCGGTCCTCGTGACCGCCCGATCCAGCGTCCGCTACCTGAGCGGGTTCACGGGTTCCGCCGGGGCCCTGTGGATCCCCCTCGAGGGTCCGCCCGTGCTCGTCACCGACTTTCGCTACGAGGAGCAGGTGGGCTTCGAGGTGGCGGATCCGATCCGCACCCATATCGGCCGCGAGGGGTGGATCCGCGGCGTCGCCGACGTGGCGGCGGACGCCCGGGGCCCCATCGCGTTCGAAGCCGAGAGCCTCACGATCGCCGACCACGAGTCCCTCCGCGGCATGCTCCCGGATATCGTCTTCGTCCCGCTCCGCGATCTCATCGGGACGTTGCGGCGGGTGAAGACGCGCGACGAGGTGGAGGCCATCGAACGGGCGGTCGCGGTGGCGGAGGCTGCGTTCAACCGGTTGCTGTCGAGCATGGAGTGGGCCGCCGCGCCGAGCGAGCGCGAGATCGCGACCGCGCTCGAAATGGAACTCCGCCGCGGAGGCTCGGACCCGCTCCCCTTCGACCCCATCGTCGCGGCGGGAGAACGCTCCGCGCTTCCGCACGCGACGCCCACGGACCGGCGCGTCGAGCCGGGCGATCTCCTCCTCATCGACTTCGGCGCCCGCGTGGACGGCTACTGCAGCGACATCACGCGCACTCTCGTGCGGGGGACGCCGGAGCCCTGGCAGGCGGCCCTTCACGAGCAGGTGCTCGAAGCGCAGACGACGGCGCGCGAGACGGTCGGCAACGGGGTCGCGTGCCGGGATGTGGACCGCGCCGTGCGGGCGACGTTCGCGCGCCACGACATGGACGGCTTCTTCGGCCACGGCACGGGCCACGGGATCGGACTCGACGTGCACGAGGGCCCCAGTCTCTCGTCCCGCTCGGAAGACGTCCTCGAGCCCGGAAACGTGGTGACAGTGGAACCGGGCTTGTATCTTCCCGGACGCGGCGGCGTGCGCATCGAGGATGATGTGCGGATAGGGGAGGCCGGTGCCCGCACGCTGACCCGCCTTCCACGCGCCCTCGTCCGGCTCTAGCTATCGGGTACCATGGCAGATACTTCGGATTTTCGTCGAGGGATGGTGATCGAGCTCAACGGCACCCTCTACTCGATCACCTACTTCCAGCACGTGAAACCGGGAAAGGGCGGGGCCTTCGTCCGCACGAAGCTGAAGGACGTGATGGAGGGAGGCGTGATCGACAAGACCTTCCGCGCCGGCGAGAAGGTCCGGGAGGTGCGCCTGGAACGGCGGCCCGTGCAGTACACCTATACGGACGGCCACCTGTACTACTTCATGAACATGGAAACCTTCGAGCAGATTCCGATGTCGGAAGATCAGATCGGAGAGGACCAGCTCCAGTACCTGGAGGAGAACATGGAGTGCCAGAGCCTCAACCGTGACGGGGTCGTGCTCGCGATCGAACTGCCGCAGTTCGTCGAGTTGGAGATCGTCGAGACGGACCCCGGCGTGCGGGGGGACACGGCCCAGGGCGGAACGAAGCCGGCCCGGCTGGCGGCCGGCGCCGTGATCCAGGTGCCGCTCTTCCTCGAGACCGGCGATGTGGTGCGCGTCGACAGGACGGAAAACAAGTACATCACGCGGGTAACCTGACCATGGACTTGGACTGGCTGAAGGGACTCATCGAGTTGGTCGAGGACTCGGGCGTGGACGGCCTCGACATCGAGCTTGTGGGCTCGGACACGGGCGACCCGACCCGGGTTCGGATCCGGAAGTCCCCGCGCCTGGCGGCTGCCGCGGCCGTGCCCGCGGCCGTGCCCGCGGCGGCGGCCGGAGGCCTGGAGGTCGCGCCGGCACCGGCCGCCGCGCCCGCCTCCCCGCCGGCGGAGACGGCGCCCGCGTCCGGGCTGTTCGAGGTGCTCTCGCCCATGGTCGGCACCTTTTACCGGGCGCCGGCGGCCGGCGCCGACCCCTTCGTATCCGTGGGGGACCGGGTGGAGGCCGGCCAGACGCTCTGCATCCTCGAGGCGATGAAGCTCATGAACGAGCTCCAGTCGGACGTCGCGGGCGTCGTGCAGGAGATCGCGGTCGAGAACGCCGAGCCGGTGGAGTACGGCGCGCTGCTCTTCCGTATCGAGCCCGACTGAAGCCGCGGCCGGACGCATGTTCCGCAAGATCCTGATCGCCAACCGCGGCGAGATCGCGCTCCGCATCCTCCGCGCGTGCCGGGAACTCGATATCCGGACGGTCGCCGTGTACTCGGAGGCCGACCACGACTCGCTCCACGTCCGCTTTTCCGACGAAGACATCTGCATCGGGCCGCCGGTGGGCCGCGAGAGCTATCTGAATATCCCGCAGATCCTCGCCGCGGCCGAGATCACCGGCGCCGACGCCATCCACCCCGGCTACGGCTTCCTGGCGGAGAACGCCGAGTTCGCGGAGATCTGCGAGCGGAGCGGTCTCGTGTTCATCGGGCCCACCCCGGAACAGATCCGCCGCATGGGGGACAAGGCGGAGGCGCGAAAGACGATGATCGCCGCGGGCGTCCCCGTCGTCCCGGGCTCGCCGGAGCCGCTCGACGACGAGGCGGAGGCGCTGGAGGAAGCCCGACGCATAGGGTTCCCCGTCATGATCAAGGCGGCCGCCGGGGGCGGAGGAAAGGGCATGCGGGCCGCCTTCGAGGAGGGGGAGTTCAAGAACCTCTTCGCCATGGCGCGGAACGAGGCCGAAGCCAACTTCGGCGACCCGACCGTGTATCTCGAGAAACTCATCGAGCGGCCCCGTCACGTGGAACTCCAGATCGTCGGCGACCGGCACGGGCGCGTGCTGCACCTCGGCGAGCGCGACTGCTCGAGCCAGCGGCGGCACCAGAAGCTCGTCGAGGAAGCGCCGAGTCCGGCAGTCACCCCGGAGCTTCGCGAGGCGATGGGAGCGGCGGCGATCCTGGGGGCCAAGGCCATCGGGTATCAGAGCACGGGGACGGTGGAGTTCCTGCTCGCGCCGGACGGCGAGTTCTATTTCATGGAGATGAACACGCGGATCCAGGTCGAGCACCCCGTGACCGAACTCGTGACTTCGGTCGACCTCATCAAGGAACAGATCCGGATCGCGGCGGGAGAGAAGCTGGCCATCCCCGAGCCCATCGAATTCCAGGGGCACGCGATCGAGTGCCGGATCAACGCGGAGGATCCCGAGCAGGGCTTCCGTCCCTCGCCCGGCACCGTCACGGCGTTTCACGCGCCGGGGGGTCCCGGCGTGCGCGTGGACACGCACATCTACGGCGGCTACGTCGTCCCTCCGTTCTACGACTCGCTGCTCGCCAAACTCATCGTCTGGGGCCGCACGCGGGATGAAGCCCGGATCCGCGCCTACCATGCGCTCGAGGAGTTCATCCTCGAAGGCGTGCATACGACGGTTCCCTTCCTCCGCAAGGTGCTTGCCCATCCCGATTTCGTCTCGGGGAACATCGACACGGGGTTCGTCGAGCGGTTCCTGACCCGCTCGTGAGCGGCGATCGCCCACGCGCGCGATCGATGTGTCGTGGCCTCCCGAAGGTCGATCCCACGCGTGGCGAGGGCGCGTGAGCATGGACGACGCGTGGTGCGCGGGCCATCTTGCAGGGCGGCTGGCCGGCCGGGCGCGACGCGCGATCGGCCGGAGCGCGGACCTGGCGGTTTGCGCGGGGCCGGATGATTTCGAGGTCGTGCCGGTCCGGCGGGACGGCGCCCTCGTTGGCTGTCGGGGCGGGGAGGATGCGTGATGGTGGATGAACGGCAACGGCGCGAGGTGCTGGGCGTCGCGCTGATCGTGCTCGGCCTCCTGGTGGCGTTCGCGCTGCTCTCTCCCGCATTCGCCGGCGGGTCCAACTGGATCGGGCCGGCCGGGGAACTGCTTCACGACACCCTCGAGCGGGCCGTTGGAGTCCTTTCGCCGCTCCTCGCGATCCCGGCGTTCATGTGGGGCCTGCATTTTCTCGGCTGGGGCGATCCGACCCGCGCCCTCCGCTGGTCCATCCTTGCAGTGGTGCTGCTTGCGGTCCTCCCGTCGCTGTACTGGCTCGTCGCGGGACCGGGACCCGGGGGCGGGGGCGACGTCGGCTGGCTGGGCGCGACCGCCGGGGCCGGCCTCGCTCAGGTGTTCGGCCGCCTGGGCGGCGTACTTCTCGCCGCGGGCGTCCTCCTGCTCACGTTGTTCGTCACCATGAGGTGGTCCCTGACCAGCGCCGTGACGGCGGGGGGGCGCTCGCTCGTTCGCGGATGCGGGGCCGCCGGCAGTGCCGTCGTCGGACTCGGCCGCGCCTTCGCCGGCGCCGCGCGGCGCTCCCGTCTCTCGCGGTCTCCCGCAAAGCCGGATCCGCCGAGCGAGGCGAAGGCGAAGGCGGCGGCCGGACGGGGTCGTGCCACGAAGAAACGGACGCCCGAGGAACCGGCAAGCGCGCCGTCCGAGCCGGACCCGGCGCCCCGGGACGAGACCCCGCCGGTTCCGGAACTCGAGGAAGCCGGCGATCCCGGTTCCTCGGCGGTTCCGCCCATCCAGCTGTTCGACGCGCCCGTGGGGCAGGGCAGCGGCCTCGGCGTGCGCGATCTCGACCGCCTCGGCGAGATCCTCATCGAGAAGCTCGCGACCTTCCGCGTGGCCGGCGAGATCGGGGGCTGGACCACCGGCCCCGTCGTGACGCAGTTCGAGGTCGTCCCGGCGCCGGGCGTGAAGGTGGGACAGATCTCGGCCCGCGCGGACGACATCGCGCTCGCCCTCAAGGCGCCGTCCGTCCGCATCGTGGCGCCGATTCCCGGCAAGGGCGCCGTCGGCGTCGAGGTGCCCAACCCGGCGTCGGAGATGGTGCTCGTGCGCGAGATACTGGAGAGCCCGTCGTATCGCCGCGGACGCCAGACGCTCCCGCTCGCGCTCGGCCGCGACCTCTCCGGCAAGCCGACGTGCGCGGACCTGACCCGGATGCCGCACCTCCTCATCGCCGGCCAGACCGGGTCCGGGAAGTCGGTGTGCATCAACGCCCTCATCACGAGCCTCGTGTGCCGGTACACGCCGGCCGAACTCCGCCTCCTGATGGTGGACCCCAAGATGGTGGAGTTGTCCGTCTACGGAGATCTCCCGCATCTCCGCCACCCCGTCATCACGGACAACGAAGAGGCCGCGTCCGTCCTCAAATGGGCGGTCTACGAGATGAAGCGCCGTTTCGGGCTGCTCTCGGCGAACGGGTGCCGGAACGTCGCGGAGTTCAACGGCCGGATCGCGCGCGGGCGCGAGGTCTTCCTCCCGAAGCGCGGCGTCATGGATGAGCCGGCGCTCTACGATGAGGGTCCGCTGCCCTACATCGTCCTCATCATCGACGAACTGGCGGACCTCATGATGACCGTACAGTCCGAGGTGGAGACGCCGCTCGCCATGCTGTCCCAGAAGGCCCGCGCGGTCGGGATCCATCTCGTGCTTGCCACGCAGCGCCCCTCGGTCAACGTCCTCACCGGCCTCATCAAGGCGAACATCCCGAGCCGCATCGCGTTCCGGGTCGCGTCGAAGATCGACAGCCGCACGATCCTCGACCAGAACGGCGCGGAGAGCCTGCTCGGGAACGGCGACATGCTGTTCCTGCCGCCGGGCGAGTCCGATCCCGTCCGCATCCAGGGCGCCTACATCTCATCCGAGGAGACGGAACGCCTCCTCGACTGGTATCGGGAGCAGGCGAGCGCGCGGGCCGAGGCCGAGAAGGCGGAGGAGGAAGCCGCTTCGGAGCGCGACATCCTCGACCTGCTGAAGGAACTGGAGGAGGAAGAGGGAGGATCGGGCGTCTCGGACGAAGGCGCCGAGGATCGCGACCCGCTGTTTCGGCAGGCCGCCGAGATCGTGATCTCGCACGCCGCGGGTTCGACCAGCCTGCTCCAGCGTCGGCTCAAGATCGGGTACGGACGCGCGGCGCGTATCGTCGACCAGTTGCACGCGGCCGGGATCGTGGGACCCGCGGATGGGTCCAAGCCGCGGGAGGTGCTCGCGACGCTTGCCGATCTGGACGGCGGGGACGGCGGGGAACCGTGAGGCCGTTCCGCCCGCGCCCGCCTCGTACGGGGGCGTTCGGCCTTCTCGCGGCCGGAGCCGTCGCGTGCGCCCTCATGCCGGCGTGCTCCGCTGCGGATTCCGCGGAGGTCGCCGAGGCACGAGCCCGGATCGAAGCCGAGTTCGGCCCGCGGGACGACGCGGCGCCCCCCGTGGGGGCCGGGGATTCGGCGGCTGCGGCGGATGCGCCGGCGGGGCAGGGCGAGCCGCCGGTCGAAGAAGCGGGCGACGCGGTGGGCGAGGCCCCGAATGAAGATCCGCCTCGCGCTCCGGCTGCGGACCCGGAGGCCCCCGCCCCCGATCGGGACGGTTCCCGGCCGGCGGACGAAGCCGCCGGGGGCGTGGACGACGAACCGGGACGCGTGGATGTGGACGCGCTCCTTGCCCTCGCGCATTCGGCCCATGCTTCGCTCGACCGTCTCAAGGCGACCTTCGCCCAGCGCATCGAGAATCCGCTCCTCGGCCGTACCCGCGAGGGCCGCGGCACCTGGTATCAGGCGGGACGGAACCGGTTCCGCATGGACTTCGACGAACCGGCCGGCGACATCTACGTGGCGGACGGTGCCTGTCTCTGGCTCTACGAACCCTCGCTGCACGACCAGGTCGTGGTCTCCCGCCTCGAGGAAGGCGCGGAGATCGGCTCGGTCGACATCCTCGAACGCCTGCTTTCGCAGGCGCGGACGACCTACGACGCGGTCGATGAGGGGGTCGGGGAGATCGGCGGCGTGGAAACGCGCATCGTGTCGCTCACGCCCCGGGAACTCCCGGCGCGATACGTGGAGGTCCGCCTGTGGATCGGCGTATCCGACCGCTACGTTCGCCGCTTCCGCATTCGCGAGGAGAACCGGACCCTCCGCACGGTGACCCTGACCCCGCTCGAGCCCGAGGCCCGGATCGACCCGGCCCTCTTCGAGTACGCGCCCCCGGAGGGGGTCCCCGTCTTTCCCGACGATGTGCGATGCGGCTAGGACTCATCAGCCTCGGTTGCGACAAGAACACCGTCGACTCCGAGCGCATGCTCGCCGAACTGATCGGCCACGGGGCCGAGCGCACGGATGTGGATGAAGCGGAGGTCATCCTCGTCAACACGTGCGGGTTCATCGACGCCGCGAAGGAAGAGTCGATCGAGACGATCCTCGAAGCCGAGCGGCTGAAGCGCGAAGGGGCGTGCCGGAGCGTCGTGGCGGTCGGGTGCATGGTGGAGCGGTATCGGGAGGAGATGGCGGAGGCGCTGCCGGAGGTCGACCTCCTGCTCGGGCTGCGGGACCTCGACCGCCTCGTGCCGGAGTTGCTGGAGCGCGGACTCCTTCCGGGACCGACGCCGGCCCGGGGCGTGCACCCGGGGGAGCGGATCCCGGTCGGGGCGCGCCATGTCCGCTACCTGAAGGTGAGCGAGGGATGCGACCACGGGTGCGCCTTCTGCGCGATCCCGCTCTGGAGGGGCAAGCACCGTTCCTTCGACCTGGAGCGTCTCGTCGCCGAAGCGCAGCGCCTCGAGGCGCAGGGCGCCGTGGAGGTGAACCTGGTGGCGCAGGACCTTGCGCACTGGGGCCGGGAGCGGCGGGACGGGACGGACATCGCGACGCTCGTGGAGGCGCTGCTGCGCGAGACGTCGATCCCGTGGTTCCGCCTCCTGTATATCTACTCGGCGGGCCTGCGCGAACCGCTCATCGAACTGATGGCGTCGGAGACGCGGCTCCTCTCGTACATCGACATGCCGATCCAGCACGCGAGCGACACGGTGCTCCACCGCATGCGGCGGCCGGAGCGGGCCGCGACGCTGCGGTCGAAGGTCGCGTGGCTGCGGGAGACGATCCCCGAACTCACGCTGAGAACGACGGTGCTCGTCGGGTTCCCGGGCGAGACGGACGTGGAGTTCCGCGAACTCGTGGATTTCCTCGATGAGGTGCCGTTCGACCGGCTCGGAGCGTTCGCGTTCTCGCCGCAGGAGGGGACGCGCGCGGCCGCCATGGAGGAGAGCCTCGTGCCCGCGGAGCTGGCGCGGGACCGTCTCGAGGAGGTGCTCGAGGTCCAGCGCGCCGTGAGCCGCGAGCGGCTCGCCGCGGAGATCGGCCGGGAACGCGTCGCCGTCGTGGATGCGCCCGCGGCCCGGGACGAACCGACGCTCGCACTCCTCTACGAGGACCCTCCCGCCCCGGCGCACCTGGGCCGGATCGAGAGCCAGGCGGACGACGTGGACGGCGTGACCGTGCTCGTCGGCGGAAACGGCCTCGTCCCCGGCTCGCTGGTGCGGGTCGAGATCGAGCGGGCGGCCGACTTCGACCTCGCCGGACGCGTCCGGGAAGTCGTGCGCCGGGCGTCCGGGCGCGGAGGGGCGGCGCCATCCCCGGCCCTCCCGCCGGGGCGTGGGCTCCCGGTTCTGGGGCTCGACAGCGCCTGGGGCCGGTGAACCGCGGGCCTCGCCGTCCGTCCGCCGCCTCCGACTGGATTCGGCGCGCGCGCGACGTGATGCCGGGCGGCGTGAGCTCGCCGGTGCGGGCCTTCGGCGCCGTCGGCATGGAGCCGCTGTTCGCCGCCAGCGGCAAAGGCGCACGGATCTTCGATGAGGCCGGGCGCGGCTATCTCGACTACGTCCTCTCCTGGGGTCCGCTCATTCTCGGCCACGCCGCCCCGCCCGTCGTCGAGGCCGTGACGCGCGCGGCCCGCGAGGGGATGAGCTTCGGGGCCTGTCAGGCGCGCGAGGTCGAACTCGCCGAGCGCGTCGCCGCCTGGGTGCCCGGCGTAGAGATGGTGCGCTTCGTGAACAGCGGGACCGAGGCCACGATGTCCGCCGTGCGGCTCGCCCGCGCCGCGACGGGCCGTGACCTGATCCTGAAGTTCGCGGGCTGCTATCACGGCCACGCGGACGCCTTTCTCGTCGTGGCCGGATCGGGCGTCGCCACGCTGTCTCTCCCCGACTCGCCGGGCGTGCCGGCGGCGACCTCCGGCCTGACGCTGACCGCACCCTACAACGACCTCGAGGCGGTGGCGGCGGTGTTCGCGGAACACGGCGCCCGGCTCGCGGCCGTCATCGTCGAGCCGGTGGCCGGCAACGCGGGGCTCATCCCGCCGCGCGAGGGCTTTCTGGAAGGCCTCCGCGACGCCTGCGACCGTGCCGGGGCGCTCCTCATCTTCGACGAGGTCATGACCGGGTTCCGGGTCGCGCGGGGCGGCGCGCAGGAGCGCTACGGGGTCGCCGCGGACCTGGTCGCGCTCGGAAAGGTCCTCGGCGCGGGGATGCCGGTCGCGGCGTACGCGGGCCCCCGTGAGCTGATGCGGCGGATGGCTCCGGAAGGGGACGTGTACCAGGCCGGGACGCTGTCGGGGAACCCGCTCGGCATGGCGGCCGGCATCGCCCAACTCGACGAACTCGAGCGGACAGACCCGTTCGACGGTCTGGAGCGGCGCGCCGCGACGCTCGTCGACGGCATTGTGGCCGCCGCAAGCGCCCGGGGCATCCCGGCCTGCGGGACGGCGCTGGGCTCGATGTGGGGCGTCTTCCTCTCCGACGGCCCCGTGTTCGATTTCGATGACGCGCGGCGCGCGGACACGGACCTCTTCGCCCGCTACTACCGGGCGTGCTTCGAGCGCGGCGTCTTCTTCGCCCCCTCCGCCTTCGAGGCGGGCTTCCTCTCCACCGCGCACACGGACGCGGACGTGGCGGAAACGCTCGGAGTCGTGGGCGAAGCGCTGGACGCGGCGCTGGAGGCGGCACCGGACGCGGCGCCGGAGGGCGCGGGTTGAACTGGCGCGCGCGGATCGTCCCCGAACGGGCGGGCCCCCTCCTCCTCGGCGGGGTGTTGATGGGGCTTGCCCACCCTCCCTTCCATCTTCTCGTCACGTCGTTCGTCGCGCTCGTCCCCTTCATCGTCTGGCTCGAGGGACTCCCGGCGACGGCGGAAGGCCGCAGGCAGGCCCGCAAGGGGGGATTCCTCTTCGGGCTCGTCTACTACACGCTCGTGCTCTACTGGCTCCTCGTGGCGCTCGTCTTCTACACGTGGTGGGCGTTCTTCGCCTTCCTCGCCCCGATCCTCATCCTCGCGACCTTCATGTCGTGGGTGGCGGGCGGGATCCACCTGGTGCGGGCCCGCTTCGGGTGGCCGCTCCAACTCGTCTTCCCCGTTTTCTGGACCGCCGGAGAGGTGCTGCGGGCCCACCTCCTCGACGTCTCCTTCCCCTGGATGCAGCTCGGCGACACGCTCTCGGCCTATCCCGTGCTCGTGGGCGCGGCCGACCTCGTGGGCTCCCGCGGGCTCTCCTTCTGGCTCGCGCTCGCGAACGCCCTCGTAGCGTCGGGGTTCCTCGCGTACCGGGCCGGCGGTTGGCGTGCGCTGCGGCGGCCGGCGGCCGGACTCCTGCTCGTGCTCGCCCTTCCCATCGCCTACTCGGTGGCGCGCTGGCAGACGCTGGAGGTGCGTCCCGCGGCCCGGGTCGGCGTCGTGCAGCCCAACGTCCCGCAGCACCTGCGCAACACGGACCGCGCCGCGTCGACGGACAGCGCGTTCCGGTCGACGGCCACACTGATCTCCGCGTGGCCGGGTCGGGAACGCATGGATCTCGTGATCTTCCCGGAGACGATGCTCGCCGGGCGTTTCATGGATTCGCTCCCCTCCTTCGACTATCCCGGCTGGCCGGACGCCCGCAACCGGGTAACGGGGATCGGGGAAATGCTCGATGCGGAAGTCGCAGTCGGCGGCGTCGGGGCGGCCGATCTCGGGAACCCGGAGTATCAGCCGTATAACTCCGCGTACCACTTTCGGCCCGGAGAAGGGATCGTCAATCGTTATGACAAGCGCTTTCTCGTGCCGTTCGTGGAGCGGGTGCCGTTCATGCCTCCCGCATGGTTCCAGGCCATCCCCTACGCGGGGGGGAACTTCGGGATCGGCGAGTGGCAGGCTCCGGTCGAGGTCGCCACGGAAGATGGAAGCGCGGCGTACGGGACGATGATCTGCTACGAGTCGATCTTCTCCCCCCTGGCGCGGCACTACCGGCGGAACGGCGCGGATTTCCTCGTCAACATCACGAACGACTCCTGGTTCGGCCGCGACGCGTGGTGGAGCCGCTCGAGCGCGCTGTGGCAGCACCCGGCGCACCTCGTCATGCGTTCCATCGAAACGCGGATGGGGGCGGCGCGCTCCGGGAACACGGGGATCTCCAAGATCGTGGATCCGCTGGGGCGGGTGTCGCACCGCACCGAACTCTTCGCGCCCGCGTCCTTCGTGGCGGACGTGTCGACGACGGACGAGTTGACCGTGTACGTGCGTCTCGGCGATGTCGTGGGGACACTGGCCGCGCTGGCAGCGCTTCTTGCCCTTGGCGCGTCTTTCCTGAAGGATCGCACCCGACGCGGCCGGGCGCCGCGCAGTGCTTCGGGAGAGACGGTGGACCAGGCAAGCGGGAGCGCATGACACGGAGGATGGGAGGGAAGGTCGGGCGATGGTGCGCCCGGCGTGGCGCGTGGCGGCTTCTCGCCGCATTGGCGTGCCTGCCGGCGGCGGAGGGCGTCGCGGCGCAGGTGCCGGACACGGTCTCCCGGGATACGGTGTCGTTCCGGCTTCGCGAACTCCGCATCGAGGCGCTGCGGCCGGTCGCCAGCGTGTCGGGTGCGAGCGCGGTGCGCCTCAGCCTCCAGTCGCCGCGCGTGGCGGCCGTCCCGCTGCTCGAGGAGGCGTTGCGCGAGATTCCGTTCCTGCAGGTGCGGGAGAACTCGCGCGGCGAGGCCCAGCCGACGCTGCGGGGGACCGAATCGCGCCAGCTCGCCGTGCTCGTCGACGGGGTGCCGCTGAGTCTCGGCTGGGACGCGCGCACGGACCTCTCGCTCATTCCGGTCGACGCGGCGCGCGAGATCCAGCTCTTCCGGGGCATCTCCTCGGTGCTCCACGGTCCCAACGTTCTCGGCGGCGTGGTCTCGATCGAGATCGGACACGGGAGCGTGGATCCGGACCGGCGGCTCAACGGGATGCAGGGCGGCATGGACGCGACCGGCGCGGCGTTCGGCGGGGTGCGCCTCGGACGGACGTGGAGTTCGGGGGACGGCGGGGTGTCCGTGCAGGCGGGTGGCGCCTACAGGACGCGCGATGGTGTACCCCTTCCCGGCGGCGTCGAACAGCCGGCCGCGATCGACCCGAACCGGCGTCTGAACAGCGACCTCGACCATGTGAGCGCCTTCTTCACCGGCCGGATCGAATCCGAAGGGGGCGCCTGGGTCTCGATGTCCACCTTCGGGTATCGCGCCGAGAGGGGGGTCCCGCCGGAACTCCACGTGATGAATCCGCGACGCTGGAGGATGCCGGAGGCGAAGCGGGCCGTGGGCACGGTCTCGGCCGGGACCGGGTGGGGTCGCACCCCCTTCGGGACGGGAGACTTCGAGGTCAGCATCGGGGTCGACGCGGGCGACGCGCAGATCGACGAGTTCGAGACGCTGGCCTACGAGGACGTTGCGGGGCAGGAGTTCGCGGACGACCGCACCCTCACCTTCCGCGGCCTCTCCGACCATGAACTGGGCGAAGGGGTCCTGCGGACGGCGCTTACGGTGGCCGAGACCCGCCACGTGGAGCGTCTCGTGCCCGGAGGAGAGTCCACCTTCCGCCAGCGCCTGTTCAGCTTCGGCGGCGAGGTCGAGTTGCCGCTTGCGGGCCCCGGCGCGGGGTTCTGGTCGGGCGCCCGCGTCAGCCTGGGGGCGAGCTGGGACCACGGCAGCACGCCGGAGACCGGCGGGCGCGAAGCGCGCGAGGCGATCGACGACTGGGGCGCGCGCATCGGGGGGTCCGCGCAGATCGGGCCGCGCGTTCGCTTCCACATGGGGGCGAGCCGCCGCGTCCGCTTCCCCTCGCTGCGGGAACTGTATTCCGGCGCCCTCGGCCGCTTCGTCCCCAACCACGAACTCGCGCCGGAGATCCTCCGCGCGGCGGAGGGCGGCGTCACCGGGACGGTGGCGGCGTTCGGGGCGGAGGTCGAGGCGCAGGCCGTGCTCTTCTTCCAGAGCTTCTCGAATGCGATCGTGCGCACGGGGCTCGGGGACGGGAGGTTCCGCCGAGAGAACCGGCGCCGCGTGGACGCGGCGGGGATCGAGCTTCTCGGCGACGCGCGGTGGGGCGATGTCTCCCTGGGCGGGGACCTCACGTGGCAGAACGTGAACGTCACGGACCAACGGTTCGAGGGCCGCAGGCTTCGTGCGGAGTATCAGCCCGGGATCGCCGTGGGAGCGCACGTGGAGGGCCCGCTCTTCGCGGGTTTCCGGGCGCGGGCCGCGGTGGAGGCGATCGGACGCCAGTACTGCGTCGATCCGGATTTCGACGCCGACATCGCCCTCGACCCGACGGCCCGCGTCGACCTGGTCGTGAGTCGGGAGTTCGCGGTCAGAGGACCCTTCCGGACGCTCCAGACCTCGCTGTCGCTGGACAACCTCGCGGACGCGACGGTCTTCGATCAGTGCGGACTGCCGCAGCCCGGCCGTCTGCTGCGGCTCCAGTTCCGGCTCTTCTAGTCGATCGCGGGCGATGTCCGACTCGAGACTCCGCGTCGCCTACAGCGCCGGGTATACCGTGCCGCTGCCCGAGGGGCACCGCTTTCCGATGGGGAAATTCCTCGCGCTGAGGCAGATCCTCGAACGTGACGGGATCATCGCGCCGGAGGACATCGTCGAGCCGGAGGAGGCCGCGTGGGAGGACTTGGCGCTCGTACACACGCCGGAGTACCTCTACAAGCTCCGGCACGGCACTTTTCGGCGCGCCGAGGAGCGACGCCTCGGGCTCCCCTGGTCGCCGGCGCTCGTCCGCCGCTCGCGACTCGCCGTCCGGGGCACGGTCAATGCCGCGTGGATGGCGCTCGAAGATGGAGTGGCGGCGAATCTGGCCGGAGGGACGCACCATGCATTTCCGGATCACGGGGAAGGGTTCTGCGTCTTGAACGATGTAGGCGTCGCCGTCAGGGTGTTGCGCCGCGGCGGGTGGATTCGCCGCGCGCTCGTCGTGGATCTCGATGTCCATCAGGGGAACGGCACGGCCGCCGTGTTCACCGACGATCCCGACACCTTCACCTTCTCCGTGCACGGTGCCGGAAACTACCCGTTCCGGCCCACCCCGTCCGATCTCGATGTGGCCTTGCCCGACGGCGCGGGAGACGAGGAATACGAAGAGGCGCTGCGGCGATTCCTTCCCGAGGCCGTGTCCCGGTCGCGTCCGGACCTCGTGTTCTACCTCGCGGGCGTGGATGTCGTCGCCGGCGACCGTTTCGGGCGTCTCGCGCTCACGCGCGCCGGTCTGGAACGAAGGGATCGGTGGGTCATCGGCACGCTGCGGGGGCAGGGGCTTCCGCTCACGCTCCTCCTGTCGGGCGGGTATGCGGCCACGCCCCGAGAGACGGCGGAACTGCACGCCATCGCGCACAGAACGGCGTGTGACGTGGAAGGGCGTCGGCATGAGGGCGATGGCATGAGGGCGACGGCGTGAGAGCGGCGCGGCCCTCCCGCGGGAAGCGGGCGGAGGAGGCGGTCGAGGCCGCGGGCGGGGCGGGCTACTTCGCCAGCGTGACCCTGCGTTTGCCGAGCATCGAGCCCGAAGCGGTGCTCGCTTCGCCGACGGTCGGCGTGCGCGGTTTCTGGCAGAGCGGCCCCCACTGGATCGCGCACGCGGGCTCCGCCGCCGAGATCGACAGCCGGGAGGGCGTGCCGGGACCTCCGCCCCACGATCTCATCGCCTGGATGCGGGAGCGTGCCCGGAAGCTGTTCTCGGAACCGTGGGTCCTCGACCTGGACGGGGAGGCGCGGCGGCCCCGTATGCACGGCGGCTTCGCCTTCGACCCCGCGCGCCGGGCAGATCGGGAACCGGGCTTCTGGGAGGCGTTCCCGAGTGCGCGCTTCGTGCTGCCCGCCTACGAAGTCGAGGCGGACGAGCGTGGCGCGTGGTTGACGGTGACGCGCCGCTTCGCCGCCGGGACCTCCGGAGATCAGGCCATCGATCGGCTCCGCCGCCGCGCGACGCGTACGCGCGAACAACTGGCCAGGCTCGAGCGCCACGGGGCGACGCCGGGGCCCGTCCCCTCCGCGACCGCCATCGAGGAACTCGTGGACCGCCGGCAATGGCGGCGCGCCGTCAACGGAATTCTCGACGAGATCCGGTCCGGCCGGGTTCGAAAGGTCGTGCTCGCGCGCTCCATGGACATTACGCTCGGGAGACCGCCGGACTCCGCCGCCGTTCTCACCGCTCTGCGCACGGCGAACCCGCTCGCCCACCTCTACCTGATGCAGTTCGCGCGCGACCGCTTTCTCGTCGGCGCCGCCCCGGAGTTGATCGGTTCGCTGCGCGGCCGGCGTTTTCGCACGATGGCCGTCGGAGGGTCGACGCCGCGCGGGGCGGATCCGGCATCGGACGCCTGGCTCGGCCGCCAGTTGCTCGACAGCGGCAAGAACCGGGAGGAACACCTCGTCGTCGTCGAGGACATCGTCGAACGGCTGCGTCAGGGCGGTGTCCGGATCGGAGAGATCCCGGAGCCCGCCCTCCTGCGCCTGCCGCGGATCCAGCACCTGCGCACGGACCTCGAGGCGGAGACCCCGCCCGCGACGCACATCCTGTCGCTGGTGGAAAGGCTCCATCCCACCGCCGCCGTGTGTGGCGATCCGCGCGACAAAGCGCTCGAAATGATCCGCGCGCGCGAGACGGAGAGTCGCGGCTGGTACGCGGGTCCCGTCGGCTGGTTCGACGAAGCGGGTGACGGGGAGTTCGCTCCCGCCTTGCGCGGCGGGGTGGCCAGGGGTCCGCTGTTTCGCCTTTACGCCGCCGCGGGCCTCGTGAGCAACTCCCGGGCTCAGGCCGAATGGGACGAGACCCGGGTGAAGCTGCAGACGATGCTCGCGGCGCTCGGTGTCGCGCCGATGCGGTGAGCCGCACGCCGGCCGCGCCCAATCGGAACGCACTGTGGGCGCGGGCGCTCGTCGACGGGCTCGCCCGCCGGGGAGTGTCGCACGCCTGCGTCGGTTCCGGATCCCGCTCCGCCCCGCTCGTGGAAGCGCTGGCAGCGGACGACCGGTTCACGCTTCACCCGCACGTGGATGAACGGAGCGCCGCCTTCTTCGCGCTGGGCGTGGGCGCGGCGAGCGGACGGCCGGCGGCGGTCGTCACCACGTCCGGCACCGCCGCGGCCAACCTCTTTCCGGCCGTGGTGGAGGCAAGCCAGAGCGAGGTCCCTTTCCTCGCGCTGACGGCGGACCGGCCGGCGGCGCTGCGGGGCACGGATGCGAACCAGACGATCGACCAGCGGGATCTCTTCGGCCGCTACACCCGCCGGTCCATCGACCTCGCGCTTCCGGAGCCGACCCCGGCGGGGCTCGCCCGTCTGGGAGCCGCGGTGGAGGCGGCGTGGCGCGCGGCGGTGGGGTCTCCCGCCGGACCGGCGCACCTGAACGTCCAGTTCGCGAAGCCGCTGGAGCCGGTTCGGGTGCCGGGCGACGTGCCCTCCGGCCTGGAGCCGCGCCTCCCCGGCCCCGCTACGCCCGGCGACACGCCCGGAACGCCGCCGCCGGACGCCGGTGCCGAGCTCGCCACCCTGCTGCACGGTGCGCGGCGCCCGCTCATCGTCTGCGGCCCCAACCAGCGGTCCGAGGTCGGCCGCGCCTCCCTGGCGCTGGCTGCCCGGGCGCACGCTCCGCTCGTCGCCGATCCGCTCTCCGGCGCCCGTTTCGGCTCCGGCGCGGCGCGCTGGACGATGGGCGGCGCCGATCTCTCGCTCCGTGCCGATGACGTCGCCGCGGCGCTGCGCCCGGATCTCGTCGTTCGCGTCGGACGCGCGCCCACCTCCGCGGCGGTCTGTCGCTACCTGGAGCGGCACGCGGACGCGCCGCAGTTCGTTCTGGATGCGACGCACCGCTGGCGCGATCATCTCGCCACGAGCGCGCGGCGGCTGACCGGCGATCCCGTCGCGACCCTCGAGCGAGCCGCCGCGGCCGACTGCGGAGAGGCGGACGAGGCCTGGCTCGGGCGGTGGCGGGCAACGGACCGCGCGGCGCGGCTCGCGGTCGAGCCGTCGCTGGCGGAGGCGTGGTTCGAGGGCGCCGTCGCGAACGCCATGGCGGAAGGCCTCCCGGAAGGGACGCCCTGGTTCATCGGCAACTCGATGCCGATTCGCGACGTGGACGCCTTCGCGCGGGCGACGGATCGGCCGCTGCGCCCCCTCGGCCTTCGAGGCGCGAGCGGGATCGACGGCAACGTGAGCGCCGCGCTCGGCGCCGCGGCCGCCTCCGGACGGCCCGCGGCGGCGCTCATGGGCGACCTCACGCTGCTCCACGATGCGGGAGCGCTGCTCGCCGATCGTCCGCCCGGCATCTCGCTCCACCTCGTCGTCATCCAGAACCGCGGCGGCGGCATCTTCCACATGCTGCCGATCCGGGAGCACGACCCGCCCTTCACCCCCTACGTGGTCATGCCCCAGTCCGTCGATCTGGGCGCGGTTGCCGCCGCCGCCGGAATCCCGCACCGTCTCGTCTCGTCGGCCGCCGAATTGCGGGAGGCCGTGAAGGCGCCGGGCCCGGAATCGGAGGGCCGGGGCCTCCGTCTCACCGAGGCGTGCATCGAGCGTGAACACAACTGGCAGCAGCGCACCGCCGCGATCGAAAACGCGAAGGAGGCGGCGCGCCGCGCGATCTGAGGGAGAACCCGAGATGGCAGAGACCTTTGCCCCCCCGGAAAGCGGCGTCGACTGGGAGCCGGCCGGCGAATACCGGGACATCACCTACCACAAGAGCGATGGCATCGCCCGCATCGCCTTCAACCGGCCCGAGGTGCGCAACGCGTTCCGTCCCGACACGCTGTTCGAGATGTACGAGGCGTTCCAGGACGCGAGAGATGACGAGGAGATCGGCGTCGTCCTCCTCACCGGGAACGGACCTTCGAGGGATGGGAAGTGGGCCTTCTGCTCCGGCGGCGACCAGCGGGTGCGCGGGACGGCCGGATACGTGGGGAAGGACGGGGTCGCGCGGCTCAACGTTCTCGAGCTCCAGCGTCTCATCCGCTCGATGCCGAAGCCCGTCATCGCGCTCGTCGCCGGGTATGCGATCGGCGGCGGACACGTGCTGCACGTGGTGTGCGACCTCACGATCGCGGCGGACAACGCCGTGTTCGGGCAGACGGGGCCCAAGGTGGGGAGCTTCGACGGGGGGTTCGGTTCCTCGTACCTGGCGCGGTCCGTGGGCCAGAAGAAGGCGCGCGAGATCTGGTACCTGTGCCGGCAGTACGGAGCGGAGGAAGCCGAGCGGATGGGGCTCGTGAACAAGGTCGTGCCGCTGGCGCGGATGGAGGCGGAGGGGGTCGACTGGGCGCGAGAAATCCTCGGGAAGAGCCCGCTCGCGATCCGGTGCCTGAAGGCGGCGATGAACGCCGACTGCGACGGACAGGCCGGGCTCCAGGAACTGGCCGGCCACGCGACGATGCTCTTCTACATGACCGAGGAAGGTCAGGAAGGGAAGAACGCGTTTCTCGAGAAGCGCACACCGAACTTCAGACAGTACCCTTGGCGTCCGTAACGCCCGGCAGCGCGGGCGCGTGGATCGCCGGCGCGCGTCTGCGGACGCTGCCGGCCGCGGTAGGCCCCGTGCTCGCGGGCGGCGGGTTGGCGTGGAAGGACGGCGGTTTCGCCGCCGCGCCCTTTCTGGCGGCGCTCGTGGCCGCGCTCCTGATTCAGATCGGCACGAACTTCGCGAACGACTATTCCGATTTCGCGCGCGGGGCGGACACGGCCGACCGGCTCGGCACGCCGCGGGTGACGCAGGCCGGTCTCCTGACCGCGGCGGCCGTCCGGCTCGGGGCGGCGGTCTCGTTCGCGCTCGCCGTCGCGGTCGGCATCTATCTCGCGCTGGTCGGCGGATGGCCGGTCGTGTGGATCGGCGTGGGCTCGATCTTGCTGGCGGTCTGCTACACGGGTGGACCATGGCCGTATGGCTACCACGGGCTGGGCGACCTCGCCGTTTTCATCCTGTTCGGCCCGGTTGCGGTGGCCGGCACGCATTACGTGCAGCTCTCGCGCTGGGCGCCCGAGGCGCTCCTCGCGGGGCTCGGCGCGGGCGCGCTCGCCACGGCGATCCTGGTGGTGAACAACCTGCGCGACATCGCGACGGATGCCGCCGCCGGAAAGCGCACCCTGGCCGTGCGGATCGGTCCGTCCGCGACGCGGGTCCAGTATTCGCTGCTCGTCGCCGTCGCCATCGCCGTGCCCCCCATCGGCGTCATGGTGGGATGGTGGCCGCCGGGGACGCTGCTCGCGTCGGGCGCGGTGCTCCTCGCTGTTGCGCCGCTGCGCGTCGTGTGGACGTACGAGGACCCGCGTTCACTGAACCCCGCCCTCGCCGCCACGGCGCGGACAACCGGGGCCTACGGCCTCCTGTTCGCGGTCGGATGCCTGTGGTGAACGAGCCGGCGACTCCCGCCCCCTCGTCGTCCTTCTCGCTCGTGTCGCGCGACCGCGCGTGGTCCGCCGCGGAGATCCGCGCGGCGGGCGCCGCGGTAGCCGCGATCCTGGAGGAAGAGGGGGTGGGGGCGGGGGCCGTCGTCGCGCACCAGTTCCCTCTGGACGCGGCCGGCGCGGTCGCCCTTGCCGCGCTCGCGCTGGAAGCTGCCCCGGGGGCCGGCCGGGTGCTCGCACCCGCGCATGCGGACTGGACACCGCATGAGCGAGACGCCTTTGTCACGGCGCTTCAACCCGCCGTCGCGCTCACAGGGAGGGCCACGACGTGGCCGACGTCCGGGTGGAGGTCGCGGGCGCTCGCGGTCCCCGGGACCGGAGACATCGTCCTGCATCTGCGGGATTCCGCCCCGCCCCCTCTCGCCGCCCCGACGGCGCCTCCGGTGCGGGCAGGCCTCCCCGCGACCGGCGTCATTCTTCCCACGTCCGGAACCGAAGGCGCGCCCCGCTTCGTCGTCCACGAATGGCGGTCGTTGCGCGCGAACGCCAGCGCCTCGAACGACCGTCTCGGGTTCGGCCCGGGCGAACGGTGGCTCGCGACGCTCGCCTGGGCGCACGTCGGGGGGCTCGCCGTGCCGCTGAGGGCCGCGGCTGCCGGCGCCACGGTCGCGCTGGCGGGGCCGCGGTTCGACGCCGCCTCCGTCGCCCGGGCGCTGGGCGAACTCGCCGTGACGCACGTCTCGCTCGTGCCGGCCATGCTGCACGGGCTGCTGGCGGTCGGCGCCCGGCCGCCGCGCTCGTTGCGCGCCGTCCTGCTGGGCGGCGCGGCGACCCCGCCGGACCTCGCGGAGCGGGCTCTGTCCGCCGGGTGGCCGATCGCGCTGACGTACGGATTGACCGAGGCGGGGTCGCAGGTCACCACGGCCACGCCGCAGGAGGTGCGCGCCGGCGACCGGTCGGCCGGCGTCCCGCTGACCGGCGTCGAAGTGCGGATCCGACCGCCCGGCGATGCGGCCGCGGGGCCGGTCGGCGCGCCGGCCCCGGGCCACATCGAGGTGCGCGGCGACACGCTGTTCCGGGGATACGTCGGAGAGCCCGCGCGGCCCCCCGGCGACTGGTTCGCGACCGGCGACCTCGGTCATCTCGACGCGCAGGGTCGCCTGGCGGTGACGGGGCGTCTGCGCGACCGGATCGTGAGCGGAGGTGCGAACGTCGACCCGGCCCAGGTGGAGGCCGTGCTCGCCGCCCACCCGGACGTCGGCGAAGCCGCCGTCATCGGCATGCCGGACAGCCGGTGGGGTCAGGTGGTGGTCGCCGTCGTCGCCGGGGAAGATCCCGGTCTCCCCGCCCGTCTCGACCCGTGGTGCCGCGAACGGCTGTCGGGTCCGCGCGTGCCCCGCCGCTGGGAGGTGCTGGACCGTCTCCCCCGGACGGCGACCGGCAAGGTGGACCGGGCCAAACTGAGGATCGACTTGAGAGGCGGATGATGGAACGACCGAATAAGGCACTCGGCTGCCAGAAGCGTCGGTTCGCGCTCGACGAAGGCGAACACTTCCTCAACTGCGCCTACCTCGGGCCCCTCCCGCGCTCGGTCGCCGAGGCGGGGATGGAGGGAATCCGCCGCAAGTGCTCGCCGACCCCCTTCCCGAGCGAGCGGTTCTTCACGGACTGCGATCGCGCCCGGGACCGCTTCGGGCGCCTCGTCAACGCGCCGCCCGAGCGGATCGCGCTCGCACCTTCCGCGTCCTACGGCATCGAAGTCGCGGCCCGGAATCTCCCGCTCGAACGGGGACAGAACATCGTCGTCCTCGGCGAGCAGTTCCCGAGCAACGTCTACGCCTGGCGGCGCCGGGCGGCGGCCCACGGATGTGGCGTCCGAACCGTCGATCGCCCCGGGCCGCCCCCGTCCGCCGCGCTCTGGAACGAGCGGCTGCTCGAGGCGATCGGCCCGGAGACCGCCGTCGTCGCTCTCCCGCACTGCCACTGGACGGACGGTACCCGGATCGACCTCGAGGCGGCGGGGGAGCGGGCGCGCGAAGTCGGTGCCGCGCTCGTCATCGACGGCTCGCAGTCCATCGGCGCCGTACCGTTCGACGTAGAGCGCTTTCGGCCCGACGCGTTGATCACCGTCGGGTACAAGTGGCTCCTGGGGCCCTATTCGACCGCCTTCGGGTACTACGGTCCCCGCTTCGACGACGGCACGCCGCTCGAGGAAACATGGATCTCGCGCCGCGGTTCCGAGGACTTTCAGGGTCTTGTCGACTATACCGACGAATACAGGGGAGGGGCCGCCCGCTATGACGTCGGCCAGACATCCAATTTCATCCTCGTGCCGATGCTCGTCGAGGCGCTGGACCTGATTCTCGACTGGGACCCCGCGCGCATCCTCGACTATTGCCGCGCCCTCCTGTCCGGCCTCGCGGATGAACTGCGCGTCCGCGGCTGGGCGATCGAGGACGACGAGTGGCGAACGGGGAACATCCTCGGCGTCCGCCTGCCCGCGGGCTGCGATCTCGCCGAGGTGGACGCCCGCCTCGCCGAGGCCCGCGTCTACGCCTCCCTGCGCGGCGATGCCCTGCGCGTCTCGCCGAACGTCTACAACGAACCACGCGACATCGACGCCCTCCGCCGGGTACTGGCGATCTACGGCTAGAGTGTGGTACCGGCCTCAGCCCGGGTGTCGCGGGAGGCCGGGCACGACTTCCAGCCTGTCGCCTTCCGACCGTGACGACGTCGGGAGCGTACCGGTCAGGTTGCGGACGATGCTGCGGACGCGGCCGGTGAGGCGGTCGATGATCAGCGCGGCGCGACCTCCGCGAGCCCGGTCCACTGACGTCGATCCTTCCGGGCCGCTCAGCGTGAGGTGATCCAGCGTCTCCGCCCAGGCGGGGTCGAAGGGGATCGCGAACGTGAACGCGCGGCTCTCATCGTCGATCCCGTGCGCGACCGGAGTCGGCGTAAAGCCGAGTGAGAACAGGCTCCGCCCCGCCGCATCGCGGCCCGACAGGCGGTACGGGCCGCCCGACGAGGGAAGGCGCGGGGCCGTCGGATATACGAAGGCGGGCTCCAGCCGAAGTTCGCCCGCGTCGACCCCGCCCCAGAGAAGGAGCATGTCGCCCCGCCCGCCCCGCCGATCCGCCGCGGGTGCCGACGCCGGAATCCCGGCACCGCCGTCCCCCGCGAGGCGGAACTCCAGCATCTTCGTGAAGCTGTAGTCGCTGATCCACTGGGGATAGCAGTAGGACATCAGGTCCCGGTATCCCTCCGGGCTGAACAGATGCCCCAGGCCCGGCCCGCCGTCCCCACCGTCTTCGTCGCCATCCCCGAAGTCGTGACCCCACACCCCGATGCGGCCATCCGGCCACGGATAGTCGGGATCCACCGCCCCCGGGTCCGTGACGGGCTCGTCGCAGGGCGTGTGTGGGCGCCCGAGGTTGTGCCCCAACTCGTGCGCGAACACGAGGCGGAGACGACCCGTCCTCTGCAGCAGGCCGTCCGGACCGTGTGAGGCCGTGAGGGAGCTTTGCCCGCCCAGCATCCCCAGACCGTCGATCCAGTACGCATCGGGGTGCCGCGAGCGCGGTTTCGGAACGCCGAAGATCCCGGTGTAATGCTCCCGGGGGTCCTCCGCCTCCATCAGCCGGAGCAGTTCGATCTCACGGATGAGGCCGACGACCCCCGCCTCCGAGGTGTCCGCCCACGTGTGGTAGGGTTCGCGGAGCGCCACGTGCAGGTCGCCGACCGGCAGGACCGTGCGGGCGTAACGCAGCACGCTCCGACCCGCGTCCGAGCCCGCCCCCGTGGCCGCCGCCGCGAGTTCGCCCGCGAACGCCGCCACGCGCGGATTCACGTCCCTGTTTTCCTCCGAATGGTACTGCACGGGAACGAGGGTCACGCGCAGCGGGGGCATCCGCCGAACGTCGATGTCGTACGGGCCCTCCGCCGGGAACCGGGACCGACTCGAGGGGGTCAGGGGGAGCGCGCCGTCCGGATCGAGTTCCACGACCATGCTCAGGCCCGGCTGCAGCACGCGGCCCGGTACGACGGCGTTGAAGGACCTTTCGAGTCGGCTCTCGTCGACGGCGAGCGGGATCCCTCCACCGGGGGGGTCGAGCTCCGTCCGGTACGTCTCCGCTCCGTCATGGAAGAAGGTCGCGGTGGCTTCCGGCCGGAAGCCGTTGACTTCGTCCGCGGTCGCGAAGACGCGAAGGAGGGCGCGCCGGTTCGCCACCAGCGGTACGCCGCCCGCCCGGTCCTGGGCCGCCTGCGTGAGATACGCATGGGGCACGGACAGCGTGACGGAAGCGGGGTTGGACACGACGAGCGGGTCCCCCGCGACGAGATCGAAACCGTCGCAACGATCCGCGCAGGCTTCGGCCAGCGCCTCTTCCGTGCCGACGGTGACGGAGACCGGGGCATCGGCGGCGTCGCCGCGCGTGAGCCTCACGGCGGCGCTCGCCGTGGTGCCCGCCCGTACCAGGACGGAGTCGAAGGAGAGCGTCCCCCCATTGGCGAGGAGGGGCAGCCGGACATCGAAGGGGGCGCCCTCCAGTATCCGGGCCTCGATCGTGGCGGGACCCGGAGCCGTCGGGTCCTCGTGGTCCGTTCGAACGAGCCGCACGGGGAAGGCGAAGGCGGTCTCGTTTCCCCCCAGAGTCAACCGTTCCAGGCTCCGAAGGCCCGTCAGCGCGCCCGGGGGCAGGGCGCTCAGTTCGTTATCCTGCAGAAACAGCTCCCTAAGGCCGGCGAGGTCGCCGAATACGCCCGGCGGCAGCGCCCGCAGCCGGTTGTCGACCAGGGAGAGCCATTCGAGCCTTCGGAGGCCCGCGAACACGCCCGGCGGCAGGTCGGCGATCAGGTTTCCCGCGAGATTGAGCACTTCCAGACTGGAGAGATCGGAGAACGCTCCGGGGGGAAGGGCTCCCAGCCGGTAGTCCTGGAGCGAGAGCCATTCCAGGCCCGAAAGGGCGCTCAGGTCGGCCGGGCGCAGTCCGCCGCGGACGGCTCCGGTTCCAGTCTCGGGGCCGGGTTCCCGCGGCCTGATCGTCAGGGAGCGGAGTTCGGCCAGCGCCTGGCCATCGGGGGCGGTGCAGTCGTCGGCCCGGAGCCCGCGCACGATCGCGTCGCGCACGGGGGCCGTCCGGTCGCACACTCCCTCCCGGATGACCACGGCCGCGCTCGAAGGAGGGGCGAGCACGAAGCCGCTCCCGGTCGCGGGCCGACCGAGGGCAAGGGTGAGGACTTCCCGGGGCGGCTCGATCTCATCGTCGTCGGCGATGCGGATCTCGATGAAGGCGCCGCTCGCTCCCGCGGGGACTTCGACCTCGCCCTCGCCCGCGTCCAGCACGTCCGCCGAATCCGCGTCGGCCGTCAGCCGCGTGTCATCCACTCCCAGCGAATAGCGCACGGTCAGCGGCGCCGCCGCCGCCTCGTCGAGCACGACTTCGACGCGGGCGGTGCCGCCCTCCCGCGCCTGCGCCACGCCGAGCGAGAGTGCGAGGCCGGCCCCGACCGTCGCCTCGAAGCGCTGCGCGACCGAAAGCCCGCCGCCGTCGCGGGCCGTCACCTCCACCGTCGCGGACCCCGCAGCGACCCCTTCCACCGTCACCCGATCTCCGCCAACCGTCACGCGGGCGACGCCGGCGTCGAGGGACCTCGCGGCGAATGTCAGCGCATCGCCGTCCGGATCCCGGAACCAGGGGGCCGCGTCGATGACCGCCGGATGCCCGAGCCGCACATCGAGGTCGGGCACGGCGTCCACCGCCACCGGGCTCCGGTTTTGTGGGGGCTCAGGCGGCGTGACTTCCGTTCGGCACGCGCCCACCCACACGGCGGCGCCCGCGAGTGCGACCGCGGCGGAGCGGGTTCCGAGCCGGCGCCGGCGACGAACCACGGTCGCTAACCGCCCGTGGACGCAGACTCCGGTTGGCGGGCGGGCCCTTCCTGGCGTCGCACCATCACCGCCCCGCCGCTCTCGCCGCGGGCGGTGAACCCCATGAGGTGGAGGAGCCCGATCACCCCCCGGTTGCGGGCCCAGCGCGCCACGACGACGGCGTCGCTACGCGCGGGATGCGGCCGTACGCCCGGAAGCCAAGTGGCCGCGCGATCCGCACCGGCCGTTCGCAGAAGCCGGGACACCGTCAGCCACTCGGCAGCGCGCTGCCGGACGATGAAGAAACCGTCGTCGCCTTGTCGCTGGTAGAGCGGGAGGAAGACGCGGCCTGCAAACGCCGTCCGCACCGGTCCGGTCCGGTCCGCGCCGAGTTCCTGCCCCGCCTCGACCACGTCGAAGTTCCTGAACCCCGGATGCATCCGGAATTCGTCCTCCTCCGAGACAACGTGGCGATAGCGGACATCCAGCACTCTCGGCAAGCCTTCTGCGCGGCGAGCGAGGCGCGCCCTCAGGTCGCCCGGGCCCGGCGCGCTTCCTTCCTCGATCAGTCCGAGGGTCTCAAGCAGGATCCACACGGCCTCCTCGTGCACTTCGATGGACGACGCGGCCTCGTGCTGCCCCGCTTCGATGCCGATGTTGGCCCAGCCCAGGCGGTCGAAGTAGTGGAGCATGGCGCCATCGATCTGCTCTTCCAGTCCCAGAACCACCGGGACCGGAAGGCGGAGTGCGAGTGCCCGGTTCTGAAGCGTGTCTCCAAGCGTCGTGAAAGGCGCGCTTTCCGATGATGTGGTATGAAGGTCAAGGACGTGGATGGGCCCGCGCGCGCGCCGGTCTTCCGCGCGGAAGGCGGCCAGAAGATCCCGCTGCTCCGCCAGCTCGGCGCTCCCCACGATCGGTCCTCCGTCGCCCTCCGGCGCCGACTCCCCGGACCGTAGCGACTCCAGTACCGCGTCCACGCGCTCGCGTTGCCACACGCGGTTGAGGTCCTCGTCGATGAACCGCGTGCCTGCTCTGCGCGCCTGAAGGTTGCCACGGAGTCCGACCAGGTCCCCGTGCATCCGAAACCGGTTCGACGAGAGCACGTCCAATACCCGTTCCAGCGCTGCGATACCCGCCGGTTCGTTTCCGTGCAGCGAGGCGATACAGATGACGAGCGGACCAGGCTCGGCGCCCCGGTACGCGCCGATCCGTCGTCCCTGGTCTCCGGGCTCCTCGATGACCCTCGAGGACATCCTGTGGTTCACGCCCGCGGTCGGTGCAGCGATTCCGCCTTCGCCGCGAACACGAAGTCACTCTCCGTGAGCCCGTCGATCTTGTGCGTCCAGATCCGAACGACGACCCGTCCCCACGCGAGGAACAGGTCCGGATGATGATTCTGCTCCTCCGCCATCCCGCCCACGCGATTCACGAAGTCGAGCGCCGTCACGAAGTCGGGGAAGCGGTACTCCTTCTCGAGGTGGTGGCCGTCCACCACCCGCCAGTCGGCCCCGAGTTCTTCCGCAAGCGCGTCGAGGGCCGCTCCCTCCAGGGGTGGAACGCCGCCTCGACAGGGGATGCACTGCTGCTGCGCGAGCGGTATCGACATCGGATCGTCTCCGTGGCTGCGGTTTGTCTCTGTCCTCAGGGCGCGTCGGCCACCGCTTGCAGGAGTGCCTCATAGTCGGGCTCCACGCCCGCGTCCTCCGACACCCATGCATACGCTACCCGGCCGTCCCTTCCGATCACGAACGCCGACCGCTTGGAGACGCCCCGGAACCCGTGAAACTCCTCGTAAAGCACGCCCCAGTCACGCGAAACCGTGCGGTTGAAGTCGGAGAGGATGGGGAAGGGGATGCTCTCCTCCGCCCGAAAACGGGACGTGACGAACGGGCTGTCGACGGAGATCGCGAACACGGTGGCGTCGAGCGACGCGTAGGCGCTCCACTCATCCCGGAGCCGGCACATCTCCGCCGTGCAGACCGAGGTGAAGGCGAGGGGGAAGAAGAGGAGCACGACCCGGTCGCGGCCGAGGTGGTCCCCCAGATCGATCGTTCCTCCGGCTTCGTAGGGCAGCGTGAACGGCTCCACACGGTCGCCGACCGAGACCTTCTTGCTGGAAGTCATGTCAGAATGCGCCTCCTCCACCTCCGCCGAAGCCGCCGCCCGAAAATCCGCCGCCCCCGGAAATACCGCCGCCCGAGAAGCTCGATGCCTGGGCGCTGCGCGGCGCGGACTGCATCACGCTGTGCGTCTCCGCGGACATGGTGTTCAGGTTCGAGACCAGGATGTGAGAGTTGAACGTCGAAAGAGCGTGCCCATGATACCAGTCCGGCGGTTCGCGATACAGGTCCCGGAAGGCCCGCGCCCACTGCCCCGCGACGCCGAGCGCCATGGCGTACGGAAGACACTCCTCGAACATCTCCGGACCCGAGATCTTCCGCCTGTAGCGGTCGGATTCGACCCGCGTGAGGAATTCCTCGAACCCCTTCACCTGCCGCAGCAGCTCCGTGCCCTTCTTCGTGCGCGCCGGCATGAAGAGTCCGAAAACCACGATGACGAACGCGGATGCGATGGCCGCCCCGAGTACGGCCCCCATCGCCAGCGGAAGCACGGCCTGGGCGAGCAGCCCGCCGAAGAAGATCACGATGCCGACCAGGAACCCCAGACCCACGTATTTTCCGGCGACGATGGTCGGCGATTCCGTGTACACGCCGTGCTCGATGAGCGTCGCCAGCAACTTCGACTTCAGTTCCGGGAGATCCTTGTAGAAGCGGTCCTTGAGGTCCGAGAGCCGCCGGGTCCTCCGCCCCCCGAACACCGCTCGCAGGAGCGCGCTTTCGTGCGGAGCCAGGCGGTCGCCAGCGTTGTCCCGTCGCTCGAAGGTGTAGTCCTTCTCCTCGCGTTCCTCGATCGTCAGGTGCCCCCGCACGGCGAGGTCGATCAGCGTCGCCGTGATGTCGCGCAGGTCCGCCCGGTTGTCGACGATGACGCCGACCTCGGCGGGCGTCAGATCGCCGGGCGGCTCGTAGCGCGGCTCGATCGAGCCGATTTCGGGGTCGCGCCCCCGCTCGTTCCAGCGCCGGTACATGAAGGCGAGGACGAAGAACGGCAGGAAGAGCGGCCAGTTATCGGACAGGTACATGCCGGCGCGGTCCATCGCCGTGGGCCGCCGCACGGCGCCGGCATTCCAACCGATCCCGATCGTCAGACCTTCCCGGAAGCCGAGCGGCCGGTCGGTTCGCACGTCGACCCGCGTGCCCGTGACGTCGACCGTCGCGTCCCGGCCCGTGGCGCCGTACCCCCCGGTGAAGGCGTGGGCGCGCACGCCCCCGACGGCTTGCGGAAGCCTCACCGTCGCGCTCGCCGTTTCGATCGGGACCGGCCATTCGGTCCCCGTCACGTTCCAGTACAGTTCGTCGTACGCGTCGACGATGCCGTCTTCGCCCTCATCCGCCTCGAAGAAGCGGAGCCCGTTCGTCACGCCGTAGGAGAGTCGGACCGTGCGCACCGTGTCGACGGCGCCGGGCACCCAGATTTTCGTGTTCAGGTAGTCCCCATCGCGCTCCGTCTCGTAGCGCAGCGGATTCCCGTCCGCGTCCGTCACCGCCTCCACCGAAAGGCGCAGCTTGCGGCGGAACCCGTTGATCCGGTCCTCGACGCGAATCGTCCGGTAGATTCCGTTGTAGCTTCCGTTGAACCGGGGCCGGATCGTTTCGGTCACCTCGATGGCCCCGCTCTCCAGCACCCGGATGTCGGCGTGGAACTCCTCGATGCGCCAGGAGCGCTCCTGCGCGGCCGCCGGGGAGAGGAAGAGACAGAGGACGCCGGCCGTGGCGCCTGCCAGCACGGCGGCTCGGGCCGCCGCCTCCGCGGCGCGTCGCGGACGCCGGAGCTTCACGAGAACGCCACCCGCGGCCCCTCGCGCTGCCGCTCGTCGTCTAGCGAGAAGAACTCCCGGCGTGTGTGGCCGAACGGCCCGGCGAGCAGATTCGTGGGGAAGACCTGTACCTTCGTGTTGTAGTCCCGGACGACGGCGTTGTAGTAGCGCCGCGCGTTCTGCACCGCCTCCTCGATCTCATCGAGGGAGCGCTGGAAGTCCGTGAACGCCTCGACTCCCCGCAGCCGGGGGTAGGCCTCCGAGAGCGCGAAGAGCCTCCCGAGCGCCCCCGCGAGCGCGCCCTCCGCCGCACCCGCTTCGGCGGGCCCCCGCGCGCCCATGGCCCGGTTCCTCGCCTCGACCACGGCCTCGAGGGTCTCGCGTTCGTGGCCCGCGGATGCCTCGACGGTTTCCATGAGGTTGGGGATGAGGTCCCAGCGGCGCCTGAGCTGGACATCGATGTCGGCCCAGGCGCCGTTCACGCGTACGCGCAGCCGCACGAGGCTGTTGTACATGCCGATGACGATGAAGGCGACCGCCGCGAGTATGATCAGGAACCACAACATGACCTGCCTCTGTTCTCCCTATCCGCGTCCGAGGCGGAGGATGATCTCGAACTCCTCCTCCGTCACCGGCATGACCGAGAGTCGCATGCCGCGTTTCATGACATTGATAGCCTCGAGGCCGGCGGTTTCTTTCATCATCTGCCGGGTCACCGGCGTTCCGAAGGTCTCCACGTAGCGGAAATCGGGGCACCACCAGCGGGGATTCTCCCGACTGGACTTCGGGTCGAAGTAGCCGCTTTCGGGGTCGAACTGGGTGGAGTCCGGGTGCGCCGGACCCGCGACTTCCGCCACGCCGTAGACGCCGAGCACTCGAGTGTTGGAATGATAGATGAGGATCTTCTCGCCCGGATTCATCCGGTCACGCATGAAGTTCCGGACCTGGTAGTTCCGCACGCCGTCCCATTCCGTCTCGCCGTCCCGGGCGAGGTCGTCGATCGAGTACACGTGGGGCTCGGTCTTGGCCAGCCAGTATCCGGTGATTTCGACCGGCATGTCATGCCTTCCTTGCTCGTGTCTGCCCGCATCCGGACGGCGCGCGGAGGTTCCGCGCGGATGGGTCGAATCTACCGGTACAGCCGCGCACGGTGAACCCCGCGTCCCGGCACTCCGGTAGCTCGCGGATTCCTGCGGCGCGACACTAGTTTGCCTGAGCCGGAGCGGGCGCCCCGCCTGCCGGGTCACGCCGCAGGGAGAACGCATGAAAATTCCGCTGTATCAGCTCGACGCCTTCTCGGACCGGCCCTTCGAGGGCAATCCGGCGGCCGTTTGTCCGCTCGATGCGTGGCTCGACGACGACGTTCTGCAGAAGATCGCAGCGGAGAACAACCTCTCCGAGACCGCGTTCTTCGTTCGCGACGACGAGGGCGAGGGGGGCGGGTTCGGGCTCCGCTGGTTCACGCCCCTTTCGGAGGTCGACCTGTGCGGACACGCGACGCTGGCCTCCGCCTGGGTCATTTTCGAGAGGCTGGCGCCGGGCCGCGAGAGCGTGCGCTTCGAGACGAGAAGCGGCGAACTCATCGTGGAACGGGGCGATGGGGGCCTCCTCGTGATGGATTTTCCGGCGCGTCCCGCGGTGCCGCGCGAGGCCCCTCGCGCCCTGGTGGAGGGGCTGGGGGCGGAGCCGGCGGAGGTTCTGGCCTCGGAGCGGGACTATCTCGTCCTCCTCGAGGCCGAGGACGACGTCCGGAAGCTGAAGCCGGATTTCGCCCGGCTGCGCGGATTGGACCGGCTCGGGATCATCGTGAGCGCGCCGGGCGTGAGCGCGGATTTCGTGTCCCGCTTCTTTGCGCCCAGCGTCGGCGTGCCGGAAGATCCGGTCACGGGCTCCGCGCACTGCACGCTGGCGCCCTACTGGGCGGAACGGCTCGGTCGCGGCGAGGCGCCGCTCGAGGCGCGGCAGATCAGCGCCCGCGGCGGTACGCTCATCTGTCGTCACGTCGGGGACCGCGTGACGATCGCCGGCCGCGCGGCGCTCTATCTTTCTGGCGAGATCACGTTGTGACAGATTCCGGCGCGCGGCCGTCTACAGGGTGGCGGATGACGGCGAGCGCGGGTGGGCGATCCGACGGTCGCCACGGAGCAGGGAAGGAGCGGGACAGATGATGGTGCGTACACGGATGCGGAGCCGCTGCATGCTCGGGGCCGGACTCGCCGCGCTGGTGACGCTGGGGGCGCTGGTGCCCGCGGCCGTCGCGGCGCAGGTCCCCGGCGGCCACCTTCCCGGCCAACCGCCCCGGGAACCCTCTTCGGGCGGAAACGACACGCAGTGGGATCTGGGCGGCACGCTGTCCGTGATGTCGCCGCGGGGGCAATTCGGTTCGTTCGTCAACGACGGTTTCGGGGGGGCGCTCACGGCCCTGCTCGGCTTCGCGGACTCCCCCGCCTTCCGGGTCCGGTTCGAGGCCGGCTTCGTCGAATACGGGTCGGAGACGCTTGGCGTCCCCGTATTCGCGGCGACGGACCGGATCCTGACCGATGTCGTCACGCAGAACAACGTCGGGTACCTGGGACTCGGCCCCGAGATCCGGCTTCCGTACGGCCCCGTCCAGCCCTACGTGAACGGCTTCGTGGGGCTCGGCTACTTCTTCACCGTCAGCTCCGTCGAGCCCGGGTGGGATCTCTACCAGACGCTCCATCGCGAATCGCCCTATCAGGGGACGACGGTGAACTTCGACGACGTGCGAGCGGCGTACGGCTTCGGAGGCGGGCTCGCGATCCCGGTCAGCCGCTCCGCCAAGCCGGTGGTGTTGAAGCTCGAAGCTCAGTACCGGAGGCACGGCCGCACGGAGTATCTCGTGCCCGGGAGCATCGTCGAGGACGGCTTCGGCGGGAGTTCGTTCTCGCCCATCGCCTCCGATGTCGACTTTCTGCTCTTCCAGGTGGGGCTGACGTTCAGGGTCTAGCAGCCATGGGCTACCAGCGTCGACACGATCCGGCGGCTATCGGCGGACGCGACGCCGCGGGCCGCTACGGCTGACGGCGCTCCAGGCGGGAGACGGAGCCGGTGAGGTTCACGACGTAGAGTTCCCCGGCGCCGTCAACGCCGAAGGACGACACCGCCCCGAGGCTTCCCACGTTCCAGCGTCGCTCGTCGGCCGCCTGTCCGCCGTCGAACCGGAAGCTCCGCAGAAAGCCGGTGCAGAAATCCGAGTAGAAGTAGTGCCCCGCAATCTCGGGGAGCTGTGAGCCGCGGTAGACGTATCCTCCGGTCACCGAGCAGACGTTGCCGTCGTGGATGTACTCGACGACGGGCAGCGTGAGACCCGACATGTCGCACCCGGAACTCTGGTAACAGGCGGACCCTTCCATCGTGCTCCAGCCGTAGTTCACGCCCGCCTCGCCCGCCGGCACCGCGTTGATCTCCTCGCGTTCGTTCTGGCCCACGTCCGCGACGTAGAGGACGTTCCCCGCGAAGTCGAAGGTCGAGCGCCACGGATTCCGGACGCCGATGGCCCAGATCTCGCCCCGCGCACCCTCTTCTCCGACGAACGGGTTGTCGTCCGGGATCGCGTACGGGTCGCCTCCGTCCACGTCGATGCGGAGGATCGAACCGTGCAGCGTCTCCGGATTCTGGCCGTTGCCGAACGGATCGCCCGCCCCGCCCTCGTCGCCGAGGAAGATGTACAGCATCCCGTCGGGCCCGAACTGCAGCATGCCGCCGTTGTGGTTCTGCCGGCGCTGGGTGAGCGCGAGGATCCGCTTCGCCGAGCCCGGGTCGAGGCGGTCGGGGTCCCCCGAGACGGTGTAGCGCTCGACCACCGTGTCGTCCCCCGTGTCGGTGTAGTAGACGAAGACCTGTCCGTTGTCCGCGTACCGCGGGTGGAAGGCCATCGTGAGGAGGCCGCCCTCGGGGGCCGTGCCCACGCGGCCCGAGAGGTCGAGGAAGGGATCATCGAGGAGCCGCCCGTCCGCGCTCGCGATGCGGATGCGGCCCGTCTGCTCCACGACGAAGAGTCTCGCGTCGCCCGGTGGAGCGGCGAGGAAGACCGGCTGGGAGAGTCCGGTCAGCACTTCATTCGCCGCCAGCTCGAAGGCGGCGGGCTCCGGCGGCGCGGGCGGCGGGGGTGGAGCGGGGGAGGGGCCCGTGCCATCCGAGCATCCCCAGCTCGCCACCCCTGCCAGGAGCGCGAGCGTCCGCACCACCGGCGGCCGGCCAGCCGGCGCGGACGGGTGACCCGAGCGTCTCAGGGCACCAGTTCCGGACGGCGGTACCGGAGGAAGAACACGCCCTCCTTGCCGCTGGACACGACGATCGTCCCACTGGCGAAGAACGGGTAGTTCGACCACGAGCCGTCGAAGGTGACGGACTCGTCCCACGGCACCGTGTCGAAGAAGCCGACCTCGCGCGGATTCTCGCGGTCGCTGATGTCGAGCACGCGCAGCCCGCTCACGTAGTTCGACTGGTACATGAGGTCGCCGACGATGTAGAGGTTGTGGTCGATCGTGAACGTCTCCCCGAAGTGTTCCTTGACGAGGATCGGATCGTCGAGGTCCGAGACATCCCAGATGAGCGTGCGGCTCGCCTCCATGTCGGGTTCCGTTCCGGTCTGCTGCGCCTGGCCTACCGAAGCCATCTCGTCGAGTTCGTCGTTCTGGTAGAAGTAGCGGTGGTCCTCGGTGAGCCAGCCCTGGTGCGTGTAGGCGACGGCGGGGTAATCGGCGGTCGAGAGCGTGACGGGGTTGTTCCGGTCCGTCACGTCCGCGATCACGACCGCCGTCTCGTTGGCCTTGAGGCAGATCTCCTTCCCGACGTGTTCGGCGTCCGGGCCACGGTAGTTCACGCACTGCGCGTCGTGCGTGTACCCGGTCGCCCCTCGACCCGTGCCGGCTTCGGCGTGGCACCCCAGGAAGCTCGGCGCCTTCGGATCGCTGACGTCGATCATGTGCAGCCCGCCGCCGCACGTCTCGCCGCCGCCGCTCGAACCGACGGCGTATGCGGTCGCGGTCTCCTCGTTGATGACCACGTTGTGTGCGCTCGCGATGCCCTCGTACACCGCGTCGGGATCGAACTCGACCGGCGCACCGCGCACGTCGCGGAGCCGCGTGAGGTCGAACACCTGCATCCCGTGCTCGCCCGCATTGTCCGCCACGACGAAGGCGTGGTCCGCATGGACCTTGATGTCGCGCCACGACTGGGTCAGCGACCCGGGGGTCTTCGGCAGGCTGCCCAGGTAGACGGGCGCCGCGGGGTCGGAGATGTCGATGAACGCGGTGCCGTCCGTGCGGCCGACGATCGCGTACTCGCGCCCCGTCTGCGGGTCCGTCCATCCCCAGACGTCGTTCGTCTCGATGCCGCGGTCGGTGCCCCCGATCGCGTCGAGTGGCAGGAACGAGAGCACGTCCACCTGATCGCACGTGAACTGGTCGGCCATCCCGTCCTCGCCGCAGCCCACCTCGGAGAGCGCCGTCAGGGGGCGCCGTTCCTCCGGGATGAAGATCTTCGCCGTTTCGGCCCATGTGCCATCCCGGTTCTCGAACACGATGGCGGAACCGAGCCCCGCATCGTCCCACGGCTGTCCCACGACCGCCATGTCGCCGGAGGCGGAGATCGAGAGGCCGAAGCCGTCTCCCGCATCCGTTCCGGGGCCCGCGCCGATGCGGGTCGCCGAGCCGAAATCCGCGGCCGCGGGATCCCGTGAGAACGCGTAGATCGCGCCGAACCGGCCCGCGCCCGGAGCCGCGATCCAGAGTTCGTCGTCACGCGCCGTGATGGTCGCACCGAAGTAGTCGCCGGGCTGACGGTGGAAGGCCGACAGCGATCCCTGCCGCACCCAGTCGCCGGATGGGCGACGCACATAGTTGAGGACCGTCCCCGCCCCGTCGTAGGCGCCCGGCAGCCCGAGAAGCGCGTGGGAGCCGTTGATGCCGACCGCGAGGACCGGGGCGCGATTCGCCACGACCGCCGCTGCCGGCTGCCTCTCGTCGCCCTCGTGGCCGAGCCGTCCCTCCTGCACCCAGTCGCCCTCGGAATTCCGCCCGAACACGTACGCGGCCCCGGGCAGTTGCGGCCCGGCAAAAGCGCCCACGATCACGCGTTCGCCATCGGTGTGGGCGCCCCAACCGAAGAACTCCTGCTGCGGATCCGGGTCGGCGGAAGTCAGTATCCCGTCCTCGATCCACTCCCCATCCTCGCCGCGCGTGAAGACCCAGGCCCCGCCGGTGTCCTGATAACCCAGCGCGGTCACGACAAGGAGGTCGCCCGCGACCGATGCGAAACGGCCGAAGGACACGCCGGGCGGCGCACTCTCCGGCCGGAGGTGGCGTTCGAACTCCCAGCCGCTCCCGGTGCGCCGGAAGATGAGCACGCTGCCGTCGCTCTGGCCATCGCCATTCGCGTCGAGAGCCGTGGCTCCTACGAGCAGGCGATCGCCATCGGCGACCACGAAGCGGCCGAAGAAGTCCGCGCCCCCGCCCTCCGGCGCACGGAGAGTGGCGGTGCGCTCCCAGTCATCGCCGCTCCGCTCGTAGACGTAGAGGCTGCGGGGAGCGGAAGTCGCCGGATTCTGCGGGTCCGCATCCGGGTCGATCGCCTCGCTGACGACGATGGTCCCGTTGGCAAGCACGACGGTGCCCCCGAACTCCTGCGCCGTCGCGCCCTCGGCGAGGAACAGGCCAACTGCGACGAAGGCGGCGAAGGTCAAAGTCTTTTTCATTCGAATCACTCCCTGTATTCCCACAACACTAGCGTCTCTCGAAGTAGTACAAGCCACCCCCCTGGGTGCCCACGACGAGGTCGAGATCGCCGTCCCCGTCCAGGTCCCCGAACTCCGGCGTCGCGAACAGCGGCAGGTCCTCGGCGGAGGGGAACCCGCCGTCGGCCTCGACGAAGTTCGGGATCGCGGGACTCCCATCGTTTCGGAAGTAGCGGATGCCGTCGGATTCGGTGCCGACGATGAGGTCGAGGTCGCCGTCTCCGTCATGGTCGAGGAGCTTGGGGAAGCTCCGCCGGCCGATGTCGATCTCTCCGTATTCGTCGCTCACGAATTCGAAGCTCGGTTCGGAAGCGGAGCCGACGTTCTCATAGTAGTTCAGGGCCCCGGAGGACTCCCCGATCATGAGGTCGAGATCTCCATCCCCGTCCAGGTCGCCGAGCGCGGGCGTCGCGTTGCTCCCGCGCGTGATCTCGACGAACGCCGAGTCCACCAGTGTGAGGCGGGGTTCCATGGCCGACCCCTCGTTCCGCACGTAGCGGATCTCGTCGCGCCAGGTGCCGAGCAGCAGGTCGAGGTCGCCGTCCGCGTCCAGGTCGCCGAAGGCCGGCGCGTTGTGGTAGGCGCCCGGCAGTTCGAACTCGCCGGTGCGGCGGAAGACCGGTTCCGTCCCGCTCCCCTCGTTCTCGAACAGGAAGACGCGCGAGTTCGACAGGTCCCCGGGGTCGATCTTGTTGCCGAGCAGGAGGTCGAGGTCGCCGTCGCCGTCGAGATCCACGAGGGAGGCCACGCTCTCGCTCCCCACATCGATCTGCGAGATGAACCGCCGCGTCCGAAGCTCGAAGCCGCCGTCGGACTCCTGCGAGAAGAGCATGAGGTTGTCGGCCGTCGTCGTGTTCGCGTTGTACGCGCCGCCGAGCACGCCCATGAGCAGGTCGAGGTCGCCGTCGCCGTCGTAGTCGCCGAAGGTCGGAGCGTTGTAGCCGCTCGTCCGGATCGGGTCGTCGAGGGGGAAGGGACGCGGTTCCACGCGGAGGTTCGGAGCCTCGCACGAGCCCGCGTTCTCGATCAGGAGGAGCCCGGCCTCGAAGAAGTCGCCCCAGAACATGTCCGTATCGCCGTCCGCGTCGTAGTCGGCGAGCGCCATCGTGTTCGCGCCGTGCAGGGTGGGGAAGGACCCGCCCCCGTCCGGCCCGTCAAAGGGCGGCACGCCCCCGGCGGCCGCCGGGTCGGCGACGATCTCGATGTCCTCGAAACGGTCCGTGATGTGCCGGAAGGGCGAGGCGTTCGCGCCGATCGCGCCCGTCGCCTCGTAGCGCGTGACCGTCCCCACGAGGCGACCGATGAAGAGGTCGAGGCGCCCGTCGCAATCGATGTCCGCCGCGTTGGGGATGTTCTGGCGGTCCGAGAAGATCGCCTCCCCGCGCGTGTCGCGAAGGGTGTCCGCGATGAGTTCGAATACGGCCCCGCCCGCCGTACCGGTGTTCCGGTAGAGCTTCATGTAGCTGAAGGGGGACTCCGCGAGGAGGTCCCGGTCTCCGTCCGCGTCGACATCCACGAAGCGGAACCACTCCCCGACCTCGAGGTCCGAGTACGCCTCCGGCCGCCAGGTGTGGCGCCGTCCGCCCGGCGTGTCCTCGCGCTCGAAGAACATCAGGCGGTTCGTCGTCTCCTGCACGAAGAGGTCGAGGTCGCCATCTCCGTCGATGTCCACCCACTGCGGGCGGGGCACGTTGAAGCCGCCGAGGAAGGGGATTTCGTACGCGTTTCCGGATTCGTCGAACACCGGAAAGGGGGTGACGGCGCGGACGAAGCCGGGTTCGCCTCCCGCCGCGCGCTCCGGCGACAACTCCCCCGGACCGGCGCCGCTCGATGCGCATCCCGCCGCGAGGAGCGCAGCGGTCAGCGCTCCCGGCGCGACCCGCCGGCTGCGGGGCCCGGCCATGCGGCTCACGTCGCCGGCGCCCTCAGCGCGGGCTGGAGGCGAGACCGATGCCCGACGCGTAGGGCGGCGTCTCGATGACGTCGATGATCTCGCGGGTCGCGGTGTCGATGACGACGACCGTACCGCCCGGCGCGTCGTATCCCATCCGGTCCGACGACGCGTACGAGCCGGTCTCGTTCCGGTTCGCCACGTAGAGTCGGGAGCCGTCCGGCGAGAGCACGCTGCCGTGCGGTTCGGCGAGGCCTTCGCCCCGGATCACGGCGGCCACGGACCAGTCGGAGGTGTCGACGAGCGTGACCTCGTTCGCCCCCAGGTTACCGAACCAGATCCAGCGCCCGTCCGCCGACCAGCTCGGATGCCACGGCCGCGCCCCCACGTCCAGTTCTCCCACGAGCTTCGGCGCCACCGGCTCCGTGACGTCGAACACGAGGAGCTTGGCCGTCATCTCGGCCGTCGCGACGAGCGTCCCGCCGTCCGGCGAGATCGCGTACTGGACGAGGACGTGAGGCATCGCCCCGGAGCCGGGAAGCCTGAGCAACTCGGCCTCGCCGCTCTCCGCTTCGACCGTGACGACGGAGTTCTCGCCGAGGCTCCCCGCGTAGACCCACCCGCCGTCGGGGCTCGCCAGCAGCGCGTGCGGCCGCGGGATGAAGACATCGTACTCCTCGACCTCCATCGAGATGCGGTCGATGCGGCCGATGCGCTGGGGCGGGTTCACCGCCGCCATGGACCGCCCCACGAACAGCCAGGGCTCGGAGGGATGAAGCGCGAGGAGGCCCGGCCGCTCGAACTCGATGGAAGCGACGAGTTCATTGTCGCGGTCGAACTTGAGCACCCGGTTGGCCGCGATGAGCGACACGTACCAGAACGACCCGTCCGGCTCGACCGCGACGTGGTGCGGCTTCGCGTTCGCCCCGTATCCCATGGCCTCAAGGTCGATGATCTCGACGATCTCGTGGGTCTCGAGGTCGATGACGGTCACGGCCGCCGCCTCCTGGTTCGCCACGTAGAGGAACGAACCGTCGGCCGGGGCGGCGGTCACGGGCGCGGCGGCGGCGCGAACCGCCACGAGTCCGGCCATCCCCAGGGCGAGGAGGCCGGACCGCACGGTGTTGGTGGTTCTCTCCATTACGGCACGAGTTCCGGCTTCTGGTATTTCACCATGAACAGGCCCTCGCTCCCGCTCGTCACGATGATCGTCCCGCTCGCGAAGTACGGATAGTTGCTCCACGAGCCGCCCATCGCCGGCCCCTCGGCGTACGGCACGGTGTCGAGGAAGCCGACCTCGCTCGGATTCTCCGGGTCGCTCACGTCGAGGATCCGCAGTCCGCTGTTGTAGTTCGACTGGTAGAGCAGGTCGTCGAGCACGTACATGTTGTGGTCGCTCGCCGTCGACTCGCCGAAGTGCTCCTTGACGAGGACGGGGTCGTCGAGATCGGTGATGTCGAAGATCATCGTGCGCGTGCCCGAGAACTGCGTCCGGAGTTCGTCGAGTTCGTCTCCGAGGTAGAAGAAGCGGTGATCCTCCGTCACCCAGCCCTGGTGCGCGTAGGCGACGTTGGCGTACGTGGCCGTCGACAGCGGGATCGGGTTCTCCTTGTCGGTGACGTCCGCGATCGAGACGTCCGTCTCGTTGGACCCGAAGCAGATCTCCTTGCCGGCGTGCTCGCGGTCCGGGCCGTCGTAGATCAGGCAGAGCGCGTCGTGCGAGTACCCGGTCCCGCGGCGCCCGGTGCCCTCGTGGCCGAAGCAGCCGGCGAAGCTCGGCTCCGTGGGCTCGTTGATGTCGATCATGTGGAGGCCGCCGCCGCACGTCTCGCCCCCTCCGCTCGATCCCACGCTGTAGGCGAAGCCCGTCGCCTCGTTGATCACGATGTTGTGCGCGGAGGCGATCCCGTCGTAGTGGGCGTCCGCCTCGAAGGTGACCGGCTCGCTGCCGACATCGCGGAGACGGGTGAGGTCGAACACCTGCATCCCGTGGTCGCCCGCCCCATCGGAAACGATGAAGGCGTGGTCCCTGAAGACCTTGATGTCGCGCCACACGCTGCCGCGCGCGCCCTCCGTCATCGGAAGACGCCCGACGTAGCGCGGGTTCTGCGAGTCCGTGATGTCGACGAAGGAAGCCTGGTCGGTCAGCCCCACGAGGGCGTACTCGCGCCCGGTCTGCGGATCGGTCCAGCCCCACACGTCGTTGACGCGGACGCCGCGGTTCGCCCCGAGCGACTGCACGGGCATGAAGGAGAGGATGTTCACCTCGCTGCAGTCGAAATCGGCCGACACCCCTTCCTCGCAGCCCACCTCGTGGCCGTTGATCGCCGCGTAGTTCTTCGCGTCGCTCCATACCTCGGCGGTTTCGACCCACTCGTCGCCTCGCCGCTCGAAGATGTAGGCGGTCCCCATCCCGTAGTCCTTGCGGCTCGCGGCGACCACCGCGACGTCACCCTGCGCGGCGACGCCGCCGCCGAAGCCATCGCCCGCGTCGCGGTTCGAGGCGGAGAGGGCGCCGGCGAACTCGACCCCGCTTTCGGGGGCGGTCGAGTAGCGAAGCACCCGCCCCTCCCGGCCCGCGCCGGCACCGGATCCGCCGATCCAGATCTCTCCGTCCACGGCCGCAAAGGCGTTGGCGAAGTTCCCGCCGAAGGATCGGCCGCCTCCGGCGACGATCGGCGGATAGAGCCGGCCTTCGGGCCTCCAGACATCGCCATCGGGCGTGAACGTGTACGCGATGCCCACGCCCCCCGCGCCGGGGGCTCCGACCAGGAGCCGGAATCCGTCCTCGGTGTCCTCGCCGTACAGGACGCTCCCGAAGCCTGCGTTCTCGCCCGCTTCCGCGGCCGTGAGCGGTTCCGGCGCCGCCGTCCAGGCGCCGTCATCGGCCCGCGTGAAGAAGAACACGGCACCGGCACCATCGGCGGTCCCCGGAGCGCCGATCGCCGCCACCCGGCCATCCGTAAGCATCGCGGCGCCGAAGCCGTCTCCAGCGGCCGCTTCGGGGGATTCGACGGATCCGGCTTCATTCCAGGCGGAGCCGTCCCACTCGAAGAAGTAGACGCGGCCGGCGACGCGGGCCCCCCCGCGGCCTGCCCGACCCGGCGCCGATACCATCGCGATGTCGCCCGCGATCGCGCCGCCGCCGCCGAACGCGTAGCCCTCCGGAAGCTCGGCCGGCCTCAGCGTCGCGACTTCCTCCCATGCTCCGCCGCTCCGCTCGAACACGTGGGCCGCGCCGGGCGAGCCGACGAGCATGCGGTCGCCGTCGACCGCGAGCGAAATCCCGAACGCTCCGCCCTCCTCCGCCGCGTAGGGCGCAAGCTCCGCGGAGACGGCCCATCCATCCGGCCCCCGTTCGTAGACGTAGACGGCCCCCGTGGAGGTCGGGCCGCCGCTCTCGGCGATGAGCACCTGGCCGGACGAGACCGCGACGGGCAGGGCGCGTCCGAAACCCTGTCCCGTGACGGGTGTGGCGAGGCAGGCGAAGGCGGCAGCAAGGGCCGCGACTCGTGCAAATCCGCGCATGAAATGACTCCCATCCTGAAGGCTGCGGGCAATAGTCGTACAAACCATCTAAAACACTCCGGAATCCGGATGCGTTGTCCGCTGGGTTGCCCGCGAGATATAGCGGGAAACCGTCTCTTCGAGCCAGCCGGTTCGCGCGCCGGCCCGCCCCGTTCCGCGTCCCCGACCCACGAATCCGAGATGCCCTCCCCGCTCCGTCAGTGCGAGGGAGAGATTCGGGCGTCGCCGGATCGTTTCGACGGGCACCGAACTCCCGGGGGCGAGTGGATCATCCCGCGCATGGACGAGGAGCATGGGAAGGTCCACGGGGTCCACGAAACGCTTGGCGCTGCAGCGCGCATAATAGTCGGCGGCGTCGCGAAAGCCGTGAATCGGCGCCGTGAGCCGGTCGTCGAACTCGCGGATCGTGCGGGCCCTCGCCGCTCCGGGCGCCACCACGCCGGGGAACCTCACCGCCTTCTCGCGCGCTTTTTCCCGCAGGCTGCGGAGGAAACGCCGGCCGTACACGCGCCCCATCCCGCGTTGCAGGGCGTCGGCGCTGGACTCGAGGTCGTAGGGGACCGACACGGCGGCTGCGGCGACGAGGCCTCGGTCCCCGCCCTCCCGCCCGAGCAGGTTGAGGAGCGCATTCCCGCCCAGCGAGAACCCGACCGCGGTTCGCGGGAGACCCGGGAACCGCTCCGCCATCCAGTCCAGCGCGCGCTCGATGTCGTCCGTCCGACCCGAGTGGTAGGCGCCCGGCAGACGGTTAGGCTCCCCGCTGCACGAACGGAAGTTGAGCGCCACCGCCTGGATGCCCGCGGCCGCCAGCGCCTCGCTCGTCGTCACCATGTAGCCCGAGCGGGCGCTGCCCTCGAGCCCGTGAAGAAGGAGGCACAGACCCGAGGGGGTTTCCGGCCCTCTCCACAGATCGAGGTCGACGAAATCGCCGTCGTCCGTGTCGAGCCGGACCCGGTCGTACCGTGGCTCGAAGCGGCGGCGCACGATCCGCCCCACCACGGTCTGCGCGTGAGGATTCCGGAGGCCCCGCGCCGGCTCGAACGCGGACAGATTCTTCAAGGATCCGTTACCTTTCGTTCCGTGTCTCGACCATTCCTGCATCAGTACACCGTCTCGGAGGCGGGTTCCCGGCGCTGGCTCTACGTGCTGCACGGCATCTACGGCACCGGCCGCAACTGGGCTTCATTCGCCCGTCGGCTCGTCGCCCGGCGTCCCGAATGGGGAGCTATGCTCGTGGACCTGCGTCTGCACGGGCACTCCCCGCGCTTCGAGCCGCCGCACACGCTTGCCGCGTGCGTGCACGACGTGGTCGAACTCTCGGAGTCGCTCGAGCGGCCCGTGGACGCAACCCTCGGGCATTCCTTCGGCGGCAAGGTGGCGCTGATGGTGGCGGCCGCCACGGCGCCGAGCCAGACGTGGGTGATCGACGCGACGCCCTCCCGCCGCTCGCCCGGCGGGGGAGCCGCCCGGCTGCTGGACGTGATTCGCCGGCACCCGGGGCCCTTCACGACGAGGCGTGACGCCGTATCCGTGGTGGAGGCCGAAGGGTTCGCCTCGCCCGTCGCGCACTGGCTGGCGACCAACCTCGTGTTCGTCGACGCCGGCTATCGGTGGCGCCTCGACCCCGACGCCGCCGAAGAACTGCTCGCCGACTACTTCAGGCGCGACCTCTGGGACGTCATCGAGACACCCGCCCCCCCATCGGAAATCCATGTCGTACGGGCCGCGCAGTCGGACATCCTCTCGGCGGACGATCGCGCGCGATTCCGGGCGGCGACGCTGAACGGCCGCGTACATTTCCACGAACTCGCCGGCGGCCACTGGCTGCACGTGGACAATCCCGATGGCCTCCCGGACCTCGTCGCCGAGCACCTCTGACCGGCCACGGCCCGTCCGGGCTACCAGACTTCGTACCATGTGCCCGGGATGGCCGCCGCCGGCGCGGTGAGTCGCTCCGCGGCCGCGGCGACGGCGCAGGCGCTGAAGCGCAGGTCGATGCGGTGGCCGCCGAAGTCGGCCGCCACCCCCGCGCCACCCGCGAGCCCGCTTGCCACGCTCCCCTGGATCGAGATGTCCCCGTTCAGGAGCAGGGTGCCGCCCACGAGGATGAGCCCCCTCCAGGCGAACCCGTGGTCGAGCGTCAGGTCGCCCTCCACGACGAGGGCGCCGCGCCCGCTGGAGCCGGCCCCGAGCGTCCCCGATCCCGAAATCCGCGTGTAGGACGAAGCGGCTCCGGGAGACGGCCACGCGTCGGGCGGCACGACCGCGTCGGGACGCGGGCCCCAGGAAGCGAGCAGTTCCATCCACCGGATCCCCGTTTCCGCCGCGACGGACACATCCGCCGCCATCCGGCGGTCCGCCGGGGAACCGGAGATCGTGAGCAACGAATCGGGCGCCGGCGCCGGTCCGCCCCAGTACGCGACGCCCGCGACCGGCGAGGGCTGTTGCGGACAGGCGCTCCCGAACGCATCGAGCCCCATGATCGTCCCCTTCGGGGGTACGACGCCCGCGCTCCCCACGAGGACCAGCGCCCCGGGCACCCGCGGCGGGCCGGCCACCCAGAGGAGCTGCCCCACCGACCGCTCGAAGGTTGCGCCTCCGTAGACGACCCGCCCCAGGGATTCGACGCGGTACACGGCCTCTCCGGGCCGCAGTTCGAGGAGCCGTTCGAAGGAGACCGTCGCGGTTCCCGGGCCCAGCGCGAGGGGAGGCACGGAAGGAGTCGGCAGTTCGGCGAGCGCGAGCGCCGTCGCGAGCCCGCTCTCGGCCACGTAGAAGGCCTCCGTGGAACGCGCGAAGGCGCGGGCGGACTGTCCGTCGACCCAGGTGACGAAGAAGCCGCCGGCCGCCATGAGCGAAACGAGCAGCAGGGTGAGCATGACCGATGGCAGCGCGAAGCCTGGAGGCTCCGCCTGCGGGGGCACGGGGACCCGAAGCCGTGGAGTCCTGCCGAGAGAGTGCATGACGTGAACGTGCCGTGCGCGATCAACGCTCCCTCAACGCGGCGGCCGCCGGGCCTCCGTGAGGGGTTCGCTAGCTGGCGGTCTCCGCGAGCCAGCTCTCGATCGCGTCGCCGAGCGCGGGAAGACTGAGCGCGCCGTTCTCCAGCACGCGGTCGTGAAACTCCGCGATGGAGAAGGCCTCACCGAGCGTGGCTTCCGCCTTCGCGCGCAACCGCGAGATCTCGAGCTGCCCCAGCTTGTAGGTGAGCGCCTGGGCGGGCGACGTGATGTAGCGGTCCACCTCGTTCTCGATGTTCACTTCGGCGAGCAGCGTGTTTTCGCGGACGAAGTCGATCGCCTCCTCACGAGTCCAGCCGAAGGCATGGATGCCGGTGTCGACGACGAGCCGGCTGGCCCGCCACGCATCGTAGGAAGCGAGGCCGATGCGGCTGAGGTCGTCCACGTAGAGGCCCATTTCATCGGCCAGGCGCTCCGCGTACAGGGCCCACCCCTCGACGAAGGCGACCGAGCCGAGGTGCTTGCGGAACTCGGGCAGCCCCGCGACCTCCTGGGCGATCGCCGTCTGGAGGTGGTGCCCCGGAATCGCCTCGTGGAAGCTCAGGACGTCGGCCTGGTACCGGGGCCGGATCTCCGGCCGGTACGTGTTCACGTAGTACGTGCCGGGGCGCGACCCATCCGGCGCCGGCTCCCGGTAGTAGGCGAGCACGCTCTGGGGCGCCTCGTACAGCGGGATCGGACGGATCACCATCTCCGTCACCGGCGGCGTGCCGAACCAGTCGGGCATGACGAGGGCCGCCCGCGCGTACGCCTCCTCGGCCATCTGCACGATCTCCCCCGGCCAGCGGAAGAACATCTCCGGGTCCGACCGCAGCCGCTGCTGGATCTGCTTCAGGTCGGAGGCGCCGAGGACTTCCTGGCCAAGCGTCCGCAACTCGTCGTGGACCCTCTCCAGCTCCGCCAGGCCCTGAGCGTGGATCTCGGCCGGAGTCAGTTCGAGCGTCGTGAAGTTGCGGATCATCGCCTCGTAACAGGCGCTGCCGCCCGGCAGGCTGGAGAGCCCGATCGCGGCGCCCGTGCGCGAGTGCGGATAGAGTTCGTCGCGCAGGAAGTCGCGGAGTCTCGCGTAGGCCGGCCGGATGCGCTCGGAGGCGGCTTCACGGATGCCGGCCCGGAAGTCGTGGCGCGTCCCCTCGGGCCACGCATCGAGCCGCGTCCCCGCCGGAGCGTAGATCGGCCACTCCTCCACGGGTCGTTCGAGGAGGGCGTCGAGCTGCACGATCGTGCGGTTCACCGACGCGCGCGCCGCGACGCGTCCCGTCTCGAGGCCGGTGCGGAGGTTCGAGATGTAGTCGTCGATGTAGTCCGCGAACGCGTTCCAGCGCCGGATCATGCGCTCGCCGTCGACCGGTGTTTCGAGGGGCTGGGCGCCGACGATGTTGAGGAAGTCGAGCTGGAACCCTTCGCGGTGGTCCACCACCCACACCTCGAGATCGCACGTCTGCTCGGCGACCTCCGCCGAGAGCTGATGGTCGAGCGCGAGATACGTGAGCCGGTTCCCGGCCGGCAGCGACGCAAGGTCGATGGCCGCGAGCGCACCCATGAGGGCACCGACCTCGCGGCGGCGATTGTTGCGCCCCGACGGCGAGATGTCGCGAACGCGATCGCTGAGGCGGTGCTCTCCGAGATAGGTCGCCTGCAGCGGGTTCCAGGACAGGTAGGCGTCCCAGAAGCGGTCGCTCAGCGCCGACAGGTCGCTGATCGGGGCCGGATCGGCCGTTTCGGCGGATCCCCGCTCGCACGCCGTGATCCCGCCCGCGATGAGGATCAGAAGCGCGGCCCGTCCCGCCGCTCCACCCGGAAGGCAGTTCCTGTTGCGGGTTGACGTCATCCTGGCCGCTCTCGATCGTTTCGTTTGCGCGTCACGCCCGAATCTCGCCGCCCGAAAATGCGGCGGGGAAGGCGGGCCCGTAAAGGAGCGTCCACGAAGGGGAACCGGAAGAACAGGGAGAACGCCGTGTCCGAACCGTTCTACACCGCCCGCGCGCGTCTCGAGAAGGTCGAGGGCGTCCATCGCCGGGCCCGCCTCGAAGAGGGGACCGAGATCGACTTCGGCGTCCACGGACCCATCAAGTCCCACTACCGGATCGACGCGAAGGACCTGCCGCTGCCGGTCGACTACCAGGTGGCCGCGACGGGCGGCTGAATGCTGGGCACGCTCAACGGCGCACTGGAAGTGCGCGGCATCCGCCTGGCCCCCGAGGACATCGCCGCCGAAGCGGAGGGCATCATGCGCCTCCGCGACCGCATGCCGCTGCTCGAGGAGATCGTCGTCCACTACCGGCTCCGCATCCCCGCCGAGGCGCGGGAGACGGTGGACCGCGCCCTCGCCGGCCACGGCGCGAAGTGCCCCACCGCCCGCTCGCTGGAGGGCGCGATCAAGGTGACCTGGACCGCCGACATCGAAGAGACCCCCGCTCCATCGTGATGCGGGGCGAGGCCATGGTCCGCGTATTCGAGGCGTGGGACGAGAGCGAATTCCTCGCGGCGAGGCTCGCCCTCGAAGCCAGCGACATCCCGTTCAGGGTCGAAGGGGAGTTCGCACCGGTTTCCTGGGGCCCAACGGCGGCCGCGAAGGTCCTCCGCGTGCCCGCGAGCCGGCACGAAGAAGCGAAGCAGGCGATCCGCGACTCGATAGCGTGAGACGAGCGTGACCTTCCGGCCGCTCGATGTCTGGGCGTTCGCGGGCTTTCTGTTGCTGGTTGTGGGGGTGTCGCTGTACGCCTCGCGGGGGCGGCGGGACGCGGCGGGGTACTTCCTCGCCGGGCGCAACCTGCCGTGGTGGCTGATCGGATTCTCGCTCATCGCCTCGAACATCTCGACGGAACACTTCGTGGGGATGGCGGGGAGGGGCTACGACATCGGGCTCGCGATCGCGAGCTACGAGTGGATGGCGGCCGTCACCCTCGTCCTCGTCGGGCTCTTCTTTCTGCCCCGGTTCCTCGCGGCGGGGATCTACACCATCCCCGAGTACCTCGAGTTCCGGTACGACGTCCGCACGCGCACGCTGATGGCGGGCTTCCTCCTCGCGGCCTACGTGCTCGTGGCCCTCGCGACGGTGCTGTACTCGGGCGCCCTCGCCCTGGAGTCGATCTTCGGCTTGGACACGGGGACGGGTATCTGGCTCATCGGCGTGCTCGCGGGCGGGTACACGATCTACGGCGGGCTCAAGGCGGTCGTGTGGTCCGACCTCCTCCAGGGCGTGGCGCTCCTCCTCGGCGGCGTGCTCGTGACCGTACTGGGGTTCCGGGCCATGGGAGGGATCGGTCCCTTCCTCGAGGCCGCGGACGGAAAGCTCCACACGGTCCTCCCCTTCAACCACCCGGAGATGCCGTGGCTGGCCGTGTTCATCGGCGGGCTGTGGATCCCCAACATCTTCTACTGGGGACTGAACCAGTTCATCACGCAGCGGACGCTGGCGGCGCGCAGTCTCGCGGACGGGCAGCGCGGGCTCTTCCTCGCGGGCTTCATCAAGCTCGGGATCCCGTTCATCATCATCTTCCCGGGCATCATGGCGGCGGAACTGTTCGCCGATCAGGTGACGAACCCGGACCAGGCCTACCCGGTGATGATGCGGGAACTCCTCCCGGCGGGGCTGACGGGCCTCATGTTCGCGGCGCTGTTCGGGGCCGTGATGAGTTCGCTCGACTCGATGCTGAACTCGGCGGCGACGATCTTCAGCGTCGACCTCTACAAGCGGCACCTGCGGCCCGCGGCCTCATCGCGGCGCCTCATGGTCGTGGGACGGGTGACGACGGGCGTGCTCGCGGTGGTCGCGTGCCTGTGGGCGCCGGTCGTGGCGCAGGCGCCGAGCGTATTCGAATACATCCAGATGTTCTGGGGGTTCATCTCGCCGGGGATCGTGGCCGCGTTCCTGTTCGGCATCTTCGCGCCACGCACGCCGCCGGCCGCCGCCTTCGGCGGGATGGTGCTCGGGATCCCCGTCTACGGCCTCCTCCTGTGGCTGCTGCCGGAAGTCGCGTTCCTCCACCACATGGCGATCACCTTCCTCGCGATCAGCGCGTACATCGTGGCGGTCACGGCGGCGAGCCCGCTCGACGCCCCGCGCCGGCTGCCGCGCGCCGCGGATGGCGTGGACCTGACCCCCGCCCCGCGCGCCGGACTCTGGGCCGGAGGCGTGATCGCGGGAGCCGCCATCCTCTACATCATCTTCTGGTAATCCAGATCATCTTCCGGTAATCCGGGCCTCGGGACTTGTCCCCCCCCCGTCGAGTTGGAATTGACGGCACATCGCACATCGTGTAATACTCACTGCCGTACTACGGTAGCACGCGAGTGCGTAATACACGCGGGAGAGAGGGCTGGAATGAAACCCGTATCGTTGAAAATGCCGGGACACCTCGCGCGGGAGGTCTCCGACGCCGCGCGCCGGCGGGGCGTGAGCAGGTCCGCGCTGATTCGCGAGGCCCTCGAGGTCTTCCTGCGCACGGAGCGAAGTACGCCATCCGTTTCCGCGCTGTCCCGGGCCGTCGACCTCGCCGGCTCCTTCGCCGGGCCCGAGGATCTGTCGGCGAACCCGGATTACATGCGCGGCTTCGGTCGGTGAACCCGGGGACCATTCTCGATACGGGCCCGCTGGTCGCCTTCCTGAACTCCCGGGACGGGCATCACCGCTGGGCACGGGAACAGTGGGCCCGCGTCGAACCCCCGTTCCTCACCTGCGAGGCCGTCATCGCCGAGGCGTGCTTTCTCGCGCACCGTCTCGCCTCCGGAGCGCCGGAAGCCGTGGTATCGCTGATCGAGCGGGGCGTGCTCGATGTGTCGTTCCGGCTGGCGGATGAGGCCGCCGCGGTCGCGCGGATGATGAAGAAGTACGACGACGTACCGATGTCCCTGGCGGATGCGTGCCTCGTCCGGATGTCCGAACAGCACCCGGGCAGCGTGGTCCTCACCCTGGACGGCGATTTCAGGATCTACCGCAGAAGCGGCCGCCAGCCTGTCCCGACCCGGATGCCCGACGCGTGAAGCGAGGCGCCGCGGACTGCGATCCGGGACAGCCTGGGTCTGGTCAGCCGGCGGCGCCGTTGTGGGCGAGGAAGCGCTCGGCGTCCAGGGCGGCCATGCAGCCGGTGCCCGCCGCGGAGACGGCCTGCCGGTAGTAGTCGTCCATGACGTCGCCCGCCGCGAATACGCCGGGCACGTTCGTATCCGTGCGCCACGGCGTGGGCATGTCCACGTAGCCGTTCTCCTTGAGGTCGACCTGGCCCTGCAGGAACGCCGTGTTGGGGATGTGGCCGATGGCCACGAACATGCCGCCCACCTCGACCTCCGACGCCTCGCCCGTCACCGTGTCCCGCAGCCGCAGGCCGGTGATCGCGTCGTCCCCGAACACCTCCTCCACGGTCCGGTTCCAGAGGAAGCGGATCTTGTCGCTGGCGAAGGCCCGCTCCTGCATGATCTGCGACGCCCGCAGTTCGTCGCGCCGGTGGATGAGCAGCACCTCGCTCGCGAACTTCGTGAGGTAGAGCGCCTCCTCCATCGCGCTGTCGCCGCCGCCCACGACGGCGAGGACCTGGTCCCGGAAGACGGGCAGGGCGCCGTCGCACACCGCGCACGCGGACACCCCGCCGCCGCTCTGCGCGAGCCGTTCCTCGCCGGGGACGCCGAGCCAGCGCGCGTTGGCGCCCGTGGCCACGATCACCGTCTCGGCGCGCACCTCCTGGCTCCCTGACGAACGGAGCAGGAAGGGTCGACCGGAGAAGTCGACCTCCACGATGTCCTCGGTGAACACGCGCGTGTCGAAACGCAGCGCCTGCTTCTTGAAGTCCAACATCATATCAATACCGCTAACCCCTTCGGGGAAACCGGGATAGTTCTCCACGTCCGTTGTGAACATGAGCTGCCCGCCGGGGATCATGGTGCGACTCCCGGCGCCCTCGAACACGAGGGGACTGAGATTCGCCCGGGCCGCATAAATTGCCGCCGTCCACGCGGCGGGGCCCGAGCCGATGATGACGACGTTTTCTGTACTCATCGCTCCGTATCGGTTGTTCGGCGTTCGCTCGGAAAAGCCGATCGTTGCTGGTGGCGGAATCCGTTCCGGGGGGAAGATATCACTCCCGTCCCGGCCGGGTGTCGTTGGCGGCCGGTCTTGGTTGCGCGGGGGCGGCGCTTGCGGTTTCGTTCGGGGCATGAATGGACGTGGGCGGGAGACGGAGGAGGGGACGGACGCGCGGCGGGGGCGGCCGGTGCTTCGTTCCATCCTGGGGGCGGGGCAGCGGCGCTGGCTGCGGTTCGGGCTCGGGGTCGCCGTGTTCATGCTGGCGAATACGCTCTACCTGCTCGCGAACCGGCTTGCGGACGGGCTGGGGCTGGAGTTCTTCGCGGTGGGGGAGAACTCGCTCCCCCAGCTCTTCCAGGCGATGGTGCTCACGCACACGGGCGTCGGGCTGCTGCTGGCCGCGGTCATGTTCGGGTTCCTCGCGGCGCATCTCCCGACGGTGTGGAAGCGGAAGCACCGCGCCTCGATCCTGACCGGAATCGGGATGGGACTCGTGGGTGGCGTCCTCGTCCTCACGGGACTCTTCATCCTCACCGCGGCGGCGAGCCGGGAGAACAGCTGGGCCTGGTGGGCGCACGTGGGGAGCGCCGTCCTCATCGTCTCCGCCTACGCCGGGCACCGGCTCGTGAGCTACGCGCGTCCGCCGGGCGTGCGAGCGCGCCGCTTCGCGCTCGCCACCGGCGCCGTCCTCGTCGTCCTCATTGCCTGGCACAGCCTCACGCACCGCGGGCTGCAACTCACGCCGGAGGCCGAGGCCGCGCTCGCCGAGCGCCTGAACGAGGGACCCGGAGGCCGCGACCGCGACGTGTCGCGCTTCGTCGACGCCGACTTCGTGCCGACAGGGCTCGTGCCGCCCGAGAGTCCGTTCTTCCCGGCCGCGACCACGACGAGCACGGGGACGTACCTGCCCTCCCGCATCATCACGCGCACGGAGGCGGGGGAACTCGCCGCGCAGGCGGCCCGGGAGCGCGCGGCGCGCGTCCGCGCCGAGGTGGAACGGCGGGGGTTCGCGGCGGACGAACTCATCGGCGCGACCCAGTGTGTGCGCTGCCACCCGGACGTGACGGCCCAGTGGGCGACCTCCGCGCACCGCTTCGCCTCCTTCAACAACCCCTTCTATACGGCGACGATCGAGGACATGCGCGAGGGGTCGCTGGAGGCGGGGCCGGAGGTGATCGCGCACCTGCGGGAGTTCGGGCTCGAACCGGACGCGGCAGGGCGCGTGAAGAGCAAGTGGTGCAGCGGGTGCCACGACCCGGCGCTCATGCTCGCCGGCGCCATGGACGCGCCCATCGACCCGGCCACGGTCGAGGCGCAGGCAGGACTCACCTGCCTCGCCTGCCACGCGATCGACCGCATCCACGACAACACCGGCAACGGCAACTACAACATCGCGGACGAGCAGGAGGACCCGTACCTGTTCGCCGACGCCGAGGCCGGCACGCTCGGGGCGTACCTGCACGACGCGGCGCTCAAGGCGAAGCCCTCCGTCCACATGAGCCAACTCCTGAAGCCGGTGCATTCGACGTCGGAGTTCTGCGCCACCTGCCACAAGGTGAGTCTGACGGAGCCCGTCAATAACTACCGCTGGCTGCGGGGACAGAACGAGTACGACGCGTGGCACGACAGCGGGGTGGCGCGGAACGCCTCGCGCACCTTCTACCTGCCCGCGGCCGCGCGCGTGTGCCAGGACTGTCACATGCCGCCGGAGGAGGCGCCGCTGGGCGACGTGTCGGCCGCGGACGGGATGGTGCGCTCGCACCGCTTCCTGGCGGTGAACACGGCGCTTCCGTTCCTGCGCGGAGACACGGCGACGATACGCCGCATCGAGGCGTTCCTGCGGGACGAGAAGCTGCGGGTCGACATCTTCGCCATCCGGCGCGGCCCCGGCGACGATCCCGAGATGGGGCTCGATCTCTCGCCGCCCAGCGTGTCTCCGGGTGAGACGGTGATGTTCGAGGTCGTGGTCCGGAACCAGGGCGTGGGCCACACCTTCCCCGGCGGGACGAACGATTCCAACGAGGGCTGGCTCGAGTTCGAGCTGGTGGACGCGGAGGGCCGGCGGATCGCGATCAGCGGCGAGATCGGCGCGGACGGGCACCTCGATCCGATGGCGCACTTCTTCAAGTCGGTGATCCTCGACCGCGAGGGGCGCCCGATCCAGAAGCGGAACGCGCAGGACATCCACGTGACGGCGGCGGTGAACGTGATCGGCCCCGGGAGCGCGGACGTCGCCCACTACCGGATCACGCTGCCGCCCGACCTGCCCGAGGGATCGCTGACGGCGCGGGCGCGCCTCCTGTGGCGGAAGTTCGACCGGGCGTACACGGAGTTCGCGTTCGGGGCCAACCCGGCGGGGTTCGCGGAGTTCGACGACGTCCCGGACCTGCCGGTGACCGAGATCGCACGCGACGAGGTCACGATCGGGGTGGGAGGCCGCGTGGATCCGGTCTCGACCGAGGAACAGGATGAGGAGATCTGGGTCCGCTACAACGACTACGGGATCGCCCTCCTCATGGAGGGGAACGACCGGCTCGCCGAGCGCCCCTTCGAGCGCGTGGCGGAGTTCTTCCCGGATCGCGTGGACGGGCCGCTCAACCTGGCACGCATGGCGCTCATCGCCGGCAACCTCGACGACGCGTTCGACAACCTCGAGCGGGCCGAAACCATCGAAGCGGGCAACCCGCGCGTCGCCTGGGTATGGGGTGGCGCGCACCAGGAGGACGGCGCGTACGAGGCCTCGGAGGCCGCGTACCTTGCGGTGCTCGACGCCTTCCCGGAGGATCGCGAGGCTTGGTTCCAGTTGGGACGGACGCGATACCTTGACCGCCGGTACGAGGCGGCGGTCGAGGCGTTCGACCGGACGCTGGCCATCGATCCCGAGCACCGGCAGGCGCACTACAGCCGCATGCTCAGCCTGCGGGCGCTGGGACGCGACGAGGAGGCCGCGCTCGGCGAGGCGGCGTTCGAACGCTACCGGATCGACGAGGCGGCGCAGGCGATCACGAGGGCCTACAGGGCGGAGAACCCCGGCGTGAACCTGATGGCACAGGACATCCACACGCACGAACTGCGACCGATCGCGCGGCCGGGCGGCGGCGGAGGTCGATGAACGCTCGCCACGCCGGACCCCTCTCGATCTGCCTCCTCGCGGCGGCGACCGCCTGCGGTCCCGACGAGTCGGAAGACGCGGAGGCGCCCTCCTACACCCAGACGCGCCCGAGCTTCACGGCGCGCGAGGGCAGCGACGCGACGACCTCGATCCGATTCACGGACGTCACCGCGGCGGCGGGGATCGACTTCGTCCACGCCACGGGCGCCTTCGGCGAGAAGTGGATGCCCGAGACCATGGGCAGCGGCGTCGTCGTCCTCGACTACGACGGGGACGGGTGGCCGGATCTGTTCTTCGTGAACAGCACCGGCTGGGAGGGACGCGCGGAGGACCGGGGGGCCCTGTCCACGCTCCTGCGGAACCTCGGGGACGGGACCTTCCGCGACGTGACGCGCGAAGCGGGCCTCGACCGGCCCATCTACGGCATGGGCGGGGCCGCGGCCGACTACGACGCGGACGGCGACACGGACCTCTACGTGACGGCGGTCGGGGACAACCGGCTGTACCGGAACGACGGGGGACGATTCACCGACGTGACCGCGGAGACGGGCACGGCGGGGAACGCGCCGGGCGCGGGAGATCCCGCCTGGTCCACGGCTTCGGCCTGGTTCGACGCGGACGGCGACGGCTGGCTCGACCTCCTCGTCTGCAACTACGTGGACTGGACGCCGGAGACCGACCTCTTCTTCACCCGCGACGGCGTGAACAAGTCCTACGCGACCCCCGAGGAATACAACGGCGAGTCGTGCCGCCTGCTGCGGAACGAACCGGCTCCCGGCGGCGGCCCGGGCGCCGGCCTGCCCTCCGCGCGGCGCTTCCGGGACGTGACGGCCGAATCCGGGCTCGAGAATCCCGAGGGGAAGTCGCTCGGCATCGTCATCGACGACTTTGCCGGGGACGGCCTCCCGGATGTCGCGATCGCGAACGACACCTACCAGAACTTCCTCTACCGGAACGAGGGGGACGGGACGTTCGTCGACGTGGCCCTCGATGCGGGGGTTGCCTTCGATGAGTTCGGCCGGGCGCGGGCCGGCATGGGGGTCGACGTCGGGGACATCCTCAATCGGGGGCAGCTCTCGATCGCGATCGGCAACTTCTCGAACGAGCCCGTATCGCTGTTCACTCAGATCCAGGAGGGGCTGTTCCAGGATCTGGCCGGGTCGGCGCGGCTCACGCGGTCGACGCTCCTCCCGCTGACGTTCGGGCTCCGCTTCGCGGACTTCGACCTCGACCGCTACGTGGATCTCGTGCTCGGGAACGGCCACATCGAGCCGGAGATCGAGGCGATCCAGGGGGACGTGACCTTCGCGCAGCCGCCCCAGTTGTTCCGGAACGACGGGCGCGGAGGGTTCATCGACGCCGGCGCGATGGCGGGCGGGGGATTCGACGAGCCGATCGTGGCCCGGGGCGTGGCGACGCTCGACTTCGACCGGGACGGGGACCTCGACCTCGTGGTGTCGACGAACGGCGGGCCGGCGAAGCTGTTCCGCAACGACCTCGAGCCCGGCCCCGGGTGGGTGCGGTTGCGCCTGGAGGGGGCAGCGCCGAATCTCGGCGCGGTCGGGGCGACGGTGCGGGTGTTCGTGGGAGACGTGGCGCAGCGGTTCGTGGTCTCGACCGCCTCGTCCTATCTGTCTCAGTCCGAGGCGAACCCCGTGCTCGCGGGCCTCGGAGGGGCGCCGCGGGCCGACAGCGTCGTCGTGGTCTGGCCCGGAGGTGCCCGAACCGTCACCGGACCCGTTGAGGCGGGCGCGGCACTCACAATCCGCGAGTAGCCCTCCGCCGGCGCGGCGGCGGCCGTCGCGAGGGCGATGGCATCTGGCGCGAGCGCCGTCCGAAACCGATCATTCGTCCGCCAAGACCCGCCTCCAGGAGACCGTCCGCGATGACCCCTTCGAGCCCCGCGCGCCTCGCCGCCGCCCTCCGTCCCGCCACGCCGCAGCCCGCCCTGCTCTTCGTGATCGCGTGCGCCGCCGCCGTCTTCGCCGGCACTCCGGTCGCGGGCCAGTCGGGCTCGTTCGGCCACTCGGTGCTGATCCACGAAGGCGAGCTCCTCGTAGCCGAGCCGACCACCAACTTCCGCCCCGGCGCCGTGTATGTGTACACAAGAGGAGAGGAGGGGTGGATGGAGTCCGGCGTGATTCGCGGGCCGGACCCCGAGATCGCCGATGGCTTTGGCACGGTGCTGGCCGCCGCCGGCGACCATCTCTTCGTCGGCATGCGCGGGACCGGCATCCAGATCTTCGGGCGTGGCGAGGAAGGCGGATGGGTATGGCGGGACGCGATCACGGCCGATGAGGTCCGCGGTCTTTCGCCGGACTGCCGCTTCGACGGCTATTGCGGGACCGACTTCGGATTGGCGCTGGCGGCGGAGGGCGAGTGGCTGATGGTGGGCACGCCCGACCCGGCCGATGGTCCGGGGGGACGGGGGCCGGACGTCCGGGACGATGCCGGCGCGGCGGGCACGATCCACGCGTACCGACGCGGCGCCGACGGCCGGTGGACGAAGCGGACGGAGTTGCGCCCTTCGGGCGGCGGCCCGGGCGACCGCTTCGGAGCGGTGGTGGCCTTTACGGAACGCGGCCTGCTCGTCGGTGCTCCGGGCTGGGGTCCGCGGATCGAGGGAGGCGGCGAGGCCCGGGGCGAGAGCCGCGAGGGGACGGGCCGCGTCTACCGCTTCGACCTGAGTGGGGACGGCTGGACCGAAACCGGATCGATAGGGTCGGCGGAAGGCGCGGGCTCCGGCTTCGGTGTCGCGCTCTCCGCGGAGGGCGACCGGCTTCTGATCGGCGCGCCGGGCGCGGACGCCGATCGCGGGGCGGTCCTCGTGTACGCCTGGGAGGTCGGCTCCGGTTCGTGGGTGGCCGAGGAGCGGATAGTGCTCGAAGGCGGCGCAGAGGGCGACCGCTTCGGCGCGGCGGTCGCCTTCTCCGGACCCGACGTGTGGGTGGGTGCGCCAACGGAGCGCGAGAACGAGACCGGTGCCGTCCTGGTCTACGAGGCCGAAGCGGACGGCACCCTTCCCCGGCGGCCGCGCCGCATCGCCCTCCCTCGCGAAGAGACGGTGGAGCGCGACCGTTTCGGCGGACTGGTGGTCGCGGACGGAGCGCTCGCGGCGGTTGGAGCGCCCGGCATGCACCATCAGTCGGGCTCCGTCCACCTCTTCGAGGACAGCGGCCCCGGCTGGGCGGCGGCGGGCATGCTCGCAAGCGCCCCCGATGCCCTCGAGCCCATGGTCGGCGAGGAGCGCCGCTGCGTGGAGGGCAGCGTCGGCCCCTTCGATTGCAGCGAAGTCGAGCTGCTCGCGTTCATTCCCAACTCCATTCTGCGGGCCGAGGGCAGCGCCCGGGGCGTCCGCGCCAACGACAACTGGGGGTGGACCGACCGAGAGACCGGGCGCGAGTATGCGCTGGTGGGACGCAACGACGGCACCTCGTTCATCGACCTGTCGGATCCCACCCGTCCGGTCCTGGTCGGCGATCTGCCCAAACCCGACGGCACGCCCCCGTCGCAGCTGTGGCGCGACATCAAGACGTACAAGGACCACGCCTTCATCGTGGCCGACGGAGCGGGCGACCACGGCATGCAGGTCTTCGACCTCACCCGCCTGCGCGACGTGGCGCCCGGCGACATGCCCGCGCTCTTCGAGCCCGACGTCCACTACCGTGGGGTGGCGAGCTCGCACAACATCGTGATCAACGAGGAAACCGGGTTCGCCTACGCGGTGGGCAGCGGCGCGGGGCGCGAATCCTGCGGCGGCGGTCTTCACATGATCGACATCAACGACCCCCGGAATCCCGAGTTCGTTGGGTGCTTTCAGGAGGACGGCGGCACCCACGACGCGCAGTGCGTGCTCTACCGGGGTCCCGACGAACGATACGAGGGGCGCGAGATCTGCCTCAACTCGAACGGACGGTACTTTCAGATCGCCGACGTGACCGACAAGGAGAACCCCTACGCGGTGTCTCGCGCGACGTCGCCCAATGCCGCCTACATCCACCAGGGCTGGCTCACTCCCGATCACCGCTACTTCTATCAGGACGACGAGTCCGACGTGATCTCCGGCGCGGTCGAAACCACGCGGACATTGATCTGGGACTTGAGCGACCTGGAGGATCCGGTGCTTGTCAACCAGTTCATGGGCTCGCTTCCCGCCAGCGCCCACAATCTCTACCTGAAGGACGGCTTCGCGTATCAGGCCAACTACCGCTACGGCCTCCATGTGCTCGACATCTCCGATCCCGTGAACCCGCGCGAAGTGGGCTTCTTCGACACGGCCCCGTATCAGGAGGGTCCGGGCTTCGGCGGGGCGTGGAGCACGTATCCGTTCTTCGAGAGCGGCACCATTATCGTCACGAGCATGCGCGAGGGGCTCTTCGTGCTCAAGAAGAGGGTGCGGCCGGTGAGTTAGGGCGGTATCGGGCTTTCCGGCGGCCGTCGAGCGGCGGGGCGGTTCGTGTAATTCCATGGACGGGAGGAGTGTGCGTTGACGGAACCGAAGCGGTCTGGCAGCCCGTGGCAAAACCCTGCGTCAGCGCCGAGAGCGGTGAGGCGCTCGCCTGACAAGGCGCGACGAGGGAGCATAGCAGCGCTATGTGACCGAGGAGCAACGCAGAGCGTAGCGTTTCAGGCGAGATGCATTCGCCGCTCGAACGCAGCAGGGCTTTTGCCACGGGCTGCTGGCCGGGGCGGCAGGAAGTCGAGCTTGGGTGGTGCCCCGATCCGAGTTCGCGGGTTGACCTTCCTCGCGCTGATCGTTGGCTGCGGGGAGGTGGGGGCGCCGGTGCCGGAGGCGTCTCTGGCGGAGATCCTCGCGACGCGCGGGACGGCGGACGCGGCGCTTCAGCAGGACCGCCTGGAGGACGCGCGGTCCGACTACCAGCGCCTCGTCGAGATGGCGCCGGCGGAGGCCGCGGGGTACGCGGGACTCGGCCTCACGGCGCTCAAGGCGGCGGACTACGAGGCGGCCGAGGAGAACCTCCTCGAGGCGCGCGAGCGGGCGCCGGACGATCCGGAGCTGACGCTGGCGCTCGCCACGCTGCGGACCGAGACGGGCGATTTCGGGGAGGCGCGGGCGCTGCTGGACGAGACGCTGGCGGCGGACCCGGGCCACGCGCGCAGCCTGTGGGGGCTGGCGGAGGTGGAGGCCCGGGCGGCGGGCCCGGACTCCGATGCCCGCGCGGACGTTCTCGCGCGCCTGGCGGCGGCCGCGCCGGGCAACCTGGCCGCTCTCGCCGAACTCGCCGATGCGCAACTCGCGCGCGGCGAACTCGACGCCGCCCTCGGCACGATGGAGAGCCTGCGCCAGGTCGCCCCGGACTTCCGGCCCGGGCCGCGCGCGGCCTTCGAGGCCGCCGAAGATGCCCTCCTGGATGGCGACGCCCCGACGGCGATCAGCCAGTTCGCCGACTTCCGCGCCGCATTCGAGGTCACCTCGCCCTACCAGGCGAGCCTCGAAGAGCTGAGACAACCGGGCGGCCCCCTCGCGGGCGTCGCGCAACTCGATTTCAGCTTCCTCGTCACGCTCCGCGTCCAGGAGCCGGAAGCCGTGCTTGCCTCCCTCCGCTATACCGAGGCGTCCGACCTGGCCGGGCTCGCGGCGCTTGCCCCCTCGTCGGAAGCAGGGGCGGCGGCGGAGGGACCGGTAGCCGCCGCGACGGCGATCGGCGACTTCGACGGGGACGGCGACGAAGACCTGCTGTGGAGCCGCGGCGGGGAAGGGCGCGCCCTGCGCGTGGACCTCGGCCGCTACGTGGACGCCTCCGACGAGGTCGGCGCCATCGACGCCGGCGACGCCGCGGCCGCGATCTGGGTCGACTTCGACGACGACCGCCGCCTCGACGTCTGGTTTGCCGGCAGCACACCGCGCGCGTACCGCAACGACCCGGCCGGAGGCTTCGAGGAGATCGCGCTCCCGCCGGCGGCTGGTTCGGCCGGCGCGGCGACCTCCGCGGCCCATGGCGTGTTCGCGGCGGACCTGGATCAGGACGGAGACCTCGACGTGTTCGAGCCGCGCACGGGCGCGAACCGCCTCTTCCGCAACAACGGCGACCTCACCTTCGCCGAGATGGCGGCGGACTTCGGCCTCGCAGGCCCGGCGGACGCCGACACGCGTGGCGCGGCCTTCGGCGACCTCGACGACGACCGCGACCTCGACATCGTGCTCGCGGAAGGCGACGGTGGCCTTCGCCTCCTCGACAACGAGCGCGCCGCCACCTTCGCCGAGCGAACGGAGCGCCTCTCGGATGCGGCGTCCGAGCCCGCGCAGGCCGTGGCGATCGGCGACGTGAACGGAGACGGCTGGCTCGACATCGCGGCCGCCGGCGCCGACCGCGTCCGCCTGCTGCACGGCTCGGCCTCCGACACTTTCGCGCCAGGCGCGACGGTGCCGCTGAACGGCCTCGCCCCGCGCGACCTGCTCTTCGTCGACTTCGACAACGACGGCCGGCTGGATCTCGCCGTGGCCGGCACGCCTCCGGCCTCCGGCGCCGCGTCCGGCTCCGGGCTGCAGCTCTTCCGCAACGACGGGGAAGGGCGGCTGGCAGCGGCCGACGAGTTCCTCCCCGATCTCGGTGGGGGAGTCCGCGCCGTTCGTTCGTTCGACTACAACGAGGACGGTGACGCCGATCTCCTCGTGCTCGGGGCGGACGGGAACCCGCGCCTCCTGCGCAACGACGGCGGGAACGCGAACCACTACTTCCGGCTCGACCTCGCCGGGCTGGGCGAGGGCAGCCGCAAGAACAACCGCTTCGGGATCGGCGCGCGCGTCGAGGTCCGGGCCGGCGACCTCTTCCAGGTCCACACCGTCACGGACCCCACCACTCTCATCGGCCTCGACGGTCGCCTGAAGGCGGATGTCGTCCGCGTCTACTGGCCGAACGGCGTCCCGCAGGACCTCTACTTCCCGGGCACCGACCAGGACCTTGTCGAGGAGCAGACGCTCAAGGGTTCCTGCCCGATGCTCTACGTGTGGGACGGCGACGGGTTCGAGTTCGTCGGCGACATGATGTGGAAGAGCGCGCTCGGCATGCCCCTCGGCATCCTCGGCGGCGGCCAGCGCGCCTACGCCCCCGCCTTCCCCTCGCAGGAGTACCGGCGCCTCCCCGACGGCGTGTTCCAGCCGCTGGATGGCGAGTACGTGATGCAGATCACCGAGGAACTGTGGGAGACGATCTACGTGGACGGTGTGAACCTCGTCGCCGTCGACCATCCCTCCGAGATCGACGTGTACGTGAACGAGGCCTTCATCCCCCCGGCGCCCATCGACCTCGAACTGTGGCGGGTGGGCGAGCGGCACGCCCCGGTATCGGCCACGGACGAGAACGGACGGGATCACCGGGATGCGCTCGCCGAACGCGACTTCCGCTACGTCTCGTCGTTCCGGCCCGGCCGCTTCCAGGGGATCGCGGAGCCCCACGAACTCATCCTCGACCTCGGCCTCGAGGCCGCCTCCGGCGATGTCACCCTCTTCCTCACGGGCTGGATCTTCCCCACCGACGCGAGCATCAACGTGGCGATGGGCCAGTCGGACGCTCTCGCGCCGCACTTCCCGGAACTCGACGTGGTGGGCCCCGGCGGCGAGTGGCAGCCCGCGATCCCCGGCCTGAGCTTCCCGTCGGGCAAGGACAAGACGGTCGTCGCCGACCTCCGCGGCCTCTTCCCGACCGACGACCGGCGGGTGCGGATCCGCACGAACCTCATGGTCTACTGGGACGAGGCCTTCTTCACGACCGGCCCCGCCCACCCCGCGGCGGACGAGCATCGCGTGACATCGCTCGCCCCGCACAACGCGGACATCCACTACCGCGGCTTCGCGCGCGAATTCAGAAAGGGCGGCCGCTACGGCCCCCACTGGTTCGACTACGATTCGGTCACCGTCGAGCCGCGCTGGCACGATCTGTTCGGCCTCTACACCCGCTTCGGCGACGTGACCGACCTCGTGACCGAGGGCGACGACCGCTACGTGATCCAGAACGCCGGCGACGAGATCACGCTCCGCTTCGACGCCGAGGCATTCCCGCCGCTGCCCGACGGTTGGAAGCGGACGTTCCTCATCTACTCCGACGGCTGGGTAAAGGACGGCGATCTCAATACCGCCACCGGAGACCGCGTCGTGCCCCTCCCGGCCCGAACCCTGTCCGGCTATCCGCCTCCCCCGGAGGAAGGGCGCGCCGAAGCCCCCGACGCGGAACTCGCGGACTACCTCACGCGCGTGATCCCGCCCCCGGAGGACCGATGAGCGTCGTCAACCTGGAGGAGAAGTTCGGCCGGCTGCCGGAGTACTGGCAGCCGCGCGTCATCGCCGAGCTCAACGACTACCAGTTCAAGATCGCGCGCGTGAAGGGCGAGTTCGTGTGGCACGACCACGCGGACACGGACGAGGCGTTCTTCGTCCTCGAGGGCACGCTGCGGATCGACCTCCCCGATGGCGCTGTCGAGATCGGACCCGGCGAACTCTACGTCGTCCCCCGCGGCGTGAAGCACCGCCCGGTGGCCGAGGAGGAAGTGAAGCTGATGCTCGTCGAACCCCGCGGCGTCGTGAACACCGGCGACGAACGCGGCGACCTCACCGCCGAGTCCGACGTCTGGATCTGAAGATCAGAGGTCGGGCGCGAACACGGCTTCCAGGTCGATCGCACCTACCCATTCGGTTCCGGGCCTGACGGGGAGAATCTCCGTGAAGCGCTCGTGCGCACGCTCCTCGCCGAACCGCCACACGTCGACAGCGCCCTCGGCAGGGTCGACGATCCAGTATTCCCTCACGCCCTGCCGCTCGTAGAGCTCGAGCTTGATCGTGCGGTCGCGGCCGGCCGTGGAGGGAGAGAGGATTTCAATGACGAGATCCGGCGCTCCTCTCACCGACGCGTCTCCGATGATGCCGAGCCGTTCTCTCGATACGAACAGGAGGTCCGGTTGCACGCCCTCGCGGGTATCCGGGAACTCGACGCCAACGGGTGCGACCAGCAGTACGCCGCGGGGCCTAGTGAGCAGCGGACGCAGGGCGTCGTACAGGCGCAGCAGAAGGATCTGATGGCGCGGCGTGGGGGCGGGGGTCACGTAAAGATCGCCCTCGATCGCCTCGTAGCGATTGCCGTCGTCCGGCATCTGCTGGACGTCCTGCCAGGTGATCGAGGGAAGCGGCATGGTCGGCACATCATAGCTCCGGGCGGGGGTGAATCCAAAACGCCACCCGGTTATCCGCGCCGCCGTCACCCCGTGCTCAACGCTCTCGTTCGCGAAGGCCGATTTTATTTGATCGGGAACCCGCAAAATCACGCTGAATCTTCGTAAGTGCTGTTTTGGTAAGCACTTGTTTTCTTGATTGGTATTTGATCGGCGGGACCGTTTAGAAAGCCGGGGCGAACACGGATTCGAGATCGATCACGCCCACTTCCTCGGTTCCGAGCCTGACTGGGAGGGTTGTCGTGAAGCGCTCGTGCGCACGCTCGCTCCCGAACCGCCACACGTCGACGGCGTTCTCGTCGGGGTCGACGATCCAGTACTCCGGGACGCCCTGCCGCTCGTAGAGTCGCAGCTTGATGCTGCGGTCTCGGCTGGCCGTCGAAGGGGAGAGGATCTCGACGACGAGGTCGGGCGGCCCGACGATCCCGGCCTCCCCGATGATCCCCCGACGCTCGTCGGAAACGAACATGAGGTCCGGCTGAACGCCTTCTCCCGTCGCGGGGAACTCGACGCCGACGGGCGCCCAGAAGAGCTCGCCGCATTCCGGCTTGTGGAGGAGGGGTTTGAGGACTTCGTAGAGCGCCCTCGTCAGGCGATGGTGACGGATCGACGGGGCGGGGGTCATGTAGATGTCGCCCTCGATCGCCTCATAGCGATTGCCGTCGTCCGGCATCTGCTGGACGTCCTGCCAGGTGATTGAGGGAAGCGGCATAGTCGGCACATCATAGCTCCGGGCGGGAGTCGTCTCCAAGTCCGCGCCTATGATCGCCGGCTTCATCATCCCGCTCTCAACGCCCATTGCCGCGCGGGGCCGACAGGTCTTGTCAGCCGGGCTCCCCCGGCGCACCGTGTTTTCCCGGCAATTTTCCGGCATCCGTCCTACTCAACCCGGCGAGGCACCACATGCGCGTCCGACCCTTCTGCGCGTTCTTCGCGCTTCTCATCCTCTCACTTCCGGCCGTCGCGCCGCTGGCGGCGCAGGCCGCTCCCGATCCGGCCGCCTACGAGACGCTTCGGTGGCGGAACATCGGCCCGGAGGGGAACCGCTTCAGCGCGGCGGCGGGGATTCCCGGCCAGCCGTACACCTACTACGTGGGCGCGGCCTCGGGCGGGATCTACAAGACGACGGACGGCGGGGTGAACTGGGACGAGATGTTCGACGACCAGCCGGTGCAGTCGATCGGCTCGCTCGCCGTCTCTCCCACGGATCCCAACATCGTCTGGACGGGGACGGGGGAGGGGAAGATCCGCAGCCACATCTCCGTCGGGCAGGGCGTCTACAAGTCGACGGACGCGGGGGAGACGTGGACCCTCATGGGACTCGAACCCACCGGAAGGATCCCGCGCCTCGTCATCCATCCCGCAAACCCGGACATCGTCTACGTCTGCGCGCTGGGCCATTCCTACGGGCCGCAGCCGGAGCGGGGCGTCTACCGCACCACCGATGGCGGAGAGAGCTGGGAGCACGTCCTCTTCATCGACGAGGACACGGGGTGCTCGGATATCGCGATGGACCCGTCGAACCCGCGCATCCTCTTCGCCGGCACGTGGCAGCTCGAGATCCACACCTGGGGGCGGACGAGCGGCGGTCCGGGCGGGGGCCTGCACGTGTCGCGCGACGGCGGGGACACGTGGGAGAAGCTGAACGGACCGGACAACACGATCGGCCTGCCGAAGAAGCCGGTGGGCAAGGTGGCCGTGGCGGTCGCGCCATCGAACCCGCAGCGGGTCTATGCGATGCTGGAGACGGGGGACGGGATTCCGTGGGACGGCGAGCCCACCGAGGACGGCCAGTTGTGGCGCTCGGAGGACGGGGGCCGCACGTGGTCGCTCATCACCCGCAACCGGAACGCGATGGGGCGGCCGCACTACTACTCGCGCGTCGTGATCTCGCCCGATGACGAGGACGAGGCCTACTTCCTCACCGCCTCCTTCACGGTGTCGACGGACGGAGGGCGCACGCTGGACGTGACGCCGCGCCCGCGGGCGCCCGGCGGCGACCACCACGACATGTGGATCGACCCCACGAACCCGGACCGCATGATCGTGGCGCACGACCAGGGCCTCTCGATTTCGATCAACCGCACCAGAACGTGGTTCCGGCAGCGGCTCACGAACGCGCAGATGTACCACGTGACGGTGGACAACGCGGTCCCCTACAACGTGCTCGGGAACAAGCAGGACGAGCCGACCTATCGCGGCCCCAGCAACAGCCGGATCCTCGGCGTGCGGGGCATCAACCACATCCCGCGCGGCATGTGGCACCACGTCGGGGGCGGCGAGAGCGGCTTCGCCACCCCGGACCCGACCGATCCGAACATCGTGTGGTCCTCGGCCTCGGGGTCGGGAATGGTGGGGGGGATCGTCGTCCGCTACGAAGAGGAGCGGCGGCAGTACCGCGCCGTCGAGGTATGGCCCGAGCAGAGCCGCGGGCCGGCCTCCGGCGTCCGCTACCGCTTCATCTGGGACGCCCCGGTCCACATCTCCCCGCACGACAACGAGACGGTCTACGTGGGGAGCCAGCACGTACACCGCACCCGGAACCGCGGGCAGAGCTGGGAGGTGATCAGCCCGGACCTGACGCTGAACGACCGTAGCCGGATGGGGCTCTCGGGCGGGCTCACGGGCGACAACATCGGGGTCGAGTACGCGGGCACCGTGTTCGGGATCGCGGAGTCGCCCATCGAGGCGGGCCTCATCTGGGCCGGCACGAACGACGGCAAGCTCCACATCACGCGTGACGGCGGGGAGAACTGGACGGACGTCACGGGCAACGTCGACGGGCTGCCGGAGTGGATCGCCGTGCGCAGCATCGCGCCCTCGCGCTACGACGCAGGCACCGCCTACATCGCGGCGGACGGCCACCAGGTGAACATCCGCGACCCGCACGTCTACCGGACACGCGACTTCGGCGCCTCGTGGGAGAAGATCGTCGACGGCATCCCGCCCAGCATGCTGAGCTACACGAAGATCATCATCGAGGACCCGGTGCGGTCGGGACTCCTCTACGTGGGGACGGAGAACGCGATCTACGTCTCCTTCAACGACGGGGACGACTGGCAGCCGCTGCAGAACAACCTGCCGGCGGCGCCCGTGTCGGGGATCGTGATCCAGGAGCACTTCAACGATCTCGTCGTGGGCACGTACGGGCGCGGGTTCTGGATCTTCGACGACCTGTCGCCGATCCAGCAGTTGACGCCGGAGGTGATGGCCTCGGCCTCGCACCTGTTCGCGCCGCGCGACGCGTACCGCTTCCGGCCGATCACGCCCCCCTCGATCCCCTATGACGATCCCACGATCGGAGAGGATCCGGAGTACGGGGCCTCGATCAACTACTGGCTCGCGGCGGCGGCCTCCGAGGCGCCGACGATCGAGATCCTCGACGGTGGGGGGACGGTCGTGCGCACGCTGGAGGCGCCGAACCGCGCGGGCGTGAACCGGATCCACTGGGACCTGAGGGACGAGACCAACGATCCGATACGGATGCTCACTTCGCCCAGGTACGCCGAGCACATCGAGGTCGGGGAAGAAGGGCGGCCGGCGCCGGGCGGGGCGCAGATCTCGGTGCTGATGCCGCCGGGACAGTACACGGTGCGGCTCACGGTGGACGGGGCGACGCACGAGCAGCCGCTCACGGTGCTGAAGGACCCGCATTCCGCGGGGACGGAGGCGGACATCGCCGAGCAGCTCGCGTTCATCCGCGAGGTGCGGGAGGACGTCGTGCGGGCGGGCGAGGCCGTGCACCGCGTGGAGGCGATGCGCGTCCAGCTCGGGACGCTGTCCCGGTTCGCGGAGGACGAGGATCTCTCCGCGTCGGTCGAGGACCTGCGGCAGAAGCTCATCGACCTGCAGGAGACGATGGTCGACCTGCGCCTCACGGGTCAGGGCCAGGACGGGGTGCGGTTCGAGGCGCGGCTCCTCCAGAAGCTCGGTTACCTCGTCGGCGCGCTGGCGATCGCGGACTTCCGCCCCACGGACCAGCAGGTGGAGGTGAAGGCGCTGCTGCGCGAGCAGCTCGAGGCGCACCTGGCCGAACTCGAGGAACTGGTGAGGACGGACGTCGCGGCGCTCAACGAGACGCTGCGCGGCCTCGGCATGCTCATCATCACGGACGACGCGCCATGATAGACCGTCGCGGCTTCATCGGAGCCAGCGTTGCCGGCGGACTCGGCGTGGTGGCCGCGGCCTCGGGCTGCGCGCCGGAAGGAGGGTCCGACGGTCCTGCCGCCGGCGACGCGGACGGCGCTGCGGCCGTGCCGCCGTTCGAGCTGGACGAGGCGACGGTCGAACAGCTCCAGGCGAGCATGGCGTCGGGCGAGCGCACGGCCCGCTCAATCGCGGAACTGTACCTCGCACGCATCGAGGCGCTGGACGGGCAGGGGCCCGAACTCCGCTCGATTATCGAGACGAACCCCGACGCGCTCGCGATCGCCGATGAACTGGACGCCGAGCGGGCGGCCGGGAACGTGCGCGGGCCGCTGCACGGCATCCCCGTCGCGCTCAAGGACAACATCGACACGCACGACCGGATGACGACGACGGCGGGTTCGCTCGCGCTGGAAGGCTCGATCCCCCCGCAGGACTCGTTCGTGGCTGCCCGGCTGCGCGAGGCGGGGGCCGTCATCCTCGCCAAGGCGAACCTCAGCGAGTGGGCGTACTTCCGGGGTGTGCGTGCGACGTCCGGCTGGAGCGCGCGCGGGGGGCAGTGCCGGAACCCCTACGCGCTCGACCGCAACCCGTGCGGCTCGAGTTCCGGCTCCGGCGCCGCGGCGTCGGCGAACCTGTGCGCGCTCACGGTGGGGACGGAGACGGGCGGTTCCATCATGTGTCCCTCCTCGAGCAACGGCATCGTGGGCATCAAGCCGACCGTCGGGCTCTGGAGCCGGTCCGGGGTCATCCCCATCTCCCATTCACAGGACACGGCGGGACCCATGTGCCGGACGGTCCGCGACGCGGCCGCCCTGCTCGGGGCCTGCACGGGCGTGGACCCGCGAGATCCCGCCACCGCGGCAAGCGAGGGACGCGCGCACACCGATTACACGCAGTTCCTCGATCCGGTGGGGCTTGAGGGCGCTCGCATCGGGGTCGTGCGCAGCTTCCCCGGCTTCGACCCGCGCGTGCTGGCGCTGTTCGACGAGGCCGTCGAGGCGATGCGGGCCGAGGGGGCGGTCATCATCGACCCCGCCAACATGGACGCGGCGGCGTGGAACGACCCGCTCTCACTCGTCCTGCTCGAATACGAGTTCAAGGCCGACCTGAACGCCTACCTGGCCGGGCTGGGTCCGGACGCCCCGGTGAAGAGCCTGGCGGAGGTCATCGAGTTCAACGAGCGGAACGCCGACCGGGAGATGCCGCACTTCGGCCAGGAACGCCTGATCGCGTCCCAGGCGCGCGGGCCGCTCACGGACCCCGAATACCTGAACGCTGTCGCCACCATTCAGCGCGCGAACCGGGAGGATGGGATCGACCGCCTGGCGCGCGAGCACGACCTGGATGCGATCGTCGCGCCGACGCGCGACCTCCCGTGGCCGACCGACCACATCAAGGGGGACCGGCTCGATGGGGGATCGTCGGCCGCGCCCGCCGCGATCGCCGGCTACCCGGACATCACGGTGCCGATGGGATTTGTGCGCGGTCTCCCGACGGGCGTCTCGTTCTTCGGCCCCGCCTGGACCGAGCCCACGCTGCTGCGGATCGCCTACGCCTACGAGCAGGCCACGAACGAGCGCCGCGCCCCGACGTTCGCCCCAACGCTCGGCTGAGCCGGGACTCGGCGTCGCGTCGGACGCCCGCCGGTAGCGTCAGCCTCCGCGGACGAGGGTGATGCCGCCGTTGACCGTGCCCAACTCGATTTCCGGTCCTCCCGCGCCGATCTCGCCGGAGGCCGACTTCGGTCCCCAGCGCCCGCGGATCGTGAGCGGGAACTCCGTGTCAATTGCTCCGTTGACCGTCCGGATTGAGACGTCCGCATCGATCCCATCGGGCAGGACGAGGCGGATTCCTCCGTTTACCGTGATGAAACTGAGATCGTCCGAGGGCTGACTCGCCAGCCGCGCCTCGATCGAACCGTTGACCGTGGTTGCGGACACCGCCCCCGCCCCCACGACCGAGATGCCCCCGTTGACGGTTCGCGCCTCGACTTCGTCAGAGATTCCCTGCGCTTCGATCTCCCCGTTGACGGTTCGCGCCTCCAGGTCGACGCCAGGTGGGACCTCGACGGTGAAGTGGACCTTCACATCGTTGTCGCGGACGTTCATCTCGTAGTCGCCTTCCCGCCCGCACCGGTTCGGGTCGCGCCCGCGCCTCGACGGGTAGACGGCGCAGATGAGGACGCCGCGCCGGTCCTCGACGACCTCGATGCGGACCGAGTCCGGATCGTCGTCGTCCCACTCCTTCGTGGCCCGCACGCGGACCTGGCCGCCGCTCGCCGCGCTCGCCGTGACGGAGCCGTTCACGCCCCGGATCGCAATCGCGTCTCCGGGATCGACGGACCCCTGCCATTCGAAGTCCTGGGCCCGCGCTTCCGCCGCCCCCAGGCACACCAGCCATGCCGCCGCCGCGGCGAGTTGTCGCACTGTATTCCGCATCACGCTGCTCCCGATTTCGTGGGTTCGTAGCTATTTCGTGGGTTCCTCACTGTCGAGGTCGGGGGTACGCTCCCCCGGGCGAACGAGGAGGATGTCTCCGTCGAACGACTTCAGCGTCACCGCGGCCGAGCCGTCGCCGACCGTGAACTCTCCTCCCCGCACGCTGCCTCCCTGGAACTGGACGGGGAACGATGGGACGAGTTCTCCGTCGAAGGTGGACACGGAGATGCGGGCGCCGGCGTTCTCCGGGACGGCGAACGTTACATCGCCGTCGTGAGTGCTGAGCGAGTAGCTGCCGTCGCCGTGAAGGGCGCCGTCGTACCAGACGTCGCCGTCCACCGTGGCGACCGAGATGGCGCGCGTGTCGGCGTTCGTGACAATGATGTCGGCGTCGATGCCGCTGATGCTCATCGCTCCCGCGACCTGATCGAGCCACACGTCGCCGTCCGTCACGCTGACCGTCGCGGCTCCGGTGTTCGACACCGTCACGGAGCCGTCCAGCGTGGCGACGCTGACGCTGGCGGCCCCGTCGATCTCCACGTCTCCGTCGGCGGTTCTCACGGCCACCGCGCCGCGGACGACGCCGGCGACCGTGACGTCGCCCTCGTGTCCGACCACGCTCACGTCGACATCCTCGGGGAGGTAGATGAGGAGGTCCGCGCCGTCGCCGCTCGGGCTGGCGCCGAGCCGGATCGTGCCGCCCGAGGATTGCACGCGAATCCGGCCGTCATCGTCGTCGAGCACGACCCGCGCCTCGCGGCTGGCCGCGCCCATCACGCGGATGTCTCCCTCTCGGTGTTCGATCTCGATGCGCACGCCCTCGGGCACCACGAACGTCGTGTCGCGCGCTCCGGGGCTCGTCGCTGCGAGAACGGCCAGGACCACCGTCGCCGGGACCATCAGTCGGTCGCCGCGAGTTGAACGGCCTGGGCAAGGAACTCCGACTTGCGTCGCATCGTGTTCTCCATGTGTTGCTGGATGTAGGGATCATCGGGCAGTTCGAGCAGCGCCGCGCGGGCGTCCTCGATGGCGCGGTCGATCGTCACGAGCGCGCGGCGGATGCGCGCCACGGTCTCCGGCGGCAGCGGCCGCTCCGAGTCGAACAGCACGCGTTCGAGTTCAGCGATCAGGCGGGCGTATTCCTCGGCGCTCGATCCTTCGTCTTGCAGCGTCGAGGCGCTTTGCACGGCCGGCGGCAGGAGCGACGGAGCGCCGAATCCCGAGGAGGTGCCCGCCGTGCCCGGGATCCCGGCGATGTCGTCCCGCGTCACGGCCGTCCACACGAGCGCCCCGGAGAGCCACGCCAGCGCGATGCCGGCCGCGAGTTGCGGCGCGAAACGCGCGATGCGGCTGGCGGATGGCCGGCGCCGGGCCGGCGCTTCGGAGGTGTCGGGCGCCACGCCCGCGAGCCCGGCGGGCCGGACGCCGATCCGCGCCGCGATTTCGGGCCAGAGGTCCTCGCCCGGTTCGCGCGGTCCGAGGCTCGCGGCCCGGTCCACCACGGCCTCGAGTTCGGCGAGCGTCCGGGCGCAGTCCTCGCACCGCTCCAGGTGCCGCTCGATCAGGACCTCCTCCTCGGCGCCGAGGCTGCCGTCGAGGTACTCCGAAAGACGGTCCCGAAAGCGATCCTTCCGCTGTTCTCGATCTGTCATCGGTTCAACTACCTCTCCAGGTGCCGTCTCAGAATCATCCGCGCCCGGTGCAGCTGGGACTTGGACGTGCCGGCCGTGATGTCCAACTGCTCGGCGATCTCGCGGTGCTTGTAGCCCTCGACGTCGTGCAGCACGAAGACCTCGCGCGCCCCATCCGGGAGCCGTTCGAGCGCGACCTCGAAGTCGAGGCGGATCTCGATGCTGTCGTGCCGCGCCCGGGCCACCGCCAGTGGAATCTCGTTCGCCATCTCCCGTTCCCGTTGCAGCTTCAGCGCTCGCAGCCGGCTGCACAGGAGGTTCACCGCCAGCCGGTACAGCCACGAACTGAAGGCCGATTCGCCGCGGAACGTCCCGAGCTTCTCCCACGCTCGAACGAAAACATCCTGCGTGAGTTCGTCCGCCCGTTCGCTCCCGGCCATTCGGCACGCGAGTCCATAGACCCGCGACACGTGGGCGCGGTAGAGGCGCTCGAACGCCTCGGCATCCCCGAACGTCGCCGCCCGCACGTCCGCCTCGACGCCGGCGGAAGGCTGCCCCTCCGCCCGCGCGTCCGATCCGTGCTCCCGGGATTTGCCGTTCGGTTCGATCACGTCCTGGTCCGCGTTCCTGTGTCGATCTTGAGACGCGCCCTTTGCGCGAAAGGTTGGAGTGCCGCCCGCCGTCCGTGCATCAGGGGTGGCCATCGGCGATGTCCGACGGGATGTCCGAGCGAGGCTCCAGCCGGAGCGAGAGGACTCCGGCGAGGATGAGCGCGGCGCCGAGCCACTGTCCGACCGAGAGGCGGTCGCCGAGCACGGCGGCGGCGAGCGCGAGCGTCACGGCGGGCTCCATGGTGGCGGCGGTCGCCGCCCGGCCTGGCCCGATCCACTGGATCCCGATGAGGAACGCCGTGATGGGGACGGCGGTCGAGAAGAGGCCGATCGCGCCCAGGAGGAGCAGCGGCGCGGGCGCGAGCGGCACGCCGATGCCCCCCGTGGCCAGACCGGCTGCCGAGATCGCGATGGCGGTGGACGTCAGCGCCGTGGCCGTGGCGGAGATGGGCGGCAACCCGGCGAAGACCCCGTGGCTCCTCACGATCCACAGGGCCAGGAACACGACCGCGAGCACGATGAGTCCCACGCCCAGCGGATCGCCCCCTCCGAATCCGGTGCCGACGGTCAGCGCGCACCCGGCGGTCGTGAGCGCCAGCGCGGCGATGCGGCGCGGGGTCAGCCGTTCGCCGACCCAGAACCGCGCCAGGAGTACGGTCATCGCCGGATAGCTGAACAGGACGAGCGTCGCGACCGAGGCCGGCAGGCGGTCGAGCCCCAGCATGTAGCACGCCGCATTGAATGCGTACAGCAGACCGAGCAGGACAAGGCCGGGCAGTCGTCCCCGTGGGGGCCGGGGCCGCCCGGTGGCGACCACGAAGATCCACAGCAACCCGCTCCCGAGCAGGAAGCGCCAGGCCAGCAGCGGCAGCACCTCGACGCCCTCCGCGAGTGCGAGCTTGGCGAAGATCGGCAGGGCCCCATACCCGAGGGACGCAAGGAATACGACGAGGAGGCCCCGAGTGATCTTGCGCATGGGCGAATCTCGCTTCGTCAACCGCGAGTCGCCACTTTCAGGAGAGAAGGGAGAAGAGTCATGGCGATTTCGGAGCTTTCGCGCGCGGCGGCCGCCGCCCTCGTCGCGGGCGCGGCGGTGGCCTGTTCGGTGTGGGTGGAGACGCCCGGCGACACGCCGGCCGCCGCGGAGGACGCGGGCGACGAAGCTCCGGGACCGCTAGACCTGGAGGGCTACGACCTCGTCGACCTCAGCCACGCCTTCGGCGATGAGACGGTCTACTGGCCGACGGACACCGCCGGGTTCGCGCTGCACGAGTTGGCCTTCGGCGAGACCGAAGGCGGCTACTTCTACTCCGCCTACTCCCTGGCCACGGCCGAACACGGCGGCACCCACATCGATGCCCCCATCCATTTCCTCGAGGGAGGGCCCGACGTCGCGTCGATCCCGCTCAGGCGGCTCATCGGCCCGGCGGCGGTGATCGATGTGACCGCCCAGGCGGCCGCGGACGCCGACTACCGGCTGACCGTCGCCGATGTGGAGGCGCACGAGGCGGAGCACGGTCCGATCGAGCCCGGGAGCATCGTCCTCCTTCGGACGGGGTGGAGCGCCCGCTGGCCCGACGCCCTCTCGTACCTCGGCGACGACACGCCCGGCGATGCCTCGCAACTCCACTTCCCGAGCTACGGCGAGGCCGCCGCGCGTCTCCTCGTCGAGGAGCGCGGGGCCGCGGCCCTCGGCGCCGACGTGGCTTCCATCGACTACGGGGCATCCACCGACTTCATCGTCCACCGGATCGTCGCCGCGGCGAACGCGCCCGGCCTCGAGAATCTCACGAACCTCGACCGGCTTCCGGCCCGCGGCGCGACCGTCATCGCCCTGCCGATGAAGGTCTCGGGCGGATCGGGCGGCCCCCTGCGCGCGGTCGCGCTCGTGCCGCCTTCGAACTGATCGCCTACTCTTTCCGACCGCGCGCAGCCGTCCGACATTGCGCGCGGTCGCCGGACATTCCCCGCGAAACCCGTAGAGGAGGCGCCCTCATGCCCCGGAAGCACGCGTTTGCCGCCCGAACCCTCGCCCTTTGCGTGTTCAGCACCATGGTCGTCCTCGCGCCGCTCGCGGCCCAGTCGGGTCGCATGGCGGCGCCGTCGCGGGGAGGCATGGTCGTGAGCAGCCATTACCTCGGCTCGGAAGCGGGCCGGGAGATCCTCGACAAGGGCGGGAACGCGGTCGATGCCGCCGTCGCCACGGCCTTCGCCCTCGCCGTGACCCTGCCCTCGGCCGGCAACGTGGGGGGCGGCGGGTTCCTCGTGTATCACGGGGCGGACGGGGAAGTGACGACGTTCAATTTCCGCGAGAAGGCGGCGCTCGCGGCGACGGAGCGCATGTACCTGGGCCCGGACGGCGAAGTCCGGGACAACTCGAACCACATCGGCCTGCTCGCCATCGGCGTGCCCGGCACCGTGGCCGGGATGTGGAAGGCGCACCAGCGCCTGGGCCGACTGCCGTGGGCGGATCTCGTCGAGCCCGCGATCCGGCTGGCCGAAGACGGCATGCCCTCCACGTGGGCGATGCAGAACTGGCTCCGCTCCCTGCCCGGCCGGGCGGGGCCGCTCTATGACGCGACCCGCGCGGCCTTCCTCAAGGACGGCGTTCGCATGTACGAGCCGGGGGAGACCTTCCGGCAGCCGGACCTGGCCGAGACGCTGCGCCGCATCCAGAGCGACGGGCACGACGGCTTCTACCGCGGCAAGACGGCGAAACTGCTGGCCGACTTCATGGCCGAGCACGGAGGGCTGATCACGGAGGAGGATCTGGCGCGCTACGAGGCGGACGAGTTGACTCCGATCCACGGGACATACCGGGGCTACGACGTCTATTCGATGCCGCCGCCGAGTTCCGGCGGCACCGGGCTCGTGGAGATGCTCAACATCCTCGAGGGGTACGACCTCGCCGAGATCGGACACAACTCGGCGCTCTACCTGCACCTTCTCACCGAATCGATGCGGCGCTCCTACGCGGACCGGGCGCTCCACCTCGGAGACCCGAAGTTCAATCCCGACATGCCGATCGAACGTCTGACCTCCAAGGAATACGCCGGTCGCCTGCGGGCGAGCATCGACATGGAGAGGGCCTCGAGGAGCGATTCGGCGGCCTTCAACGGGGCCTTCCTCCAGGCGAGCGAGGAGACGACCCACTACTCCGTCGTGGATTCCGAGGGGAACGCGGTCTCGGTCACCTACACGCTCGAGTTCGGCTACGGGTCGAGCATCGTCGTCCCCGGCGCGGGTTTTCTGCTGAACAACGAACTCGGCGACTTCAACGCGGTCCCGGGCCGCACGAATTCACGCGGCACGATCGGGACGCCGCCCAATCTCGTGGCGCCCGAGAAGCAGCCGCTGTCCAGCATGACGCCGACGATCGTCGCGCGGGATGGCCGGCCGGTGCTCGCGATCGGGAGTCCGGGGGGGCGGACGATCATCAACACCACGCTGCAGGTCGTGCTCAACGTCGTCGACCACGGGATGACCGGGTCGCAGTTCGGCCGGGCCATCGAGTCGCCCCGCATCCACCATCAGTGGCTGCCCGACGTGACCTCGTTCGAGGAGTGGGGCTTCTCGCCCGACACGAAGCGCCTCTACGAAGGCATGGGACACGTGACGCGGACCCGGGGCGGACAGGGGCAGGCGATGGGGATCTACATCGACTGGGACACGGGACTCCGTTGGGGCGCCTCCGACAGCCGCGCCTTCGACGGCGGCGCCCGCGGAAACTAGCTCCGGGCGACACCGGCGCCGGGCGCGTGGCGTCATGACGTCGAGGTGAATTTCCGCCGATAGCGCCGGGTCCAGAGGACGATGGCCGGAACGCCGACCGCGGTTGGGAGCAGCCACGGCACGAGGGCGAACGGTCCCGCGATCGCGTAGTCCCACAGGCGCGGCGCGCCGAAGACGGCGAACGCGGTGTGGAACGCGATGCCACCCGCCAGCATCGACGCCATGTGGCTGTAGAACCAGCCCATCGGCTCCTGGCCGGGCTTTCTCATGAGTTGCAGCATGCGCGACCCCGTGAGGAGGCCGATCGGACTCAACCCCAGCAGGATCGGCGAGACGCTGGACCACAGCCCGAGCGCGAACGCGATGACGGTGACGCTCCCCGCGATGGATGCCCAGGCGAGGACTTCGTGGAACGGCGTCCGCAGCGTTTCCGGCACCCGTCGTGTGGCCACGGCCCGCATCGCCTGGCGCACCGCCGCGAACGTCGTCACGCCGAGGTAGCCGAGAAACAGGGGGAGGCCGTACAGGTCGGGCCGTTCCGCCACGCCGATACCCTGACTCAGCTGGGACGCGAACCGTCCCGCCGCCAGAACGACCGCCGACAGCGTCACCACGTAGGCGCACCACGTGTAGACGAGCCCGGCCCGCACGTGCGCCCGGCCACCCTTGCGGGCGAACACCGGGATCCAGAACGCGACGAGACCGAGGAAGCCGGCCGCCACATGTATCGGGAGGAGAGCTGCGAGCAGCGGGATCATGACGCGTCTTCCGGTGGGGAGGCGAGCCGCCGGTCGATGGCCGCCAGGGTCAGGTCGCACCAGGTCACCTTCGCACCGATGGAATCGATGCCCATGCGCAGCGTCGCGAAGCGGTGAAACCCGTCGTCGCTGTACCGCTCCGGCCGGTCACCGTGAGCCGCGAGGATCCTCCGTTCGATCGCCCGCAGTTCCGCGAGCCGGCCCGCGAGATGGTCGCGCAGGTCCACCATGAAGGCACGCGTCTCGCGGAGGTCGTCGGCCGCGCTCATGAAGTAGAGCTGCGCGAGGTAGGCGAACCGTTCGACTCCGACCACCGGCCCGCTGCGCACCCAGCGCCGCAGTTCCGCCCGCCCCTCCCCGGTCAACGTGTAGACGCGGCGGTCCGGTCCCTTCGGGGAAGGTTCGAGCCGGCTTCGGAGCAGCCCCCGCTCTTCGAGGCGCTTGAGGGTGGGGTAGATCTGGCTGAGTTCGGCCGACCAGAAGTGCGCGACGGTCTCGCTGAAGGCGTCCTTCAGGTCATACCCGCTCGCCGGCTCCCGCAGCAGGCCGAGAAGGATGTGATCGAGGCTCATGGGGCCGTCCAGGGTTCGCTATATCAGTAACGATATAGTATACTATATAAGCCCTGCTATACCCTGGTCAACACTGCGCGGAGAGGTCAGCGGGAGGGGCCCTCCCAGCCGGGGCCCCGGACCACGCGCCCGGGCGTGGCGCCCGTCGGCTCCTCGCCCGACAGGACCTGCACGCCGTTCACGAACACGTCGCGCACGCCCGTCGCGAGCTGGTGGGGATCCTCGAACGTCGCGTGATCCGCGATCGTGGCGGGATCGAAGATCACGACGTCGGCGAAATACCCGGGCGCGAGCCGGCCGCGCCCTTCCAGCCTGAGGTTGGCGGCCGGCAGCGACGTGAGTTTCCGGATCGCCTCCTCCAGCGGGATGATGCCTGCGTCGCGCACGTACCGGCCGAGGAGCCGCGCGAAGTTGCCGTAGGCGCGCGGGTGCGTGCTCGAGCGCACGAAGGGTTCCTCGGGGGCGAGCGATCCCGCGTCGGATCCGTAGCTCACCCACGGAATCGCGATCTGACGCCGCACGTTGTCCTCGGACATCATGAAATAGACCGTCCCCACGCGGCTGTCGTCCTGCACGACGAGGTCCATCGCGGTCTCCTCGATGCCCGTGCCCCGCGACTCCGCCACGTCGGCGAGCGTCCGGCCCGTGAGATACTTGAGGGAATCCTGCCGGAAGCCGACGAGGAGGGCGCGGTCGGGGGAGCCGGCCGCGAGCAGCAGGTTCTCCCACTCGTCCGTGGGCGTCCGCATCTCCGCCGCGATGCGCTCGCGGGTCTCGGGGTCGCGGAGCCGCTCGATCATCGCCGCGTGCCCGCCCTCGTGAATCCACGGCGGCATCGCCGCGTCGAGCCCCGTCGAGCCGGCCGTGTAGGTGTACATGTCGGCCGTGATCTCGAGTCCCTCCTCGCGGGCCCGCTCCACGCGCTCGATGACCTCGTCCAGCTTCGCCCAGTTGTCGCTTCCGGCGGCCTTCAGGTGGTAGATCTCCGCCCGCACGCCGGCTTCCCGGGCGATCGCGATCAGTTCGTCCACGGACTCGATGAGCCGGTTCCCCTCGCTCCGCAGGTGGGAGATGTAGCCGCCGCCGAACTCTCCGGCCGCGCTCGCGAGGGCGATGAGTTCATCGGTGTCGGCGTAGAAGGCCGGCGCGTAGATGAGGGACGATCCGACGCCGACGGCACCCTCGCGCATCGCGTCCCGCACGAGGTCCTGCATCCGCCCGAGCTCCTCGGGCGTCGGGGGCCGGTCCTCGTGGCCGATCTCGTGCACGCGCACGGTCGTGGCCCCGACGTACGAGGCCACGTTGGTCGCGACGCCGCGTTCGACGAGGTGGTCCAGGTATTCGCCGAGCGAAGTCCACGGAACTTCGAAGCGCACGTCACCCTGACGGGCGAGCATGTCCGCCTTCATCTCCGGATTCAGCGGTCCCATGGAGTTGCCCTCGCCGAACACCTCGAGCGTGACGCCCTGGCGGATGTCGCTCAGCGAACGCCCGTCGACGATGAGCGATTCGGTCGCCCACGAGAGCATGTTGATGAAACCGGGGGACACCGCGAGCCCCGCCGCGTCGATCGTCGTGCCGGCGGAGGCCGAGGCGAAGTCTCCGATGCCCGCGATCGTGTCGCCGGCGATCGCCACGTCCGCCGTGCGCGGCGGATCTCCGGAACCGTCGTAGACCGTCCCCCCGCGGATGAGGACATCGTAATCGGGGGCGGGGGCCGAGCAGCCCCACGCAACCGCCGGTGCCATCAGAGCCGCGCGAAACATCTGTCGAATCACGAATGATCCTCCCGCCAGGAGTGTAGTTGCGGACGTACGGTCCGGCCCGCGAGGTGGGACGGGCGCGACCGGGCGCGTATCTTGCTACAAACGCACGTACGATACCGTCCGCGCGGCCTCGCCGCCCGCGGGCACTGTCTCGGTTTTGGGAGGACGAGAATGGCTCAATCAGTGAAATCGCTTCGCATCGGCACGGTGGCCGCCGTCGCCGGAGTTCTCTTCGTACTCATCCTGTTCGTGTTCGGCTTCAACCGCGTCGACGAGTACGAGGTGGCGGTCAAGCGGAACCCGGTGACGGGCGCCGTGGCGCCCCGCCCGTACACGCAGGGGCTGTACCACAACGTCCTGCGCTCGTGGACGAACTATCCGCTGCGCGAAGTCCAGTACCCGGCCGGCGGACAGGCCGAGCGCCTGGACGCCCTCACCTCGGACCAGCTCCAGATCGCCGTCGACGCCGCCTACCGCTACCGCATCAACGCGGACAGCGCCGTCCACCTCTATCTCACGGTGGGGAACGAGAACGCCGTCGCCTCGTTCGTCTACAACACGTATCGCTCCGCCATCCGGGACGCGATCGCGGAGATCGAGGCTTCGGACATCCTGTCCACCACGCGGGCGGGCATCTCCGGCCGCATCGAGGCTCTGATGACGGACCGCCTCAACCCGCGCGGCCTCGAGATCACCGATTTCTTCGTGCGCGAGGTCGTGCCGCCGGAGACGATCCGCCAGGCGATCGAGGCCAAGCTGTCGCGCGAGCAGCAGGTGCAGTCCGAGGAGTACCAGACCCAGGTCGTGGTCGAGCAGGCGAACCAGCAGCGCGCCGAGGCCGAGGGAATCCGGGATGCGCAGGACATCATCGCGGAGAGCCTCGCCGGCATCTCGGGCCAGCGCTACCTGTACTGGCGCTACCTGGAGATGCTCGGGCGGATCGGCGAGGGGAACAACAACATGGTCATCGCGCCGACCGAGGGAGGCATCCCCCTCTTCTTCGCCCCGGACCGCTAGCCCGGGCAACCGACCCCCCTCCCCGGAGTGTCCGACCCCTCAGGAAACGAAGGCCGAAACGAAGGCCGCGATTCACCACCTGGGGGAACGGTCCCGAGGGAGGATACATGAAGAACTGGAGAGATTCGCTCGCCATCGGGCTTGCGTTGGCGCTGGTTGCCGGGCTGTCCTCGGGCCTGGCGCCGGCCGCGGCCCAGGAGGAGGATGAGGACGAGGGGCGCGAACAGGTCCGGATCGCCTTTTCCGGGGGTGGCGCATACCTCGGCGTGCAGATCCTGGATGTCGACGGGGAGCGCGCCTCGAACCTCGGGATGTCGCGCCCGTACGGTGTCTACATCGACGGGGTCATGGACGGCGAACCCGCTTCGGAAGCCGGCATCGAGGAGGGCGACGTGGTCGTGGCCTGGTACGGCGAGCGCGTCGAGAGCGTGGCGGAGCTTCGGCGGCTGCTGAGCGAAACGCCGCCCGGGCGCGTCGTGGACCTCACCGTGCTGCGCGACGGAGCGGAGCGCGACGTGTCCGTCGAACTTGCCGAGCGCATGGGCGTCTTCTCGGGGACCGGTGGCATGACGTTCGTTTCTCCGCAGATCGACCTCTCGCGCCGCGTGGTTGACGCTTCGCGGGAAAGGGCGCGCGCCGCGGAGCTTGCCGAGCGGGCGCGCGAAATGGAGGTCCGGGTTCGGGAGGCGCAGGAAGGCGTGGCCGAGGGGTTGAGTCGCGTCTTCTACCTGTCGGGTCGGCCGCGACTCGGCGCGAACACGCAGAGCCTGGGCGACCAGCTGGCGGAGTACTTCGGTGTGGAGGGCGGCGTCCTCGTCACCTCCGTCCACGAGGACACGCCGGCGGCGGAGGGCGGCCTGCGGGCGGGCGACGTGATCGTCGGACTCGGCGACGAGGACGTCGACGACCCCAGCGACCTGCGCCGGGCCCTCGCGGATCTCGAGCCGGGGGAGGTGTCGCTCCGCATCGTCCGCGACGGCGTGGAGCAGACGCTCACCGTCGAGTTGGAGGACGAGCGTCCGCTGAGGTGGCGGCGGGGGGCATACTAGTCTGGTCGAACAGGCCCAGTTGGGGGCCGGCCCGCGGCGGCCGGAAGTGTTCCGCCGACAGGTCGTAGTCGCGCGGCTCGATCCCGTGCTTCGCACGCGCGAGTGAGAAGAGCCGCGCGACCTGTTCGGCGAACGGGCCGCGCCCGCGCATCCGCTCGCCGAAGCTCGACGCATAGAGGCTCCCGCCTCTCAACGACCGCATGCGGTTGAGCACCTTCGGTGCCCGGTCCGGACAGTTGCGTCGCAGCCAATCCTCGAACAGGGCCGCGACCCCGAACGGAAGGCGAAGCATGATGTAGATCGCCCGCCCCGCCCCCGCCTTCGCCGCCGCCGCCAGAATGGCCGGGATCTCATGGTCCGTGAGTCCGGGAATCACGGGCGCGACGTTCACGCCCACCGGGATGCCCGCATCCGCCAGCCGCGCGATTGCGTCGAGCCGCCGCTCGGGGGTAGAGGCCCGCGGCTCCATCTTTCGCTGCAACGAGCGGTCCAGCGTCGTGATGGAGAGTTGGACCCGCACCGCATCGTAGCGCGCGAGTTCACGCAGGAGGTCGATGTCCCGCGTCACGCGGTGGTGCTTGGTCACGATCCCGACCGGGTTCCGGGCTTCGGCCAGCACCTCGAGGCAGCGGCGCGTGATCCCGAGGCGGCGCTCCACAGGCTGGTACGGGTCCGTTACTCCGCTGAGCACGAGCACCTGCGGCTTCCAGCGCGGCGACGCCAGTTCGCGTCTGAGCAGCGCCGGGGCCTCCGGCTTCGCCAGGATCCGGCTCTCGAAGTCGAGTCCCGCGGAGAGCCCGAGGTACTCGTGCGTGGGTCGCGCGTAGCAGTACGAACATCCCGTCTCGCAGCCGCGGTACGGGTTCAGGCTGGCGTCGAAACCGAGGTCGGGACTGTGGTTGTAGGAGATGATCGAGCGGGAGCGGTCCTCGAGAATCTCCGTCCCGGGATCCGGATCGGACGCGAGCGTCCAGGCCTCCCGTTCGACCGCGAGAGGGAGGAAGCGGTTCGCCGGGTTGTGTGCGCTTCCGCGTCCCCGGATCGAGCGTCGCGGCTCCGAAACTCCGAGCATCGCCTCCCGCTTGATGTATTTCGGTTTCTATTCGGTATTGGCAGGCATTATGGCGAACGTGCGGTCGGAGGGTCAAGTCCGGCGCGTCTCCCCGGCCCGTCTCCCCGGCCCGTCGCGCCGGGGGGACAGCGACACTACGGTGGCTGCGTCTCGCCGACGTCTAGAAGCTGATGCCCAGCCGGAGGGTCAGGGCGTCGTGCCGCGGCTTTCCATCGCCCCGGAGTACCTGCGACCCGATGGCGACACCGGACTCCATCAGCGAGCCGATCCCGAATCCGTAGCGCACCTCGGGCCAGAGCCGGAAACCGACGTCGAGTTCGAGGCCGACTCCGAATTCCGCACGAACCGGGCGCGCCGTGAGGAGGTCGTCCACGCCCGAAAACGTGCTGGACGGGAAGGTCAGGACGGGTCCGCCCAGCACGTAGGGCTGAACGGCCGGCAGGGGGAGCCGGATGCGGAAGTCCAGCGGGATTTCCAGCATGTCGATGTCGAACCGGACCTGTTCGTCGCCGGCCATCGCGACGAGTTCCGGCATGCGGTGGTAGATGAGCGCCGGCCGGACGGAGAAGGTCGCGAGATTGACGTTCAGGAACACCCCGACGTGATACCCATCGGTGAAATCCGTCAGATCGAATCCGTTCTCCGGCAGGAATTCCGCGAGCGTGTCGCGATTGTAGCCCGCGAGGATGCCGATCTGGGCCTCGGCCGCCGTGGGAAGGGCGCACACGAGACCCAGCGCGAGGCCGGCTCCCCACCTTCCTGCGTTGCGCTTTATCCCCATTGCGTCGGTCCTCTCTTACCTCGTTTGCGGAAGATCCGAGGAGCGCCCGGGACCCCGCGGGCGTCGGCGGAAAGTACCCGCGCGGGCTCGGGCGGGGTAGCCGAAAGGGCGGATCCCGCGCGAGTCCTGTGCGCCACGAATGACGGGCCGCTATGATGAGCCGAACCGCTCACAGCGAGGCCAGGTACGCCATGATTCGACATCGCGAAGCTCCGTCCGTTTTCGTCCGACCGTTTCTTCTTCTGGCCGTCGCGGCCTGCGCGACCGACGCCGGGGATTCGGCGGAAGCAGGTGGCGCGGCGGCCGCGGATCCGCCCGCGGGCGTGGCCGAACTCGTCCTCACCAACGGGAAGATCGCGACCCTGGCGGGCGAGGGCGGGGAAGTGGTCAGCGCGCTCGCGTCGCGGGAGGGGCGGATCGTAGCCCTCGGCGCGGACGACGACGTCTCCGGATGGATCGGGGAGGGCACCGAAGTGATCGACCTTGGGGGCCGGCTCGCGATCCCGGGGTTCATCGAAGGCCACGGTCATTTCATGGGCCTGGGGAACGCACGCATGATCCTCGACCTGACGACCGCCGACACCTGGGATGACATCGTCAGCCTGGTGGGCGAGGCGGCCTCGAGCGCGGAGCCGGGCGCCTGGATCAGCGGCAGGGGATGGCACCAGGAGAAGTGGAGCGAGGCGCCGGATCCCATGGTCGAGGGGCAGCCGGTCCACGACGGCCTCAGCGCGGTGAGCCCCGCCAATCCGGTCATTCTCACGCACGCGAGCGGTCACGCCTCGTTCGTGAACGCGAGGGCGCTCGAACTGGCCGGGATCGACGCCGATACGCCCAACCCTCCGGGCGGCGAGATCGTGCATGACGAGACGGGGCGGCCCACCGGCGTCCTGAGGGAGACCGCGCAGCGCCTGGCGCGGGCGGCGTTCGCCGAGGAGGAGGCGAACCGCTCCGAGGTCGAGCGTGAGGCGCGGGCGCGCGAACAGGTACGGCTCGCGAACGAGGAACTGCTTCGGAAGGGAGTCACGAGCTTCCAGGACGCGGGCTCCGGCTTCGGGACGGTGGACCTGCTGAGGACGCTCGCGGACGAGGGCGCACTGCCCGTGCGGCTCTACGTGATGCTGCAGGGCGGGATGGCGACGCTCGAAGGGCGGCTGGACGAGTACTACATGGTGGGACACGGGGGCGACCGGCTCACCGTGCGGTCGATCAAGCAGGTCGCGGATGGGGCGCTCGGATCGCACGGCGCCTGGCTGCTCGAGCCCTATGCGGACATGCCATCCTCCATCGGCCTGCCGACGACGCCGCCCGAAGAGATCGAACGCATCGCGCGGCTGGCGATCGAGCGGGGCTATCAGGTCAATACGCACGCGATCGGCGACCGCGCGAACCGCGAGGTGCTCGACCTGTACGGGCGCACCTTTGCGGACCACGCGGAGATGAGCGACCTGCGCTGGAGGATCGAGCACGCGCAGCATGTCAATCCGGCGGACATTCCGCGCTTCGCCGAACTCGGGGTCATCGCCTCCATGCAGGGCGTCCACGCCTGCTCCGACGGTCCCTGGGTCGTCCTCCGGCTCGGGCCGGGCCGGGCGCGCTCGGGCGCCTACGTGTGGCGGGACTTCATGCGGGCCGGAGTCGTCGTGACGAACGGGACGGATGTCCCGGTCGAGGACGCGGACCCCCTGGCGAGCTTCCACTGCACCGTCACGCGCGTGATCGAGGGTGGCGACACTTTCTTCGAGGAGCAGGCGATGACGCGGGAGGAGGCGCTGCGTTCCTATACGTGGGCCAACGCGTACGCCGCGTTCGAGGAAGACCTCAAGGGGACGCTCGAAGTCGGGAAGCTGGCGGACATCACCGTCCTGTCCCGGGACATCCTAACGATTCCGGCCGACGAGATCCTCGAGACCGTGGTGGACTACACGATCATCGGCGGTCGCACGGAGTACAGCCGGGGGAGCTGACGGCCCCGTGTTCGATCTGGCTGCGGAGGACCCAGGCGTAGTCGGCGGCGAATAACGCCTCCCGGGGATCGGCGGCGGGCCAGTCCTCCAGCGGGATGAAGGCGCCGGCGATGGAACCCATGCCGCCGTCCTCGATCGCCGAATCGAACGGGTTTCGGTACTCGACGGTGATCCGGTAGCGGTGCTGCGGGACGACGGGGACGCCCACGCCGCGCCCCCGGTGCGTGAGCGCCGGGATCTCCACGACGTGTCCATCCTCATCGAGCCTGGGCCGGATGTCGTACAGCACCTCGCCGGTCGACAGGTTCTCGAAACGGAGCCGCGAGGCGTGCGCGTGGAGATGACCGCCGAGACCGATGATGAGCCCGCGGATCGCGGGACTCGCATCCCATGTCTTGACCGACCGCCCGGGCGGAAGGTCCCAGGCCTTCGTCGCGGAGACCTCGGGGTACATCGCGTCGAGATGAAACGGCGCAACCGGGTAGACGGGCAGGCGGGCGAGGCGCTCGTATTCGAGCGTCAGGTGGACGGTGACGCCCTCGTAGTCCGCTTCCGTCGGATTGTGCAGCATGGTGAGCGCGAGGAATCTCGAACCGCCCTCCATCGGAATGCCGAACAGCCATCCGGGGAAGCTCACGGGCCGCGTCTCATGGCTCGCCGCCAGGACGCGCAGCATGATCGGCAGGAACAGCTCCCGCCGCCCGGGGTCGAGCAGATTCATGTGGTGCAGCACGACGCGCGGGACCGGCTGGCCGTCCCCGTCGATGATGTGCGTGCGATAGCCGCGGATCGTCAGGTCGAAGGGGATGACGCCTTCCTGCACGGGCAGTTGCGCCATGTGATGGGATGAGCGGGCGGGGAGGTCGATCGGCCCGAGGATGACCGCGAGTTCCTTGCGTTCGGGGTCATCCTCGACCCGGATGCTTGCCGTCGACGTGGTCGGCCGGACGTCTTCGGGCGAGGCGGCGTGGCCCGCATGCATGTCCTGCGCGAATACGGCAGGGACGGCGCCCGCCAGCGAGGCCGCCGCCAGCATCCCGGCCGCCGCGGCCCGCCGGCCCCGGCGCGTCACGGGGGGGCTACCGGCCGCCCTCGAACTTCTGCAGATCCTCCAGCAGATCGAGCAGCTTCTCGAGCCGTTTCTTGATCTTCTCCCGGTCGAGGTTGGCATCGACATCCAACCGGACCTCCGCTTCATCGAGCGCGGATCCCGTCTCTGCGGCCCTGAGGGCGAACGTCTCCCCGTGTCGCGCGGCGCGCAGCCTGACGTCCCCCTCGGACGACCCGGCCGGGGCCTTCACGGTCCGGTCGATCCAGAGTCCCCCGTGTCGCGTCGGCGACGGGGCTCGCGCGGCGATGCGCATCGCACCGAGTCCCTCCACCCGCGCGACCCGCGCCCCGGCCACATTGGATCTCGCATCCATCCGGATCGTGATGCGGCCATCGTCGAAGACGGCCACGTCGGCCGGACCGTGCGCCGCGCGGTGCCCGAGGCGGTCCAGCCAGGCCCCGACGGCGCGCTCGATGCCTCCGTTGATCCGCCCGGCAGTGTGTGCGGTGCGGCGCAACTGCTCCGCGGCGAACCGGGGGGCGCGGAGCGAGCCCGGCGGATCCGCCCGTTCGACGAGCTCCGCGATCCCCTCCAGAGTCGCCGTACTCGCCTTCGCCGGCCCCGGCACGCTCGCGAGGTGGGAAAGGGCGGCCCAGACACAGATCGCGAGGGCCCAGAGGGTGAAGGCGGCGGCGACTCTTCGAATGAACATCACGTGGGCTCCAGGGGGAAGGTCGAGTGTCCGCGATCTTCTAACGTACGCCCGGGCGCGGGCTCAGGTTCCAACCCATACGACCGGGTCCCGATCCGAAAGGTTGTCCGCCGCCGTCCGCGGCCGATGGTTACGGTGGGGGAGCCTCGACGGGCCCGAGGAGGAGCGTGCCGGTCACGCGGGTCGGCCGCAGCTCCCCGTCGCTGTCGTAGAGCCGCAGCAAGGTGACCTGGATGCGAGCCGTCACGTCCGCCGCGGAGATGTCGAGCCGGAGGGAGTCCGGCGGCAGTTGCACTCTCCCGGGCGCCGTCGTGGTCCCGGAGCGCCCGGCGCGCGCGATGAGTTCGGCGAAGGACACCGTGGCCAGTGCGTCCCCGCCGAGCCGGATCGTCGTTCCGAGGCTGTCCGCGGCGGCCTCGAAGGTGAGGGAGTCGCCCTCGAACGGATACCGTCCCCCGAGGAGGTTCCGCTCGAAGACGGCCCGCTCGAAGCCGGACACGGCGACGGCCGCGTTCCGGCCCCCCGGCGGCGAGATGTCGACAAACCCGAAGGGGTCCGCGAGCAACCCCTCCGAGGGCACGAGCCCGAAGTGGTCCGCGATGAGCGTCGCCCGGCGTCCGGCCTCCGCGACCCTCGGCGAGGCCGCCATTCCGTCTCCGATCGTATCCACCGTCGCCACGCCGCCCTCGAACCACGCGTCGATGGCGGAGGTCCCGTGCCACGAAATCAGGTAGAGCAGGACGTCGTTGATCTGCTGCCAGTCCTCGGGCGGGATCTCGACGCCGGCCGGCGAGATGCGGCCATCCGTCAGAACTCCGTGCGTCGACAGCAGATCCTCGAGCCGGCCCACCTGGCTCCGTTCGGCCACGGCGTAGGCGGACCATGGACCGACGAAGGTGACGGCGCCGATGACGGCCAGCGTCAGGGGAATCCCCTTGATCTCGCGCGACCGCGTCACCGTGTAGAAGAGGGCGGCGCCCGCCAGCCAGACCCCGAGAAGGAGCAGCAGGTACCGGCGCTCGGTGATCCCGTACTGTTCGATGCGCTGCCCGATGGCGAGCAGGAGCATCACGATGGACGGGATGATGAGAATCCAGAAGATGCGGGCGTACGTGTCGATCCACGCGTGGCCTTCCCGGCCGCGGCGGGGATGCACCAGGAGGAGCGACAGGATGCCGAAGGCGGCGAGGGCGGAGACGAGGAGGCCGATCCACCCGCTGGGCCACGTCGTCGTGATCACGACGCGTCCGAGGTAGGCGGTGAGGATGATCAGGTATACGGCGACGAGCGGGAGGAGCACGTACTGGGCGAAGACGCGCAGGCCCGCCGGATAGTCGTCGCGGCGTTCCAGTTGCTCGAAATCGTCCGGCACGCCGGCGAGCACGAACCACGTCTGGAAGACGAAGCCGAGGAAGAAGAAGAGCCGGCCGTAGTTTTCATCGGCGATGTCGATGTTGAACAGGTTCTCGATGCCGAACATCGCGATGGAGAGTCCGGCGAAGAGGACGCCGGTGTAGATCGCGCCGAGGCCGAACCGGAAGAAGAGCGTGCGGTTGAAGTGCCAGAAGCCGTTCGGCTCGCGGACGCCCACGTAGGCGATGAAGGCGACGAGCAGATGCAGGGTCGCGGTCAGGTGAAAATGGCGGAGGCCGGCGACGTTCTCGCCCCAGTTCGGCCACTGCCAGTAGTAGAGGGCGAGCACGGCCACGCCGAGTCCGCGCAGCGCCCAGTGCCGCGGCCAGGGGAGCTTCCGCCGCTCCGCCAGCAGGGTGAGCCCGGTGAGCAGCGGCAGGCCGAGACTGGCCGTGGCGACGAGCCGCAGTTCGAGCGCCGTTTCCGCGTTGATCGCCCGCATCGCGGCGATGGCGGCGACGACGGCGCAGGTCAGGACGACGGGGAACCGCCGCGCCGTCACCCACGCCGCGGCGGCGAGCCGCTCGACCGAGGGGAGCTTCAAACCCGCGCTCTGACCGTCACGAGTCGCTCGGCGGCCTGTTCGAGCAGCGCCTCCGTCTTGCAGAACGCGAACCGCACGAGCCTGCGCCCATCCTCCGGGTTGTGGAAGAAGCTGGATCCCGGGACGGGAGCCACGCCGACCGTGCGCGTGAGCCAGAACGCGAATTCATCGTCGGGAAGGTCGGAGAGGTCCGAGAAGTCCGCGAGGACGTAGTACGCGCCCTCCGGCTTGCGGCAGTGGAACCCGGCCTCGACGAGCGCGGGATAGAAGAGGTCCCGTTTGGCGCCGTACACGTCCGCGAGCCCTTCATAGTAGGACGGCGGAAGCATCTCGAGGCCGGTGGCCACGCCTTCCTGGAGCGGCGCGGCGGCCCCCACGGTGAGGAAGTCGTGGACCTTGCGGATGGCGTCCGACAACTCCGGGTGCGCCACGATCGTCCCCATCCGCCAGCCCGTGACCGCGAACGTCTTCGAGGCGGCGCTGATCGTGATCGTTCGGTCCCGCATGCCGGGGAGCGTCGCCATCGGAATATGCCGCGCGCCGTCGTAGAGGATGTGCTCGTACACCTCGTCGGTGATCGCGTAGGCGTCGAACTCCTGGCACAGGATCGCGATCTTCTCGAGTTCGTCGCGGGTGAACACGCGGCCCGTGGGGTTGTTCGGAGTGTTCACGATGATCGCGCGCGTCCGGTCGCTGAACGCCGCCCGCAGGCGGTCGAAGTCGATGCGCCACTCCGCGGTCAGCGGCACGAACACCGGGGTCGCGTCGCAGAGCGTGGTGTCCGGCCCGTAGTTCTCGTAGAAGGGCTCGAAGACGATGACTTCCTCTCCCGGGTCCACGATCGCCAGGAGCACCGCCATCATCGCTTCGGTCGCCCCGCACGTGATCGTGAGGTGCGCCTCCGGGTCGACGTCGAGCCCGTACCAGTCGTGATACCGCGCGGCGAGCGCGTCGCGGTACCGTTTCGCGCCCCACGTGATCGCGTACTGGTTCACGTCGTCGTAGATCGCGCGCGCGGCGCCGATCTTCAACGTGTCGGGCGACTCGAAGTCGGGGAAACCCTGCGAGAGATTGATGGCCCCGTGCTCGTTCGAGAGCCGGGTCATCATCCGGATGACGGATTCCGTGAAGCCGTGCGTACGGCGAGCGGTATGGATCTTCATCGCTCCGAATCTGGCCCGTCGACGGGCGTGGTGCCACCGGCGTCGGGGGCGTCTTCTCTTGCCGTCTCCCCGCCGCCCTCCGCCGGTTCGGCGTCCGGGCGGCGGAAGCCGGCCCGGGCGAGCCGCGATTCCGCGAGTTCCGCCTGCTCGCGCAGCCAGCCGAACCAGACCACGTCCCCGGGCTTCAGCGTCGTGCCGCTCGACACCGGCTGTTCGCGCCTCCCGCGGCGATGCACGAGGGCGAGGGCGGGGAACCGGCGGTCGGCCAGCGCCTCGATCTGGGAGATGCGCAACCCGGCGAGGCCCTCGAAGAGGAGAGGTTCGATCTCCACGCGGTCTCGCCGGAACTCGTGCGCCCAGCGCTCGTAGTCGACCCCGAGCCCGAACAGCACGGAGGCGCCGCTCTCGTCGACCTGCTCGGGTCCGACGCCCGGCGTGAGCGGATCGATGGCCACGAGACGGTTCACGCCCGGGCAGCTCTCCTCGACCCGCTTGGCGATGAGCAGGTTCACGCCCTCGTTCGGCGTGAGCGCGACGAGGGCGCGGCGCGATTCGACCCCCGCCTTCAGGAGCGCGCGCGGCTCGTTCGCGTTGCCGAGCACGACGCGGAAGCCGTCGCGCTCCGCCGCTCCCGTCTCCGTCGGGTTGGTGTCGATGAGAACGATCGGGGCATCCCCGCCGCGGGCGGCGCGCAGGGTTCGGGCCAGCGCGCGTCCGATGGGATTCGCCCCGACGATCGCGAACCCGTGGTTGGACGGTTTCCGTACCCCCAGCAGGCGCGCCATGAGCCCGCCCGTCCCGCCGAGGACGACGACGGTGACGGCGATGACGAGGAACACCATCGCGCGCAGCTGGTTGCCTTCCACCTCCATGCCGCTGTGTGCGAGTTCCGCCGCGAACAGCGACGAGACGGCGAAGGCGACGATCCCGCGCGGAGCGAGCCAGGCGAGGAACGCCTGCTCGTTGCGGCTCAGGCCGGCGCCCCGGGTGCAGAGGAGAACGCAGAGGGGGCGGACGACGGCGACGAGGACGATCACCGTGACGATCCCGCCCGCCCCGAGCGCCCACACGTCGCCGAGATCCACCGCCGCCGACAGGAGGACGAAGAGGAGTCCGACGAGCAGAAACGTGAGTTGCTCCTTGAACTCGACGAGTTCCCGCGCGTGGCGGGGTCCCATGTTGCCGACGACGAGGCCGGCGATGGCGACGGTCATGATCCCGCTCTCGGGCAGGATGGCGTGCGAGCCCTGGTAGAGCGCGAGGACGCATGCGAGCGTGAAGATGTTCCGGAGATCCGAGGGGATCGCGCGCCGCATCCTCAGCAGTCCGCCGATGATGAACCCTCCCGCCACCCCGATGAGGGAGCCGAGGCCCAGGCGCGTGACGAGGCCGAGGAAGCCGGCCCCCACGTCCCCCGCCGTCGACGCGAGCGCCAGTTCGAACGCGACGACCGCGAGAATCGCGCCGATGGGGTCGATGAGCACGCCTTCCGCCTCGAGGATCGTCCGCAGGTTGGTTCGCAGGCGGATGCGCCGCGTGAGCGGGTTGATCACCGTCGGCCCCGTAACCGAGACGAGCGCCCCGAACAGCAGGGCGATGCGGAGACTCCAGCCCAGCGCGAGCATCGCCGTGACGGCGGCCCCGGCGATCGTGACCAGCGCGCCGAGCGTGATCAGCCGGCGGATCGTCAGCGCCTCGCGGCGCAGTCGGTCGAGATTGAGTTGCAGCGCGCCCTCGAAGAGGATCACCGCGACCGCCAGCCCGACGATGGGATTCAGACCGTCGCCCAGCGTGTCGGGCCGCACGATGTTCGCGAACTCGGGGCCGAGGAGGATGCCCGCCGCGAGCAGGACGAGGATGCCGGGAACGCGCGCGTGCCGTGCCAGCGCCTGCGCCACAACGCCCGCCGTGATGGCCAGGGCGAAGGTGAGCGCCGGGTCCTGGAGGTTCACGAGGCGGCGGTTCGCTCCATCGCGAGGAGGAAGTTCGTGAAGCCCTCGTCGTAGTCGGAGAGGCCGTTCTGTCCCGTGAGCTTCATGCGGGCGTTGTAGGCGTTTTTCATCATCGGACCCACGACGCCGCTGACCGGACCCTCCGCCGGGTGGCGGACGGCGAACGCGTCCTTCAACTCCTCCCGGAGTCCGAGTTCGGCGAGAAGGCCGTTGTAGGCGGCGGCGTCCCGCTCCGCCAGCACCCAGAGGTGGCGGTCCAGGCGCTCGCAGTGCGCCGACTGCTCGAGCACGGGCTCACCCGAGCGCACGAGGGCGAGATAGCCGAGGACCTGCGCCTCGACTTCCTTCAGGTATCCCTTGCGGTGGCAGAACTCGTGCGCGATCACATGGGGCTCGAAGACGCCCGTGCTCCGGAAGATCGCGACGTCTCCCGTCAGCGGGTCCGCCGCCCCGAGTGCGAAGGGGAAGACGATCTGCGCGAGCATGAACTCCCGGACCTGCGAACTCGTCTCCAGACGCTGGCCGGTGAGTTCCGCCAGAAAATCGGTAAGGCACAGGTCGACCTGCTTCGCCAGTTCCTTCCGCGGCGTATCCATCGGCACGTAGTTTGCGTTCAGCCGCTCTACGAGACCTTCGACATCGCGTCTCCGTTCCTCCTCCGACGCGGCGGGTGGGAAGAGCGGGTCGAAGCCGAACGCAGCCTCGAAGTCCACGCGGCGGGCGTCCGCCCGAACCGCCCAGTCGATGAGCGCGCTGCCCGCGTACACGCCGAGCGCGGCCGCCTGCACCGCTCGCCCGGCCGGGCTCAGACCGAAGAGAATCCGGGCCGCGACGGGGGCGGCGAGCAGCAGATCGGAAGGCGCGACCGGGAGGTACGTCGCCAGGTTGGGAATGCGGAGTCTTTCCATGGATCCTCGTACGCGGGTCGGTGGACGAAAGTTCGGGATCGACGGGCCGGGTGCAACCGTCCGGGCCTTCGCGGCGTCCCACTCCTGTCGAACGACGGGAGGACGATGAACCGGATGGCGGGAATGGGAAACGGAGGGGGGTACATGCGTCGAAGCGGGCCGGGATCGCTGGTCGTCCTGTTCGGAGTCGTCCTGTTCGGAACGCCACTCGCCGCCCAGGAGGTCAAGGTCGGGGGCCAGCTCACCTTCGGCGACGACGCGGACTTCGGCATCGGCCCGCGCGTGCAGATGTCGCTGCCCTGGATCGCTCCCGGGATCCGGGTAGCCGGTTCATTCGACTACTTCTTCCCGGACTCGGGTCTCGGCGACCCCGGCGGCGACTACGACTACCGCGAACTGAACTTCAACGTGCTCGGGGACCTCTCGTTCCCCGATGTGACGAACCTCGTCCCCTATGTCGGCGGCGGGGTGAACGTGGCGTGGGAATCGGTCCCATCGGACGGGGTAAAGGGTCCCGAAGAGCGGCTCTTCGGGATGAACCTCGTCGCGGGCTTCCGGTTTCCGCTCGACGGGTTCACGCCCTTCGTCGAGGCGAGGTACGAACTCGAGGGGGGACAGCAACTCCTCGTGGCCGGCGGCATCCTGCTGCCCTAGAATCGTAAGCCGCCGCCGAAGCTGAAATCCCACCTCGATTGTTCGCTGTCGTCGAGCCCCCCGCCGAAGCGATAGCCGAAGTTGAGATTCATTACCTGCGCGAACGAGGAAAGTGGGGAACCCCCGAACAGGGTGACCCCGACGTTCCCGCCCAACCTCCGGTCCTGATCCGGATACCAGGCACCTCCGTAGTCGACGAACGCGCCCACACCGATACCGGTCAGATTGGCGAAATTGTCGACGAGGTAGAAGCGATGTTCCAGGGTGGTCTGGAGCGTTCGGGTACCTATGAAGGCGTGCGGTCCCCAGAGGCGGGGCAGGACATCGAAGCCGATGTCGTGCTCGGACCCCGGCCGGGGCGACTCCTGGGCCCCCGCGACGGCCCGCAGAAAGGTCGTGTTGCGATCGGCCAGGCGTACCGCCGCGGTTCCGCTGCCGAACACATAGCCGGAATCCAGGCCGGCCGAGTTGAACAGTCCGCCCCCATCGACGTAGCCCTTGAGGATCGCCGACCCGGCTCGCCTCCCCGAATCAAGGCGGAGGCGGGCGCCGACCCCCGTCGACTCGTACCCGAACGCTTCATGCGCGAGCTTCAGCGAGAAGAACACGCGGTCGCTCAGGTCCTGGTCCTCTTCGGCGAAGCCGTTGAAGTGCTGCACGCGTTCGAATCGGGCACGCCGCCACTCCACCTGCGCGCCGACCAGGCCGTAGACCGAATCCGGAACCGTCGCGTAGAGGCTGTCGACATTCACGTCGGGATGCTCCAGCCGCATGTGCTCCTCGTGGCGGACCTCGAGAGTCACGCCCAGGCGCAGGAACCCGCGCGCGCTGGCGATCGGGGCGATCTGGCCGGTGAAGCGGTTGATCAACGCGCGCCGCCGCCATTCGATCGTCTGTAATTCGTCCGGGTGGACTCGACGGTACTGCGGGATCCGTCCATCGAAACTCCGCCCATCGTAGTAGAACGCGGAGCGGTCGGAAAAGGAGCGGAAGGGGCTCGCGAGCCTCCATGAGACGACGTCGCGGTCCGACAGGTTCAGCCACGTTCCGCTGGCCAACAGCCGGGTCGCCCCGATCCGGTTGGAAGTGAGGCGCAGGTCCATCCCGTCGCGATCCGTCTCCCGCACGTACCATACCCGCATGGCGTTGCCGGTGCCCGCGAGGTTGGTCTCGGTCACGCCGAACGCACCGGTGATCGTACCGTCCGCCGCGAGCCGGCCGGTGAACCGGGGCTGCAGGCTCCACGCTTCGCGCGTACGCACGTCCAGCGCCAGCCTGCCGTCCTCGAGCCGCGCCGTGTCCACGCGGACCCGGTGAAACAGGCCGAGGCGGCGGAGGTTGCGCTCGCTCTCGGCGACGAGCAGCGAGTCGGCCGACGCCCCGGCACCGAGGAGGAGTTCGCGGCGGATCACCCAGGCCTGCGTCATTGCGTGCAGCCCGTTCCCCAGGCGGTAGATGAAGTTGTTCTCCGCATCCTCGGGAAGGAACACGTCTCGCCGCGTGATGATGACGGTGTCGATGACCGTGGCCGCATTGCCGTCCATCCCCCCGGCGGGAGGGGATGCCTGTGCGTGCACCGCGGGCGCGGCGACAAGGCCCAGCAGAAGCAGGATGTGGGCGACGTTCTTGCCCCGGATCGGGGCCCGGCGGGTCCCCCGGATCGGGGGCGCCGTGGACGGAATCATGGGGCGGGAAGGTACGGTCGCGCGGGGTTCACGGCCACCGGACATCGTCGCGTCTCGCGAGCCCCGGCTCGTCGCGGAAACGGGCCGCGATTTCGCCCAGGGTGATTCCGAGGTCGGGATGCCGGAAATCCGGCGCCACATCCGCGAGGGGCACCGCCAGATGCGCCCTCGTGGGGATCTCCGGATCCGGGAGTTGCAACTCGTCCCGGTCGACGACCAGGCCCTGTACGGCGGCGATGTCGATGTCGATCGTGCGCGGGGCGTTGGGGTCCGCGGTCCGGACCCGCCCGAGGCGGCGCTCCAGCGGCCGGATCACCTCGAACTTCAGTTCTCCCGGGGAGAGGTCGGATGTGATGCGCACGGCCGCGTTCAGGAAGCGGGGCATCCCGGGGTTCCCGACCGGGTCCGCCTCGTAGATGGGCGAGGCTCCCTCGATGCCCAGCAGTTCGTCGAGCGCCTCGAGGGCCGCGACGATGTTCCGCTCGGGATCGATGTTCGAGCCCAGCGTGAGGAGGATGGCCCGGGGGGAGGTGTTCACGCGTAGTCCGCCGCCGTCCGTTCGACTTCGACCCCCACGGAGCGGGCGTAGCGCAGCGCGCCGGGCTTCTCCACCCGGACCTTGGCCCGCGCCGCGCCGAAGTCGACGATCGCGATCCGCGCGATCTGGTGCGCGAGCGCTTCCACGAGATATGGCTCGGCGGTCTCGACGTGCGCGATGACGCGCTTCGTCAGCGTTCGGTAGTTGAGCACATCCGCCACATCGTCGGACTCGCCCGGGGACCGGGCGTCCACGGAGAGGGAGAGGTTGATCACGATGTCCTGCTTCTTCTCGCGTTCCCAGTCGTTGACCCCGATGATGCCCCGGATGAGGAGGTCGCGGATGATGACCGTATCCGATGCCATCAGCGCGCCCCTCCCGTCATCAGATGTTCGCCGCCATCCACGTGGATCGTCGCTCCCGTCACATAGTCGTTCTCGGCCAGGAACCGCGCCGCGTGCGCCACGTACCGCGGATCCCCCGTCCGTCCGAGCGGGGTCCTCCGGCCCTTCTCCCGCCAGGCCGCGTCCTCCGCCGTCTCTCCGGGAGGCGGAAGAATCGGGCCGGGAACGATCGCGTTCGCGCGCACCTCCGCGCCCAGTTCGCGGGCCGTCAGCGCCGTCAGGTGCAGAAGTCCCGCCTTGCTGACCCCGTGCGGCGCAAACCCCTTCCAGGCGGCGAGCGCCGACATGTCCGACATGTTGATTATGACACCGGGCGCCCGAGGTTCCCCCTGGCTTCCGCGCCGCTCGGTCACGCCGCGCATTCGGACGGCGGCCCGCTGCGTCATGAGGAAGGGAGCGCGCAGGTTGAGCGCGTGCGCGGCGTCCCACTCGGCGACCGTCGCCTCGCCGAAGGGAGTACGTTCGAAGCTCGCGGCGGAGTTCACGAGGATGTCGAGGCGTCCGAACGCCTCGTCGAACGCCCCGAACAGGTCGTCGATCTGCTCCGGGTGCGAGAGGTCCGCCGCGGCCGTCGCCGCGCGGCGCCCCAGGGCCCGCACGTCGCTCGCCGTGCGGGCGGCCGCTTCCGCCGAACTCCGATAATGGATGAATACGTCGCACCCCGCCTCGGCCAGGCCCAGCGACAAAGCGCGGCCCAGCCGGCGCGCGCCCCCCGTCACGAGTGCGACGGCGCCCTCGAGTTTCACGGCACCTCTCCGTTCACGAGCGTCTCCCGGCAGCTTTGGAGCCGGGAATGTACAAGGTTCGAGAACGGATGGGGCGTTGCACGCGGAGGCGCCGCACGCCCCATTGCGGCAGCACCCGCGGCGGGCGCGGGGGTGGGACCCGGAGGAGGCGCGTGAAAGCGATCTGGTATGAGCGGACCGGCCCCGCGCCGGACGTGCTCCGATTCGGGCATCAGGACGCGCCCGTGCCGGAGGCGGGAGAGGTCCGGGTGCGGCTGGCCGCCTCGGGGGTGAATCCGTCGGACACCAAGCGGCGGGCCGGCTGGATCGGACTGTCGATGCCTCACCCGCGCATCGTACCGCACTCCGACGGGGCGGGGACGATCGATGGGGTGGGGTCGGAAGCGGACCGGGCGCGCGTCGGCGAACGCGTCTGGCTGTGGAACGCCCAGGGCGGCGGCCGTCCGTTCGGCACGGCGGCGGAGTACACGGCGGTGCCGGCGGCGCAGGCCGTGCCGTTGCCCGACAATGCATCCTTCGCCGACGGCGCGGGTCTCGGAGTGCCGGGCTGTACGGCGCACTACGCCGTGTACGGGGACGGGCCGGTGGGGGGCAAGCGGATCCTCGTGCAGGGAGGGGCCGGGGCCGTCGGCCACCTGGCGGTGCAGCTCGCCACGCTGGGCGGCGCCGAAGTCATCGCCACGGTGAGCAGCGCCGCCAAGGCGGAGGTCGCGCTGGGCGGCGGTGCGAAGCACACGATCGACTACCGGCGGGAGGACGTCGCCCGCCGGGTGCTCGACCTCACGGATGGCGAGGGCGTGGACCGCGTCATCGAGGTGGATCTCGCCGCGAACCTCGAGACGGACGTCGCGGTCCTGCGGGAGAACGGGACGATCGCGTCGTACTCGTCAACCTCCGGCCCGGAACTGCCGCTCGCCTACTATCCGCTCGCCTTCAAGGACCTGCGACTCCACTTCGTGCAGGGATACCTGCTGCCGCCCGCCGCCCGCCGCGCCGCCGTCCGGGACCTCACGACCTGGCTCGCGGCCGGACAGCTCGACGTGCGGATCGCCGCGACGTTCCCCCTCGCGGAGACGGCGTCCGCGCACGAGGCCCTCGAGTCCGGCCGCGCGGACGGGAAGATCCTCGTCGAGATCTAGCCGCCCCTGGCAGAGCCCCGCCGCGTTCGAGGGGGTCGCGCTACTGCACCCGTTCGAAGCGCAGGTCCCAGACGCGTCCCTGGCTCAGGCTGGCCTGCGTGACCCGGCCGGTCTCGTCGCGCCGGAAGATGAACGTGCTGCCTCCCTGCCTGAAGGCATCGGGATACACCGGCGTCAGCGACGGCCCGTCCCCGTACCGGTCCTTCAACACGAGCCCGCCGTCTTCGACCTCGACCCAGTACGTCACCTCCGCCTCGTCGCTGCGGTAGGCTCCCACGTAGGCGGCCAGGTCCGACGCGCTGGGCTCGAACCCCTCCACCGGTTCGATCCTCACGTCGTCCGCGACCGGCGTATCCATGGTCGCCCCGGGCCTCGTTCCGCCCCCGGCCGCGGCGTCGAAGACGATGGACACGCCCGCCGGGGAGGCGAACTCGGTCTCGCTCATGGCGGCGAGGGACATCCCGCCCGGCCCCAGGCCCAGGCGGAGCGAGGAACCGTCCGCCGTCAACTCCATGAACTGGCCCGTGCGGGTGTCGCGGTATCCGCCCGCGAACGCGGCGACGCGGGCCGGATCGACGTCCGTGCCCGCCGGATCCTCGGAAGCCTCCTCGTCGATGGCGTCGCCGAGGTAGAGTTCGGCCACCGAGCGGGCGAGCCCGCCGGGGTTGGCCTCGCCCCGGTTGCACATCACCGACACCGCGAGTCCGTGGTCCGGGAAGCGCGTGAGGAAGCCCCGGTACGCCGCGGTGCCCCCGGAATGCTGGACCTCGCGCACGCCCCTGTATTCGCCGACGAAGAGCCCGCCCGCGTAGCTGATCTGCCGTCCGGAGTCGAGCATCCCCTGCTCATGCATGAGCCGGATGAACTCCGGCCCGCCGACCTCGCCGGTGTCGAGGTTGCGGGTGAACCTGAGAAGGTCGCCGACGGTCGTGAGCAGGCCGCCGTTCCCGTGCACGTTCTCGAACGGCATCAGCATGTGCCATTCGCCGTCGTCGCCGCGCCGGTATCCGATCGAGCGCTCCTCGACGATCTCGGTGAAGTCGTCCCGCCACTGCGTCTTCGTCATGCCGAGGGGGCCGAAGATCCGCTCCTGCGAGAACTCGTCGAAGGTCTGTCCGGTCACTCGCTCCACGAGCATCGCCTGGAGGTTGTATCCCGTGTTCGTGTACGAGTAGTAGCGCCCCGGCTCGTAGTTGAGGGCGAGCTGGCGGCTGGCGATGTCGAGTGCGTGCTTGTGCGTGTGGATCCGGGTGGTCCGGCCCCAGCCGTGGATGCCGGCGACCGACCCCCAGTCGCGGAGCCCGCTCGTGTGATGGATGAGCATCCGCACCGTGATGGGCTCGCCGTAATCGGGCATCTCCGGGAAGTACTCCCGGATGTCGTCGTCGAGGTCGATGCGTCCGTCCAGCGCGAGCAGGATCGTGGCCGCCGCGGTGAACTGCTTCGAGACCGAGCCCGGCTCGAACACGGTCTCGGGCGTGTTCGGCAGGTCCCACTCCAGGTTTGCCATGCCGTACGCGCGCGCCATGACCTGCTGTCCATCCCGCGAGACCGCGAAGGCGCACCCGGGGCCGTCCGCGTAGTCCGCGAAGACCGCGTCGAGCGCCGCCAGTTCGACGGTCTCCGAGGACGAATCGTCCCGACTGGCGTCGGCGCAGGCGAGTCCCGCGGCGAGGGGAAGGATGAGGGTCCAGGGTCGTGTCTTCATCGTCTTCCTCCTGACTGAATGGCGGCACGCACCGTCTCGTCGCCGGCCGCAGCCGTCCGCGCAGCCGGAAGTGCAATGTCGGCACCCGCACCCGCCCCGTCGAGATCCGGCGTCGAGCCGCGCCCGCGCACGAGGCGGGCGCCGCCGGCCGCGGCACCCCGTCCCGGTCTATTCCACTCGTTCGAAGCGGAGATCCCAGACCCGTCCCTCGCTCAGACTTGCCTGCGAAACCCGGCCGGTCTCGTCGCGTCGGAAGATGAACGTGCGGGACTCCTGGCCGAACGCATCGGGATACAGCGGTTCAAGCGCGGCGCCGTCCCCGTACCGGTCCCGAAACATGAGCCGCCCGTCCTCGACCTCGAACCGGTACGTCACCTCGGCTTCATCGCTGCGGTAGGCTCCCGCGTATTCGGCCAGGTCGGCCGCCGTCGGCTCGAACGGGCCGACGGGCTCGATCCGCACCCCGTCCGCCGCGGGCATGTCCATGATGCCGGGGGGACGTTCGCCCGCGCTGGCGGGACCCTCGAATGCGATGGATACGCCCGTGGCCGAGGCGAACCCGGTTTCGCTGGTGGCCGCGAGCGGCGGCCCGCCGGGTCCTCCGCTCATGAGCAGAGATGAACCGTCCGCGATCAGCTCCAGATACTGTCCCGTTCGCGTATCCCGGTATCCGCCGGCGAACGTGGCGACGTCCGCGGGATCGACATCCACCCCTGTCGCATCGACCCGAGGCTCCTCGGTCATCGCGTCCGCGAGGTAGAGTTCCGCCACCCGGCGGACGAGTCCGCGCGAGTCGGCTTCGGCCACGTTGCACATCAGGGACACCGCCAAACCGTGATCCGGATAGCGTGTGAGGAAAGCCCGGTACGCGGCCGTCGAACCGCCGTGCGACACCTCGCGCACGCCCTTGTATTCGCCCACGCGAAGCCCGCCCGCATAGCCGGTCTTCCACCCCGAGTCGAGCGTTCCTTCTTCGTGCATGAGACGGACGAATTCCGGGCCGCCGACCTCGCCGGTGTCGAGGTTGCGCGTGAATCGGAGAAGGTCCCCCACGGTCGTGAGCAGACCGCCGTTGCCGTGGACGTTCTCGAACGGCATCAGCATGTGCCATTCGCCGTCCTCTCCGCGCCGGTAACCGACGGAGCGCTCATCCACGATCTCGGTGAAATCGTCCCGCCACTGCGTCTTCGTCATCCCGAGGGGGCGAAAGATGCGCTCCTGCGAGAACTCGTCGAAGGTCTGGCCCGTCACCCGCTCGATGAGCATCGCCTGGAGGTTGTATCCGGTATTCGTGTACGAGTAGTAGCGGCCCGGCTCGTAGTTCAGGGCGCCCTGGCGGCTCGCGATGTCGAGCGCGTGTTTGTGTGAGTGGACCCGGCTCCAGCGCGGCCACCCCTCAATGGAGGCGACCGAACCCCAGTCCCGAAGACCGCTCGTATGGTGGATCAGCATCCGCACGGTGACGGCTTCGCCGTAGTCCGGCATCTCCGGAAAGTACGCCCGGATGTCGTCATCGAGATCGATCCGTCCATCCAGAGCGAGCAGAATCGTGGCCGCGGCGGCGAACTGCTTCGAGACGGAGCCGGGCTCGAACACCGTCTCCGGCGTGTTCGGGACGTGCCACTCCAGATCCGCCATCCCGTACGCGCGCGACATGACCTGCTGCCCGTCCCGCGAAACGGCGAATGCGCACCCCGGCCCTTCGGAGCCGGCGAAGTCCGCGAAGATCGCGTCGAGGGCCGTCAGTTCGGGAGCGCCCTCCGGAGGGCCTCCGGGGTTCGCGCCCGCGCAGGCGAGCCCCGCGGCGGTCGGGAGGATCAGCGTCCAAAGCGGTGTCTTCATCGTTCTACTCCCCGACGGAGGTCCCGGAAACGGAGTGGCCGGATCTCAGCGCGAGACATCGATGACTCCGGCGTTTCCTTCGATGCGCAGTGTGGTCCCCAACCCCGCCGAGCGCGCGCGGATGTCCTCGAGCAGGGTGCGGGCGGCTTCGCCTTCGAGCGGATACGGCTGGGACAGGGCGTCTCCGCGCCCGGCGATGGGGAGGACGTCCAGCCGCGTGGCGCCCTCCGCGCCCAGGTGCAGGCGGATCGCGATATTGTCCATCCAATAGTCGTGCCCATGCCCGAAGATGAAGTTCCCCATCGAGTAGACGATCGGCTTGCCGTCGCGAACCTCGATCCCGCGCGGGACGTGAGGATGGTGTCCGAGGATGGCGTCCGCGCCCGCGTCGAGGATGTCGTGCGCGAATTCGCGCATTCCGGGGTGCACCTCCTGGCTGTTCTCGATCCCCCAGTGGAAGCTCACCGCGACGAAATCGACGCGGTCGCGGACGCGGGCGATGTCTTCCCGAATCAGGAGCGGGTCCATGGGGACGACCCCCGACTGGCTCGGCGTCGCGAATGATGACCCTCCGTCGTTCACGAACTGCGCGTACGCGAGGAACGCGACACGGAGCCCGCCGCGCTCGATGATCCAGGGTCGGCGGGCGTCGGCGAGGTCGCGTCCCGTACCGGCGTGGCCGACTCCCGCCCGGCGCAGGTGATGGATCGTGTCGAGCAGTCCTTCCCCTTCGGCGTCGAGCGAGTGGTTGTTGGCCGTCGCCACCACATCGATCCCCGCCCAGGCGAGGGCGTCGGCGAAGGCCGAGGGCGTGCGGAAGGCGCCGCTCCAGCGGGCGTCGTCCGAGAGCGGCGTCTCCAGGTTGGCGAAGGCGATGTCCGCGTCGCGCAGGAGGTCGGCCGCGCCGTGAAACGGGTAGCGCGCCTCCTCCTGCCCGTCCTCGAAGGAGAGGCCGTAGTGATGGGCGCGAAGGTGGTGCGCGTCTTCCGCGATCAGGGTCGTGTCGAGTGCCGCCTCGAGAACGTCGCGGGAGTCCGGCGTCGCGGCGTACGGCACGCGGATCCAGCCGTCGCCGCGGTGCCAGAGCACGTTGCTGCGGCCCGACGGGGCCGCGTCGTAGTACATGGCCGGGGCCTTCGTCGCCCGCGACCATTCGATGTCTCCGACCGCGACGATTGTAATGGGTTGTCCGATAACAGGTTGTGGTGCTACGGCCGCCACGGCCAAGCCGACCGCCAGGAGCGTGCGGACGACGTATTCTCGGGATGCGGGCATAGGGCGTCTCCGGTTGTGGGACTACTCGGTCGGCGCCGCGGCCAGAATCTCGGCGGGATCGAGCGCGCGTCCGGCGCGCACGACGGTCCGGATGCGCCTCGTGTTGCGGATGTCCTCGAGCGGGTCCGCATCGACCAGCACGAGATCGGCCTCCAGACCCGCCTCGACGGCGCCGCGGTTCTCCTCTTCCTTCAGAATTCGCGCGTTCTCGAGCGTGGCAGCGGACAGGACTTCTCGCGGCGGCATGCCCGCTTCGACGAGAAACTCCATCTCGTGGTGCAGCGAGGCGCCCGGCGCGACCTGCGGCTCCGGGGCGTCGGTCCCGACGAGCAACTGCACGCCGGCTTCACGCAGCATGCCGGTGAGCCGCAGGTATTTCTCCCACGTCCCCTCGCGCACGGAGACCGGCGCCGCGCCCCAGTCCAGGCTTCGGCGCTGCCGGTCCTTGTCCCAGAACGCCTTGAGTCGGGCCGGCATGGCGTCGTGGTCGGGGTGTCCGTAGACCTCCGGGAGGTCCATGAAGAGGAGTGTGCCCCAGAAGACCATGAGCGTCGGGTCGACGCGCGCGCCGTGCTCGGCGATGACGTCGATGAGGCGGCGCGCCTCGTCCGAGTCGAGGTTGATCGAATGGCGGTCATCGGGGTCATCGAGGAGGAAGTTGGACACCGTGTAGATGTGTTCGACGCAGTCGAGCCCGTCGCGGACGGCATCCGCCGTGTGATAGTCGAGGAGGTGTCCGCTCACGACGAGGCCGTGTTCGTGGCCGGCCTCGATCACGCGGCGCCCGACCTCGCGCCCGGTACCGACATAGATCTTGAGCGTCTTCACGCCCCACGCGACCATGTCCGCCACGAAGGGGTCCACGTCGGCGGGGGTCGCCAGATACCAGCCCACGTCGGGATGCCAGGGTGGGTTGCCGTCGATGAGAAAGCTGCACCGGAAGACGTTCGGCGAGATCTCCGGGTGGTCCTCGGCGTAGCGCTCGATGAGGCGCTGGGCGGGGACGTTGTCTCCCGTGCTCCGGATCGAGGTCACCCCGTGCCCGAGGTAGAAGGGCAGAACCTCGTCGCCGGTCATGTGCGACTGGTAGAGGATGTGGGTGACGTGGACGTGTGCGTCGATGAGTCCGGGGAGGACGAAGAGGCCGGCCCCGTCGATGCGCGCCGCGCCCGCGGCGGCGTCGGAATCGGCGTTCAGTTCGGCCGCCGGGGCGACGGCTTCGATCCGGCCGGCCCGGACGAGGACGCTGGTATCCGGGCGCATGGCGCCGGCCCGGACATCGAAGACGCTGGCGCGGTCGATGAGCAGCGCGCGATCCGGCACCTCGCCGGCCGCTTCGCCGGTCGCCGACGCCCGGTCCTGCCCGCCGCAACCGAGGGCGAGCCCGGCGCCGGTCAGCGCGGCGCCCCGCACGAAGTCGCGGCGGTCGATGGAAGCCACGGGCGGCTACGCGGAAGCTAAACGGTACACGAGCGTCATTTCTGAGGATCGTCCGCGGCCCGCCGCGGCGTCAAGCAGCGCACGGATCACGCGGAGTTGATAGCGCGTTGCGGTCGCGGCGATAGGTTGTGGTCATGCCCGCTCCCTCCGCCCGCCTCATCGTCTCCCCAACCGCCGCCGTGCGCTTCGACGCCGCCCGGAAATGGCTCGAAGACCAACCCTCCGGGGCGGGCGCGACGGTCATCGGCGAGACGCTGTCCGGGCCGCACGAACTGCTGTTGCGCGGGGCGCGGACGGCCGGCGCCGCGATGGGCTGGCGCCGCACCACGCTGCCCCTCCTGGCCCGCGACGTCGCGCTCTCGCGGCTCGCTGCCGACGGACGGGCGATCGGAGATGCCGTGGCCCGCGATGCCGTCGTGGCGCGGGCGCTGGCGGGGCTCGATCGGCGGCAACTCGGCCGTCTGGCGGCGGTGTCGGACACGCCCGGCTTCGTTCGAGCCGTGGGAGGCGCCGTGGACGCCCTTCGCATGGCGGGCGTCACGCCGTCCGGGGTCGCTCCCGTCGACGCGGACCTCGCCGCCTTCCAGGAAGCGGTCGAGGCGGAATGGAGGGCGGCGGGGCTGGCGGATCGAGCCGGCGTGTTCGAGGCCGCGCGGTCGGCGCTCCACGATCCGGACGCCCGGCCGGGCATCGTGGACGACCGGCTCCTGATGCTGGACGCCCGGATCTGGACGGAACTGGAGGGGCGGTTCGTCGCGGCGCTCATCGAGCGAGGCTGCGACCTGCTCGCAACCGTGCCCGAAGGGGATGACCGCACGCTGCGGGCGCTGGCGGACGCGGGTGCACGTCCCTCCGATCCCCCCCGGACCGATGGCCCCCCCGTGGGTGCGATCCAGCGCCTTCACGCGCACCTCTTCGGCCCGGCGCCGTCCGAATCCGCCGCGGACGATGCCGTGACCGTGTTCTCCGCTCCAGGGGAGGGCAGGGAAGCCGTGGAGATCGCCCGGCGGCTCACCTCGCTCGCCGAGGCCGGAACGCCCTTCGACCGGTGCGCGATCCTCCTCCGGCAGCCGGAAGATTATCGGCCATACCTGGAGGAAGCGCTCAATCGTGCGGGAATCCGTCCCTGGTTCGCGCGCGGCGTCCGCCGTCCGGACCCGGCGGGCCGGGCTTTCCTGGCGCTTCTCCGTTGCCGGGCCGAAGACTACTCGGCGCTTCGCTTTTCGGAGTACGTCTCGATCGGCGAAGTGCCGGACGAGGGAGAGGACTCGGAACGGGTGCCGCGACGCTGGGAGCAACTGCTCGTCGACGCGGCCGTCGTCGGCGGCCTGGAGCGCTGGGAGCGGCGGCTCGATGGGCTCGCCGCCGAACTCGAGTTCAAGCGCGACGCGCTGGAAGCGGAGGACGGCGAAAACCCGCGTCTCGCGCGGATCGATGGGAAGCGGGCCAATCTTGCCTTCCTCCGGGCATATGCGCTGCCGTTGCTGTCGGAGTTGTCCGAACTGCCCGCGGAAGCCCGCTGGGAGCGCTGGCTGGCCGCGCTGAACGCCCTCGCCGCCCGTTCGCTGCGGCGGCCCGGCAACGTGCTTGCCGCCCTGTCCGAGCTCACGCCGATGGGGCCCCTGGGGCCGGTCGAGCTGGACGAGGTCCTGCGCGTGCTCACGCCCCGTCTCCTGGAGGCCCCCGAGTTGCGGCCCGCGAACCGCTACGGCCGCGTGTTCGTCGGGCCCATCGACGCCGCCCGTGGGCTCGCCTTCGATGTCGTGTTCGTCCCCGGCATGGCCGAGCGCCTGTTCCCTCCCAAGATCGGGGAAGACCCGATCCTGCTCGACGAGATGCGCCATCGGCTGGCCCCCGGCCGTCTCCGGACGAACCGCGACCGCGTGCGGCAGGAGCGGCTCGCGTTCAGACTCGCGGTCGGGGCGGCGCGGAAGCAGGTCGTCCTCTCCTACCCGCGCATCGACGCCATGAAGACCCGGCCCCGTGTCCCCTCCTTCTACGCGCTCGAGGCGATGCAGGCGGCGGAAGGCCGGCTGTCCGGCTTCGAGGAACTCCAGCAGCGGGCGGAAAAGGTCTCCGAAGCGCGGATCGGCTGGCCGGCGCCGAAATCCCGCGCGCAGGCGATCGACGAAGCCGAGTACGACCTCGCGGTGCTCGACGAACTCGACCAGCACGATCTCCGCGGAGAACGCGCGGTGAAGGCCGCGGGTCATCTCCTCCACTCGAACCCCCACCTCGCCCGTGCCCTCCGCTTTCGCGCCTACCGCTGGGAGGTGCCGCGCTGGACGTGGGCGGACGGACTCGTCCAGCTCTCGGAGCGGGCCGCGGGGGCGCTGGCGGAGCAGTCGCCCGGCGCCCGTCCCTACTCGGCGACGGCGCTGCAGCACTTCGCGGCATGTCCGTACCGCTTCTATCTGCAGGCGATTCAGGGGCTGCGGCCGCGCGAGGCCCCGATCGGGATCGAGGCGCTCGACCCGCTGCAGCGTGGTTCGCTCGTACACCAGGTCCAGTTCGAACTCCTGACCCGGCTCCAGGCCGAAAGCACGAAGGACCGGCCCCTTCTTCCCGTCGGGCCGGAGAACGACGCGCGGGTGTCCGAACTCCTCGAGGAGGTGCTCGAGAAGGTGGCGGGCGACTTCCGCGACCGTCTCGTGCCGGCGATCGGCCGGGTCTGGGACGACGGCATCGAAGCGATCCGGCAGGATCTGCGGGAGTGGCTGCAGCGCGAGAGCGACAGCCCGTCGCCCTTCGAGCCGTGGCGCTTCGAGCTCTCCTTCGGGCTCCCCCGGGATCCCGACCGCGACGCGCACTCCGTGGCCGAACCCGTCGACCTGGCCGCTGGACTGAAGCTCCGCGGCGCCATCGACCTGATCGAACGGACCCCGGCCGGCGTCCTGCGGGTCACCGACCACAAGACCGGTCGCTATCGGGCGAAGGCGGGGGCGACGATCCAGGGAGGCGAACTCCTGCAGCCGGTCCTCTACGCGCTCGCCGCGCAGGCGCTGTTCCCGGAACAGCCGGTGGAGTCGGGCCGGCTCTACTACTGCACGGCGGACGGCGAGTTCCGGGACCACGTCGTGCCGCTCGACGACCGCGCGCTCCAGGCGGCCGGGCTCCTGAGCGAGATCGTGAGCGGGGCCTTCGAGGCCGGGAGTTTCCCGGCGCTCCCGCGGGAGGACGCCTGCCGCTGGTGCGACTACCGGCAGGTCTGCGGGCCCGACGAGGAACTCCGCACCCGGCGCAAGCCTCCGCCGGTCGATCTGCGGCGCCTGAGGGAGTACCCGTGACCCGGCCCGGCAGACTCGCCGACCAGGAGGCCCGCGACGCCATCCGGCACGATCTCGACGACACGCTCTTCGTCGAGGCGGCGGCGGGGACGGGGAAGACGACGGCTCTCACGGACCGGATCGTCGAGGTGCTGAGACGCGGGCTCGGCACGCTGGAGGATATCGTCGCCGTCACCTTCACCGAGAAGGCGGCCGGCGAAATGAAACTCCGGCTGCGGGCGGCCATCGAGGAGGCCCGGGTGGCCGAGGAAGACGGGGGCGCGCGTGAGCGTCTCTCGCGGGCGCTCGGCCACCTGGAACTCGCGCACATCGGCACGATCCACGGCTTCTGCGCCGACCTGCTGCGCGAGCGGCCGATCGAGGCCGGCGTCGACCCGGCGTTCCGGGTCGCCGCGGACGACGAGGCCGGACGTCTCCTCGATGGCGCCTTCGAGGGCTGGTTCGAGGGTGCGTTGGCGGACCCCGGTCCCGGCGTGAGGAGGGCGTTGCGCCGTCACTATCGGCGGAATTCGGGCGGTCCGCGCGCGGCACTGCGGGCGGCGGCCGGCAGTCTCGTGGACCAGCGCGACTTCGACGCGCCGTGGTCCAGACCCGAGTGGGACCGGGAGGCCGAACTCGACCGCGCGCTCGACCTCCTGGGGGAACTTGCCGCCTTCGCTCCGCTGGCCTCCCGCCCGGACGACTTTCTCACGCGGAACCTGCGCCACATCGAACGCGGCGTGCTGGAGATCGAACGGCGGGAGAAGACGCGCGGACGCGACTACGACTACCTGGAAGCCTGGCTGCGGTCCTTCGTGGGCGCCCGCTGGCGAGGCTGGTTCTGGCGAGGGTTCCGCTCGCGGGATTTCGGCGGCGGACTCGCGAAGGCCGATGTCGTCGCACGCCGCGACGAGGTCCGGGCGGAGGCCGAGGAGATCCTGCGGACGGCGGACGCGGACCTGGCGGCCCATCTCCGCGACGAACTCTGGCCCGTGACGGAGCGGTACGAGAGGGCCAAACGGCGCGACGGTTGCCTCGACTTCGTCGACCTCCTGCTCCGGGCGCGCGATCTCCTGCGCGACAGCGCGGAGATCCGGGCGCACTACCGCCAGCGCTTCACGCGCTTCTTCGTCGACGAATTCCAGGACACCGACCCGCTGCAGGTCGAGATCCTCCTCCTCCTGTGCGGCGAGGATTCGGAGGAGACACGGCCGGAGCGCATCGTGCCCGCGAGCGGCAAGCTCTTCGTCGTCGGCGATCCGAAGCAGTCGATCTACCGCTTCCGCCGGGCGGACGTGACGCTGTACGAGAAGACCAAGCGCCGCCTGAAGAACGCGAACGCCCGCGTGCTGCACCTGTCCACGAGCTTCCGGTCGCAGCCGCGCCTGCAGGCCGCGGTGAACGGGGCGTTCGAGGCACGCATGAAGGCGAGCGAGGACGGCAGCCAGGCGGCGTACGTGCCGCTCGCGCCCTTCCGCGCGGACGCCGGGAGCCAGCCAGCCGTCATCGCCCTGCCGGTTCCGAAGCCGTACGGACGCTTCGGAAAGGTCCGCGGAATCGAGATCGAGGAATCCCTCCCCGCCGCGGTCGGAGAAATGGTGCGCTGGCTGGTTCGCGAGTCGGGATGGGTCGTGACGGAACGGGAGCGCCCGGAGGATCCGGTCCCGGTCCAGGCCCGCCACATCTGCCTCCTCTTCCGCCGTTTTCAGAAGTGGGGAGAGGATGTGACGCGCCCCTACGTGCGTGCGCTCGAGGCCCGCGCCGTACCCCATGTGCTGGTCGGCGGCCGTTCGTACCACGACCGCGAGGAGGTGCTTGCCGTCCGGAATGCGCTCACGGCCATCGAGTGGCCGGACGACCGGCTGGCGGTCTACGCCGCCCTCCGGGGTCCGCTCTTCTCGCTCGGCGATCGTGCGCTGTTCGAGTTCGGCGTCGACGTGGGTCCGCTGCATCCGCTCGCCGGGTGGGAGCCGGACGGCGAAGCCGGCGGAAACGGGCGAAAGGAGGACGGAACGGCGCTGAAGCCCGAACTGCGGGACGTGGCGACGGTGCTCGGGCTCCTCGGCGACCTCCACCGGCATCGGAACCGGCGCCCCATCCCGGAGACGGTCCGGCGGCTGCTCTCGGCCGCGCGCGCCCACGCGGGCATCGCGATCTGGCCGACGGGCGAACAGGCGCTGGCCAACGTCCTCCGGCTCGTCGACCGGGCGCGCGCGTTCGAGCGCCGCGGCAGCCCCTCCTTCCGGGCGTTTCTCGACCGCCTCGATGACGAAGCCGAGCGCGGGCAGTCCATGGAGGCGCCGATCGTGGAGGAGGGGACCGAGGGCGTGCGAATGATGACGGTACACAAGGCCAAGGGCCTCGAGTTCCCGGTCGTGATCCTGGCGGACATGGCCTGCCCCGCGGCGCACGAGCCGCCATCGCGCCACATGGATGCCCCGCGGCGCCTCTGGGCCCAGCGCCTCTGCGGCGCGACCCCGCGCGACATCCTGGACAACGCCGAGGTCGAGCGCCGCCGCGAGATGGCCGAGGCGGACCGGCTCGCGTACGTGGCGGCCACGCGGGCGCGCGACCTGCTCGTGGTGCCGGCCCTTGGCGACGGTCGAGACGGCCTCGGGGGCTTCTCCGGGGAAGACGGCGAATGGTGGCTCGAATCGCTGAATCCCGCGGTATATCCGCCGCGCGGCGCGCGGCGTCGACCGTCCTCCGCGGAGGGTCTGGGAGCCCCGGATTTCCGCGATGAGTCCGTCCTGGACCGTCCGGATGGGAAGGGCGGTCAGCGCCCGGCGCCGGGCGACTCGGTCGCGCCGGGGCTGCATACCGCCGCGGCGGGCACGGATGTCGTGTGGTGGGACCCCGCCGCGCTCGATCTCGACGCGGATCCGCGCGCGGGCGATCGCCAGCGCCGATTGCTCGAGGTCGAGAGGGAGGAGCAACCCACTCTGGATGTCGAGGCGGGGCGCGGCGCGCACCGGGAGTGGCAGGCGGCTCGCGCGGCGAGGTTGAAGGCCGGGGGACGCCGGACGATGTCGGTGACCACGGCCCGGGCGATCGCGCGCCGCGCCGCCGAAGCGGCCGACGCCGGCGACCCGCCCCGCTCCGACCCGCGTGTCGCGTGGATCGACGTGCCGCGGCCGGAAGCCGAGGGGCCGGACGGGGCGGGGCGTCCGGGCGGCGAGCGCTTCGGCGATCTCGTTCACCGCATACTCGCCACGGTGTCCCTCGACGCCGATTCCGGCGCGGTCGAAGGGCTGGCCGGAACGCTCGGTCGCGCGCTGGGAAGTCCCGAGTCCGAAATGGTCGCGGCGGCGGCTCTGGCGGTGCGCGTACTGGAACACGAGGTGCTCGACCGGGCACGGGCCGCCCTGGCCTCCGGGCCCGGCGCGGTCCGTCGCGAGGTCCCCGTCTTCCACGCGGGCGAAACCGCCGGACTGGACGGGCAGCAGGACCGGGATCGCGGCGCGGGCATCGTGGAGGGGGTCGCGGACCTTGCCTTCCGCGAGGTCACCGGCTCCGGCCCCCGGTGGACGGTCGTCGACTACAAGACGGACCGCCGCCCCGCCGCCGCGCGCACCGAATACGAGGTGCAGGTCGCCTGCTACGTCGAAGCCATCGAGCGGGCCAGCGGGGAACCGGCCCGGGGGATCGTGCTGGCGCTCTAGGAGCTAGGCGCCGTACTTCCGGCGGTGGAGTTCGGCCGCCCGTTCGGACCATTCCTGGAGCCGGATCCGCGCGCCGAGCCCCCTGCCGAGGGCGTCGAGGTCTTCGGAGGTCCACCGGGCCAGATCGAGGTACGTTCGGTAGCCCATTTCGTTCAGGCGTGCCTCGAAGGTGGGGCCGATCCCCTTGATGCGCGTGAGATCGTCGCGCTCGCGCACGGCCCCGGCGCCCACTCCTTCCGTGGCGCGGGGACGCGCATTGCGCCTGCGACCCGCTCGCGTCCGCGGGAGGCCGGCGCGACGCGCCGGGGCCACCATCCCGCCCAACTCGGGGTCCAGCTTCGAGAGACGGGTGTAGAGGCTGTCCCGCTCGGCCTCGACCTTCCGCCGCGCCGCCTCCGATTCGCGCCGCGCACGCTCCAGCACCCGCCGAGCGTCCTCTTCGATGGCGGACAGGCGGTTGTCGAATCGACGCTTGAGCGTCAGCTCTCTTCCGGCGATCTGGCGGCCACGGATCCACGAGCCGACGAAAAAACCTGCCAGGGCAGCCAGCATCAGCCCCAGAACGACGATCGGGGTCAGGAAATCCATCATCTTCGATCGGACTCCGGGTTCCGGCGTATTCCCCCCGCGAGGTGACGCGAGGGGGAGCCCAATGTAGGGTGACGGAGGACACCGCCCAACCCCGGCACGACCGGAAGCGGGATCCGAAGCTGCCGGTGCGGAAGGAGCGTCCGATCGAGATCCCGCTGACAGAACGGTTCGACCGGATCATGGCCTCGCGGGACATCCCCGCAGGTGCCGGGCGCGTCCTCGGGTCTTCCCGCGAAGGGCGGCCGGTCCCGGGTTACCGCTTCGGACGGGGGCCCGAGGCCGTGAGCCTGCTCGGCGGCTGCCACGCCGACGAACCGGTGGGTCCGCGCCTCCTGCGTCGTCTCGCCGGCTACCTGGCGGGACTCGACGCGGAGGATCCGATGCTCACCCGCCATCAGTGGTGGATCATCCCGCACATCAACCCGGACGGCGAGCGCCGCAACGCCGCGTGGCAGGACCCCGATACGGACGCGTACGATCTCGGGCGGTACCTGGCGGGCAAGGTGCGGGAACTGCCCGGCGATGACATCGAATTCGGCTTCCCGCGCGACGACGCCGATCCCGGAGCGCGGCCGGAGAACCGCGCGGCCTACGACTGGTGGCGCACGTGCGATCGACCGTTCGTGCTGCACGCCTCTCTGCACGGCATGGGGTTCGCCGCGGGTGCCTTCTTCCTGATCGACCGCGCCTGGGAAGACCGCTGCGAAGCGCTGAAGGCCGCCTGCCGTCAACGCGCGGGGGCGCTCGGTTACGCGCTGCACGATGTCGAGCGTCACGGGGAGAAAGGCTTCTTCCGCTTCGAGCGGGGGTTCGCCTCGCGGCCCGACTCGAAACGGATGGCCGGCCACTTCGAAGCCCTGGGCGACGCCGCGACGGCGTCGCGCTTCTGGCCGAGTTCGATGGAAACGCTGCGTTCCTTCGGCCACGACACGCTTACCCTCGTCTCCGAGATGCCGCTTTTCATCCTCCCAGGCGTGGGGGACAGGCCGGGCCCTCCGGATCCGGTCGCCGAACGCTGGAAGAGACGGATCGACGGTTGGAGGAACGAGTTGTCCGCGGGGGCCGCGCCGGACGCCATCTCCGCCGCCGCGAGGAATAACGGGCTGGTCCCGATGCCGGTGCGCGACCAGATGATGCTGCAATGGACGTTCATCGCCGCGGGGTTGCGTCAAACGCGTGTTTCGGCGTCGTGACCGCCACGGACCGCCAGGCGTTCGGCTTGCCCGCGATGAGGCGGGCGAACAAGGTGGGCAGCGTGAACAGGCGATTTCTATTCGTGGCCCTCTCGGCGGCCGGCTGCAGCGACCTCGCATCGCAACCCGAGCGGGTCCCGGGCGCGGTCGAGCTTCTCCCCGCCACCGCCACCGTCCTCGAGGGCGAGGCCGTCCGGTATCGGGTGCAAGTGCTGGACGAGAGCGGCGCGGCCTTCAACAGGATCCCGGCCTGGGCGCCTCCGCGCTGGTCCGCGGCCGATCCGTCCGTCGCCGCCGTCGGCTCGGACGGCGAGGTCATCGGCCTCGAGGGCGGCCACGAGACGCGCGTTGCCGCGGAGGTGGCGAGCCTGCAGGGCGGCGCCTGGGTGAGGGTGAACCCCACCAGCGTGAAGATCGAAGCGTCCGCCGTGCACCTGACGCAGGCGGTCCAGACGCTGGGCGGGGACATTCCTCTGATCGGGGGCCGGCCGGCGCTCCTCCGAGTCTTTGTCACGGGTGACAAGACGAGCTTCTATCGTCCCCGCCCACGGGCGACCTTCTACGAAGACCGTGCCCCGATCCACTCGATGCGGCTGGATCCGGCGGCAGACCGGATCCCTGTGGAGCTCGACGAGGGGAAGCTCGACCGATCGTTCAACGGGGTCGTTCCGGGGGAGGTCCTGCGACCCGGTGTCGAACTGGTCGTGGAGCTGGATCCGGATGGCCTCGTGCCGGCGGTCCCGGGAAGCGCCCGGCGTGTACCGGCCGAAGGGCGCCTGAAACTGGATGTGCTGACCGTTCCCCCAATGCGTCTGACGGTGGTGCCGGTGTTGCACTCCGCGGATGAGGAGACGGTGCTGACCTGGGTCGACGGGATGACGGCGACAGACGCCAGGATCGCGTTCGTGCGCTCCATACTCCCGATCGGCGAACTGGAACTGACGGTACACGAGCCCTACCGGACGACAGCGGACCTGAAGACCGCGGCAGGCTGGCTGGGGCTCCTGCGAGAGATCAGCGTGCTCCGGCTCACGGAGCGACGACGGGACTATTACTACGCCGCCCTCGCGGCGCCTGCGAGCGCCCCGTTCAAGGGATTGGGCTATATCGGGAGGCCGATCGGCATCGGAATCCTCGATATCGACACGTTCGCCCACGAACTGGGGCACAACATGGGGCTCCGGCACGCTCCCTGCGGCCTGGCCCTGAACCCCGATCCGGACTTCCCGTACGAGGACGGCTCCATCGGCGTCTTCGGATACGAGACGCGGCGCGGGAACACGCGCATGGTCGATCCGGCCGAGTATCGGGACCTGATGACGTACTGCGACCCGAGCTGGATCAGCGACTATCATTTCGTGAAGGCGATGGAGTTCCGTCGGGAGCACGAATCGCTGATCCTGCGGAACGTCGATCCCGAACCGACGCTGCTCCTGTGGGGGAATGCCGGCGCCGGGGACCTTCTGCTCGAGCCGGCCTTCGTCATCGACGCGCCCCCGACGACACCGACCGAGGACGGTCCGTATCGCCTGGAGGGGTTGGACGCGGCGGGCCGGTCCCTGTTCACGTTCTCCTTCACGCCGGACGAACTGGAGTACGGCGGTGGACAGTTCGCCTTCGCGATTCCCTGGGAGGGCCGATGGGGCGGTCCCGACGGACTGGATCGGGTCGAACTCTCCGGTCCGGACGGCGCCGTCGCGATCGGGCGTTCCGGGGGTCGCGCGGCGGCCCTGGTCCTGGACCCGGGCACGCGCCGTCTCCGCGGCATCCTGCGCGACCCCGGGACGGCGCCCCCGTGGGCGGAGGGGTTGGATGTCCTGATCAGCGACGGAGTCCCGCGCGAGGGGATCCCGGGGCCGCGGCGATGAACGACCCGCGGCTCCGCGCCGGCTTCGTGCTGGCGCTGGTCATGGCTGCCGGCATGCCGATCGCCGGCCGCGCCGCCGCCCAGACATCCGTCGAAGCACGGAGCGGTCTCGCGGTGGGGAATCACACGTCCACCGCGGCGGGTCTCGAGTGGGCTCCCGCCCTGTCGTACGAAATCCGGATTGCGCGTCGACTGCGCCCGCAGGTCGCCGTTTCCGCCGGGTATGTCCGTACCGCCTTCGGCTGCAGGGAGGGATTCTGCCGCGGGAGAGAGCCGACGGTCACCGGCCACCACGCCGCCCTCGGTGCGGAGCTGTCGCACGGCTCGCTGTGGGGCCGCGTAGGCATCCTCTACGGAACGACGCGCATCGGGACGGAAGGCGAGACCCCGCAGGCGGGTCCCGGTCTGGAGGCCGGCGCGGGACTCCGCCTTCGCCTCGGCCCTGCGCGCATCGGGCCGGGCCTGTCCTGGCGGCGCATGTCCGCCGACACCCCGTCGAGTACCGACCATGCCGTCGCGCTCGGCTTCGATCTGGGCGTCGTATTCGAATTCGACTAGTGTGAACACCACGCTGGTGTCGCTCGGCCCACAGATCCCGGAGGCCCGGATGCGCCAACCACACCGCCGGTCCCGCGCCCCGCGCCGCCGCTTCCACGCGACGGCAGCCTTCTCGCTCCTGTTCGCGGCCGCGTGCGGGGCGCCCGGAGATGCGGCGCCCGGCGGGGGAGCGGCGATGGAGCTCGACCTCACGCTCGACAACATCCACCGGAACAACACGGGCGTCCGCGGCGTCTCGATCTCGCCGGACGGCCGGCACCTCGCGGTCTCCGGCTCGGGGCCGGACGGTGCGGGGCTGTATCTGGCGGCTCGCGGCGAGGAAGGCGGCTTCGGGACGCCGCGCTTCTGGCTTCAGGGCTCGAACCCGGTCTGGGCGCCCGGCGGCGACCGGATCGCCTTCTCGGCCGGCGGCCAGGTCCACGTCGCGGATGTGGGCGATGTCGAAGCGCGCCCGCTGATGGACCGCATGGAGGGTGTGCGGGCGCCGGCCTTCTCCCCGGATGGGCGGACGATCGCGTTCTACTCGACCGCGAGCGGCCACCAGGACATCTGGCTCGTGCCGGCCGACGGGTCGACCCCGCCGCGCCAGCTGACCGAGGCCGCCATGGCCCTCGACGATCCGCGCTTCGCGCCCGCCTGGCGGCCGGACGGCCGCGAGATCCTCTACGTGTCGAACGCCTCCGACTACTGGCACGACGATCTCTGGCTCGTTGACGTGGAGACGGGCGGCCGCCGGCAACTCACCCGCTCGCTGATGGCGATGTCCACACCCGTTTGGTCGCCGGAAGGCGACCGGATCGCCGTGTTCGGCACCGCCAAGGATGAGTACTGGTACGAGGATCTCTCCTACATCTACGTGATCGAGGGCCCGGAGGCGGGCGCCGGGGCGTCGGAGCGCATCGTGGACATGCAGGTCTACGCGACGGACGCGGCGATGCGGCACGCCCCGTCCTGGTCGGCGGACGGCGCGTTCATCTACTTCCCCTACCTCGAACGCGGCACGACCAACGTGTGGGCGGTGCCGGCCGCCGGAGGGGTGGCCACGCGCGTTACGCACATGGGAGGGACGATCTCCGGCGTCAGCCACACGGCGGGCGCCGGGACCGTCGCCTTCGTCCACTCGTCGCCGACGCGGGGAGGGGAAGCGCACGTCCTCGACCTCGGCGGCGGCGTACCGGAGCGCCTCACCTCGTTTTCGCCGTCCTGGCGGTCCGTGGCGGCGCCCCGGGAGATCGCCTTCCCCAGCTTCGATGGACTCCGGATCCAGGGCTTCCTCTACCGCCCGCCGCAACTGGCGCAAGGGGCCACCTGTCCGGCGCTCGTCCAGGTCCACGGCGGCGGGACGAACTCCTACCAGCAGGGTCTGAGCCTCACCGAACAGTACCTCGCCTCGAAGGGGTTCGTAGTGCTTGCGATCAACTACCGCGGGGGATCCGGCTTCGGGCGCGAGTTCCAGGACCTCTCCGTCGAGGACTGGCTGTGGGACCAGGCGCGGGATGCGGGCGCGGCGGCCGATTTCCTGCGCACGCTCCCGTACGTGAACGGGAAGGTGGGGATCTACGGCGGCAGCTACGGCGGGAGCATGTCGCTGTCGGCGATCAGTCTGACCCCGGACAGGTTCGACGCGGCCGTCCCCATGCGCGGCGCCTACTCGAAGCTGAACACGCTCGAGTACACGGACCGGCTGGGGAAGATCTTCTCCGTCACCGGACACGGCGGTACCCCGGAGGAACGCCCCGACACGTACGCCAAGAGCAACGTCGTGTCGCGCATCGCCGACATCACGGCGCCCGTCCTTCTCATGCACGGGGAACTGGACCGCCGCGTGCCGATCCAGAACTTCGAGAACGCGGTGGCCGAATTCGAGCGGCTCGGCAAGAGCGTCGAGGTGAAGACGTACCCGGACGAAGCGCACGGTTTCCGGAACCCGGACAATCGCGTCGACACCTGGTCGCGCCTGGAGGAGTTCTTCACCCGGCACCTCGGCGGCTGCGCCACGGGCTGAGTCCCGCCGTCACGGCGTACAGCTACGCGAACCGCCTGTACGTCCGCTAGGGCACGCGTTCGAAGCGGCCGTAGTAGTCCAGCTCGACGCCCGTCACGCGCGCGGTGTCGTCCAGCAGGAACGAGACGCCGATCCGGACGTCGCCGAACCACATGTCGAACCGGTCGACGTGCCAGTGCTCGAGCGGCATGCGCACGGGACGTTCCCGACCATCGAACTCGGCCACGAGCCGCAGTTCGCGGCCCCGACTCGCCAACGCCGTTCGCGGATCCGTTGTCCGCCCCGTTGCGTGCGGCGCCCGCCGATGCGCTCGCGGCCGGACGTTCGTGCACTCCCGGCGTCCCGTCCCACCGTCCCAGCCGGCCCTCGGCCGGCATCAGCGGCGGCACCTCTTCGTCCGTCAGGCGAATGCGCAGCTCGCCGGCGTAGCCGTTGCGGTAGGTCCCGGCGTAGGCCTCGAGCGGCACCGAGGGACCCTGGTCCAGCCGGGCCGCCTGCCGCGCCTCCTCCGCCTCGAAGGTCCGCCGGTTCCCATCGGCGACGTTCCGCTCGAATTCCGCATGCCAGTCGCGGTTCCGCAGCTCCTCTGTGCCCACGAAACGCGCCATCGCCCACTGCGTGAGCACCCACGGCAGTTCCGAGTTCCGGTTCGTCGTCGCCCACACGCCGAAGCCCTGTTCCGGCGCCAGCGCGATCGAGCAGTTGAACCCCAGCGCGTTCCCCCCGTGGCCCACGCCCGTGACGTCCCCGAACCTTCCCGTCGACCAGCCCATCGCGTACGCGCCCGGCCCCTCGAACGGCATCCAGCTGCTCGGGTTCCGTATCACGGTGTGGGGCGTGTGCATGAGTTCGACGGATGACCGGGAGAGCGGCGGGTTCGGGTGGGTGCCGACATGGAACCGCATCCACTCGGTGATCTCGTCCGCCGACGTGATCACGCCGCCCGAGGGCACGGTGACGTCCTCGGCGTACTGCCAGGGCACGGGCTCCAGCGGCATCCCCGTGGTCGCCGCGTTCCCGATGAACCGCCGCTCAATGATGGCATGCGGTTCGGCGTGGTTCGGGCTCGCGTTGGCGGGCGCCATGCGCGCCGTCGTCGTCGTCATCCCCAGCGGATTCCAGAGCTTCGCGCGCGCATAGGAGTCCCAGTCCGTTCCGGAGACGGTCTCCACGAGGTGACCCGTGAGAACGAACATGTCGTTCGTGTAGCCGTAGCGATCACGGAAAGCGTGGTCCGGGTCGGTGTGGGGGAGGCGCATGAGATAGTCTCGCCGGTCCGTGACGAGCGGGCGCAGCGGCTGATTGCTCCCGGTTCCGACGCGGTGCGTGACGATGTCGCGTACGCGGATCTCGCGCGTCGTCCACGGGTCGTGGAGACGGAACCACGGGATGTGGTCCGTGATGCGGTCATCCCAGCGCAGCTTCCCCTCTTCGACCAGGGACGCGATGGTGGCGGCTCCGAACGCCTTCGAGCAGGAGCCGATGCTGAACAGCGTCCCTGCGTCCACCGGCGTGTCCCGACCCAGTTCGCGCACGCCGTAGCCGGTGGAGAGATAGCTCTCGCCCTCGTACACGATGGCCAGCCCCAGTCCGGGAACCTCCCACCGGGCCATCGCGTCCTCGACCCACGCGCCGATCTCTTCGACCGTGGGGGGAGGCGGGGCGGGAGACTGCGCCTGCGCCGCCTGGGCCGCGAGCAGGAACGCTGCTCCGAGAAGCACCGTGGCCGGTACGCCGCGGCGCCGCGCTGGCTGCATGGAAAGACGGTTCCGGGATGTCATTACGGCCTCCTGCTCAAGTCGCCGGACGGTTCGACCGGCGTTGTCAATCAAACCGCTAGGGGAGTCCGAATACCCACAGGACGCCGCCCGCGGCGGTTGCCACGCGCTGTTCGCCGTCCACCTCGAACGACATGGGGCCGGTACGGACGCCGGCGCCGGCCTGGAAGTCCCACAGCGCCTCTCCCGTCTCCGCGTCGAGGGCGAAGATGTTGCCCTCGTTGCTTCCGCCGAACACGAGGCCGCCCCGCGTGGCCATCACGCCGGCCCACGGCGGAGAGAGCAGCGGGAACTCCCACCGCAGTTCCCCCGTGAGCACGTCGAGCGCCTTGACGGCCCCGCTCGCATCGTCTCCCGACAGCGCCTGCTCGCCGCCGCCCAGAAACGGCTGGCCGGGCTCGTATTCGACATCGGCCTTGTAGTAGATGGCCCCCATGATCCGGGTCGCCTGGTAGAAGAGCCCGGTGTCCGGGCTGTACGAAGGGCTGAACCAGTTCGCCGCCCCCTGGAGGCTGGGCCAGACGAGGTTCCCCTCCTCCGTGGGCTCGGTGCCGGGAATCACGATCGGGCGGCCGTTCGCGTCGAGGCCCTCGGCCCACGTCTGCTTCGAGTACTCCACGCCGTGCAGGAACTCGCCCGTCTCGCGGTCGAGCACGTAGTAGAAGGCGTTCCGGTTCGCGGTGACGACCAGCTTTCGGGGCTCGCCCTCCCATTCCGCGTCCACGAGCACCTGGATCTGATTCGCGTCCCAGTCGTGCGTGTCGTGCGGCGTGTACTGGAAGTACCACTGCATCTCGCCCGTGTCGGGATCGAGGGCGAGGATGGAGTTCGTGTACAGGTTGTCGCCGGGCCGCAGGTCCCCGTTCCAGTCGGGGGCCGGGTTCCCGGTGGGCCAGTAGAGGAGGTCCAGCTCCGGGTCGTACGAACCGGTGAGCCACGTCGAGCCGCCGCCGTGCTCCCAGCTGTCGCCGCCCCACGTCTCGCTCCCCGGTTCGCCCGGCCGGGGGATCGTGAACGTGCGCCAGAGGCGATCTCCGGTGTCGGGGTCGTAGGCGTCGACGAAGCCGTTCGCGCCGGCCTCCGCGCCCGACACGCCGACGATGACCTTGCCGTCGAGCGCGAGCGGCGCCGTCGTGATCGAGAAGCCGAGGAAGTTGTCCGCGACGTCCACCTCCCAGCGGACGGCGCCGGAGCCTGCGTCGAGCGCCACGAGGCGGGCGTCGAGCGTGCCCACGAACACGGTCTCGTCGAGGATGGCGACGCCCCGGTTTACGCGGGGGAAGCCGATGTTCTTCGTCGAGGCGGGGACTTCCGCGGACCAGTTCCAGAGGCGGCGTCCGGTGCGGGCGTCGAGCGCGCTTACGTTGCTCGGCGGCTCCGTCACGTACATCACGCCGTCGACCACGACCGGCGTCGTCTCGATGAGCCCGCCGCTCATCTGGTAGGCCCAGATCACCTTGAGGTCCCCGACGTTGCCGCGGTGGATCTCGTCGAGCGCGGAGAAGCGGTGCGAGGCGTAGTTGCCCGAGTACATGAACCAGTTGTGTGGCTCGTCGTCCGCGTTCACGAGGCGGTCGAACGATACCTGCGCGCGCGCGTCCGCGAGGGCGCCGCCGCAAAGGAGAGCCGCCGTTGCGAACGCCCCGGCCGCGCCGGCCGCAGGCAGCCGTGGTCCAGGTCTCATGATCCCTCCCCGAGGTCGGCCAGGAAGGCGACGAGGTCGTCGATGTCCGCTTCCGTCATCTCCTCCACGGCGGGCATCAGCGAGTGATCGAACTGTTTCTCGAGTTCCACGAGATCTTCCTTGCGAAGCGAGACCGTGCGGCCGGAGATCGACCGCAACTGGATCGTGAAGGCGTCCTCGTTCACGCGCATGCCCGTGATGACGCGGCCTTCGCGCGTGACCGCGCGGATCGGCAGGTACCCCCTGAAGCCCCGCAGGATGCCCCGCCGGGAGACCGGCAACTCCGAATCGGGCGTCCGCAGCGACGCGTAGAGGTAGTCGACGCCGCGCCGAAGCCCGATACCCGTGAGTTCGGGGCCGATCCCCGTCCCGCGGCCCTCGACGACGTGGCAGGAGTAGCAGTCGCCGGCGGTGGCGAACACCTCTTGTCCTCGCGCGGCGTCCCCCGGGACCTCCACGACGGCGTCCCGCGCCAGCGTACGGACGTAGGCGGCCATGAGGTCGACCTCCAGGTCCGACACCAGGTTCGCCCTCGTCCCCGGCATGCCGGTACCCGGGATCCCGCGTCGGATCACCCGGACGAGCGATTCGTGGTCCGGCGCGCGGGGCAGGGTGGGGCGCGCCAGGCTCGGCCCCTCGCCTCCGTGGCCGAGCATGCCGTGACACCGGCCGCAGTGGGCCTGGTAGAACATCTCGCCTCGCGCGAGACCGGCTTCGGTGACGTCGGGCTCTTCCTGGGCTGTGGCGTTGCCGGTCGCCGCGAGCACGCTCGCCGCGAGCGCGAGACCGCACAGGCTGGGACGGGGCCGTCGCATGATCCTCCTCCTCCGCGGGCGTCGTTTCACGCCACTAATCAACGTAGCCGCCCGGCGGGGCGTCACGGAACCAGCGCCTCCGGTTCCAGAACCCAGCGCGTGAGCCACTCCACGTTCCTCGACATGAGATCTCGCTGGAGGCGAGGAGATCTAACTCCATGTGGTTGATCCGGATAAAGGACAAGCGTCGTCGGCGCCTTGCCGATCGCCCGGACCGCCTCGAAGAACTGGATGCTCTGTTCGGCGGGCACCCTCTCATCCCTTTCCCCCACCTGGATCAGGAGCGGTGTCGTCACGTTTTCAACATGGCGGTACGCGGAGCGCTCCTCGTAGAGATCCCAGTCCTCCCACGGTTTCGGGCCCAGGTAGGTGTGGTAGAACTCGGGGATGTCCGTCTGTGAGTACATGGAGATCAGGTCGTTCGCGCCGGCGCCGGCGCTCGCGGCCCTGAAGCGGTCGGTCTGCGTGATCCCCCAGTAGGTGTGGTGGCCTCCGAAGCTCCAGCCGCTCACGGCCAGCCGGTCCGGATCCGCGATCCCGCGCTCGACCATCGCGTCCACCCCGGAGTCGATGTCGACCCAGTCGCGGCCGGAGATGTCGCCGCGGTTGAGGCCCCTGAAACGCTCGCCGTAACCGCTCGAACCCCGGTAGTTCGGCTGCAGGACGGCGAACCCCATGCCCGCATACACCTGCACCGGATAGGCGCCCCGGGTCGCGTTGAAGCGGTCGGATGAGATGCCGGACGGGCCGCCGTGGATCACGAGGACCATCGGGACGCGGTCCCCCTCCTCGTACCCGACGGGAAGGGTGAGCACGCCTTCGATTTCCTCGCCGCCGGCGCGCGAAGGCCACGACTCGACCCGCTGTTCGCCGAGCACCAGGTCGGCCACCTGCGGATTCAGGTCGGTCAGGCGCTCGGGGCGGAAGCCGTCCAGGGGAGTGATGAAGAGGTCCGGGGGCGCCATGCCGTCCTCCGCGGTGAACGCGAGGACGCTCCCGTCCGTGGCTGCCGAGGCGCCGGAGTAGTAGTGCCGACCATCGGTCAGATCGCTCGGCGGGCCCGCCGCGGCGCCGTCCGCGAGGGGAATGCGGTACACGGTGGCTCCGGTGCGTCGGGCCGCGGAGACGATGAGCCGCGAGCCATCGATGTGGACGAGGTTCGCGTTCGCGTCCAGGCCGCCCGTGAGGGACACAGGGTCCAGCGCGCCGCCGTCCGCGCCGAACGGCACCCGCCACAGCTGCCGATTGAAGGTTCCGAGGAGTTGTCCCGTTCCGGACACGACGAGGCCCGACTCATCGTCCCAGGCCACCGGATTCTCCCCGCCCGGCATCGACGTGACGCTCCGGGCCTCGGCCTCCGCGCCCTCCTGGACGTACGTCGCGCCGTAGTAGGTCGTCCTCAGCACGGGCGACGAGCGCGCGCCGAAGGCGACGGCTCGCGAATCCGGGGACCACACGAAAGACACCACGTGAAGATCGTCCGGCGACCACCTCACGCCCTCGCCGGCCACATCGTCCTCGAGTTCGGCCACGTGGAGGCGCGACCACTGGTCCGTGTACACTGAATCCCAGACCATCGGGCGGCCGCGCACCCTCGAGTTCGCGGTCGGTGTCCGTCGACTGGGGGCTCGCCACGAAGCCGAGCCGCCGACCGTTGGGCGCGAAGCGGAAGCTCCCGACCGAGGTCTCGTGGGACGTCACCTGCCATGCCTCGCCGCCGTCGGGCCGGATGCCGTAGACCTGCCTCACGCCCTCCCGGTCCGAGGAGAAGGCGAGCCATTCTCCCGATGGGTGCCAGACCGGTGCATCGTCGGAACCGGGACGGAACGTGAGTTGGCGGGCATCGGCGGGGCCTCCCGCCGCGGGGACGACCCACACGTCGGTTTCCTGGCGGTCCTCCTCCATGTCCCGTTCCGTGACGACGTAGGCCACCCATTGCCCGTCCGGGCTCACGGAGATCTGCGAGAGGCTCCTGAGGGCGAGGACATCCTCGACCGTCATCGGCGGGCCCTCCTGCGCGAACAATCCGGGTGAGAGGCTAATCGAGAGGGCAACCGAGAGGACGGACCCCGCGGCGAGAACCCGGGAGCCGGGGAAGATCGCGGCACGCATGGCACACCCCTGACGTTGAAGAAGCATCGTTACTCTTCGCCGCTCACGCCCTGATACAGCAGGACGAACGCCGCCGCCTGCACGACGTGGTAGAGCGCGTTATGGTCGAACCACACCGGGTGGATCGGGATCTGTAGCTGCTGAATGGCGGCCGCGGCGAAGGTGAGCCCGAAGCCGATCAGCGCCCGCCGCCGGCTTGCGGTGGGGCGGCGGCGGTAGGCGAGCGCGAAGCGCACCGTGAGATAGATGACGGCGGGCAGATAGAAGGCGACCGCGACGGCGAACGCCTGCCATCCGGCCAGCACGACGGCGACGTACGCGACGTAGGCGAGCGCGGCGAGCCGCGTGATCCACCGCGTACCCGTCGACTGCCCACCGACGCGGGCGCCCAGGCCCCAGGCCGCGAGCCCGGTCGCCCCGACCGTGAGGATCGTGGCCGGCCACAGGACGCGGTAGCCGAGGGTCGCGGCGTCCCCGAAGAAGCCGTGCACCGTGCCGCCGAAGAGGGCCGCGGCGCCGGAGCCGGCGAAGAGTCCCATCGCCCACGGGCGGAGGTCGGCCCGCACGTGCGAGCGCGCCAGCCAGACCAGAACGGCGCAGAGCAGGGTGAGCCCGTAGTCGGTCAGCGTGACGGCAGGTTCGGTCAAGGCGCTTCGACCTCCGGTCGGGGAATGGGTTTTTCCTTCTCTGATCGGTATTGTCGGACCATCGCCCGGGGCAATACTCACACGGAGGAGGAGCCGTGCTTCGATCCCCGCGAACGGTCCGAACGCGCTACCTGCTGCCCGCGCTCATGGGGCTCCTCGCCGCCGGCTGCTCGTCCCCCGGTGGCGGCGTCGACGAAGCGGGTCGCATCCCACTCACGCTGGAGAACGTCTTCACCGCCGGAGGGGGCGCGGGACGCGCGGTGCTCTCGCCCGACGGATCGACGCTCGCCGTGTCCGGACCCGCCGAGGGCGGCGGCGGATCCGGGGTGCACCTCGTCCCGGTTCCGGCGACGGCGGAGGTGGCGGCCGCCGGGGGCGACGCCTCGACCTTCCGAGTCGCGGGCCGCGCGCAGACGTGGTCGCCGGACGGAGGGCGGCTGGCCTTCATCGCGGGAGGGAACCTCCTCGTCGCCGGGACCGAAGGGCCGGGGCGGGTGGTGGCGGAAGGCGTGGGCGGCCTGCGGGCCCCGTCGTGGTCGCCGGACGGCGAGACGCTCGCCTACTACTCCACGGCGTCCGGCTCCCAGGACATCTGGCTCGTGGACGCCGCCGGGGCCGCGGCGCCCCGGCAGCTCACGACCGGCGCGGCGGAGGCCGAAGACAGCCGCTTCAGCCCCATGTGGTCTCCGGACGGCCGGTGGATCGCCTACATCTCGAACCGGGCCGACTGGTGGCACGACGACGTGTGGCTCGTCGCCGTGGCGTCCGGCGAAGCGCACCAGGTCTCGACGTCGCTCATGGCCTCCTCCAGCCCCGTCTGGTCGCCGGACGGGTCGAGCCTCGTGCTGATGGGGACGGCCAAGGACGAGTACTGGTACCAGGATCTCGCGTACCTGTACCGGATCGACCTCGATCTCGCCGGCACCGCGCCCCGCGTCCTCCGGGAAGCGCCGCTCGACATGCAGGTCTACGCGACCGATGCGATCATGCGCTTCGACCCCTTCTGGTCCGGCGACGGCGCGCGCATCTACTTCCCGTACCAGCAGCGCGGTGCCTTCGACCTGTGGTCCGTCCCCGCCTCGGGCGGCGTCGCCACGCGCGTCACGAACGTCGGCGGGTCCTGGTCGTCCCTGCACGCGACGCCGGACGGCGGCCGCGCCGCGTTCACGCGGGATGCCGCGACCGAGGGCCGGGAAGCCTGGCTCCTCGACCTCGACGGCGGCGTCCCCGCCCGCCTGACGGACTTCTCGCCCGACTTCGAGGGCCTCCAGCGACCCGCGGAGATCTCCTTCCGCTCCTTCGACGGCCTGTACATGCAGGGCTTCCTCTACCTGCCACCGGCGATCCGGGCCGCGCTCTCCGCCGGCTCCGACCCGCCCGCCTGCCCGGCCCTCGTACAGGTGCACGGAGGAGGGACGAACTCCTACACGCAGGGGACGAACCTCGTGGAGCAGTACCTCGCGAACGAGGGCTTCGTCGTGCTCGCCATCAACTATCGCGGCGGGTCCGGCTTCGGGCGCGAGTTCCAGGACCTCTCGGTCGAGGACTGGCTGAACGACCAGTCGAAGGACCCGGGCGCCGCGGCGGACTGGCTGCGCCGCCAGCCGTACGTGAACGGGCGCGTGGGCATCTACGGCGGGAGCTACGGAGGCATGCAGTCCATGTCCGCGATCACGCGCACGCCCGACAAGTTCGATGCGGCCGTCCCCATGCGCGGCATCTACTCCGAGTCCCTGACCCTGCCGCACGCGGACCGCGTGGGGAAGATCTTCGCGATCACGGGGCACGGCGGGACGCCGGAGGAGCGGCCCGAGATCTACGCGAAGAGCGAGACGCTCGACCGGATGGACCGGATCACGGCTCCCGTCCTCATCATGCATGGGGAGTTCGACGTGAGGGCGCCGTTCGAGAACTTCGAACTCGCGGTCGAGCGGCTGGAGGCGCTCGGCAAGGAGTTCGAATCGATGACGTACCCCGAGGGCCACGGCTTCCGGGACCCGTCCAATTCGATCGACATGTACAGCCGACTGCAGGCCTTCTTCGACCAGCACCTCGGAGGATGCCAAGCCGACGGCGCGTCTCTAGATTAGTGTAGCGGCGGCCCTCCTCCCCAACAGACGCAAGGCATACCCATGGCGAAGCGCGCCCGCACGATCTCCGAGTCCGAAGGTCCCGATTTCTCTCGCGCCGGTGTCTGGCGTTACGCGGCGCTCGGCTTGCTCGGTCTGGCCATCCTCTCCTGCGGTGGAGGGGACACCTCGGGACCCCCGCCCGGGCCGCCGCCTCCGCCTCCGACCGCGACCGTGCCGGCGAGAATCACCCTGGAACCGGAGGAAGTCGCGGTCGTGGCGGGCGACACGGTGCGGGTGCGTGCGCGCGTCCTGAACGACCGGGCGCAGCCCATCTCCGATGCGGTGGTGACGTGGATGAGCAGCGATCCGACCGTCGCCACAGTCGATGCGACCGGGCTCGTCACCGGCCTCAAGGAGGGGAACACGAGCCTGACCGCCACGTCGGGTCCCGTCTCGAACTCCGCCACGGTCGCGGTGCACAGCCTGGACCGCGCGACGCTCATGGACCTCTACATCGGCACGCGCGGAGGCGAATGGACGAACAACGGCGGCTGGGGGACGGACGAGCCGGTCGGAAGCTGGTACGGCGTGACGGCGAACGAGCAGTCCCGCGTGACCGCGATCAACCTGAGCGAGAACGGCCTGAACGGTCAGCTTCCGGCGGACCTCGGCAGCATGGCCTTCCTCACCGAGTTGATCGTGCACGGGAATGAGAATCTCTCCGGTCCCATCCCGGCTTCTCTCGTGGAGTTGGGCATACAGACGCTCAACTACGGCGGCACGATGCTGTGCACGGTGCGGGACGAGGGGTTCCAGGCGTGGCTGAGCGCGATTCCGACAAGTGAGGGCGAGTTCCTCGCCTGCAACGAGGAACGGTCCGACCTGATGGCGTTGTACGAGGCCATGGGCGGGGAGGCCTGGACGGAATCGGCCAACTGGGGAACCGGCGCTCCGCTCGAGAACTGGGCTGGTATCTCGGTTGACGATTCCACGGGACGGGTCATCGTGATCGACCTGAATCGGAACAACCTGTCGGGAGAGATCCCGCCCGAGATCCAGTATTTTCCGCACCTGCGGGTCCTGCGCCTGGACTACAACCGGCTCGAGGGAGAAATCCCGCCGGAGATCGGCCTCCTCACCGAGCTGCGGCGGATGGACATCGACGGAAACCCATTCAGGGGCGGCATCCCGCCGGAGCTCGGGAACCTCGCGAACCTCCAGGTACTCTGGTTGGGCGGCGGGGACGGTAACCAGCTGTCCGGCCCGATCCCGCCCGAACTGGGCAACCTTGACAGCCTGCGGGTGCTCAATCTGTACGAATCGAAGTTCGATGGTTCGATCCCCGAGGAGTTCAACAACCTGACCGAGCTGGAAGTTCTCCGCATCACGGGGACGAACATCGACGGGGGACTGCCCGAGAGCATGGGAGCCCTCGGGAAGCTCCGCGCGATCCGACTCTACGAGAACGAGTTGTCGGACCCCTTACCCTCCTGGATTGGGCAACTCGACAGCCTGTTCTCGCTCTGGATCTCCGACAACAACATCGAGGGGCAGCTACCGGCGGGACTCGGCCAAGCCGACAGCCTCCGGTTCCTCTGGGCGGAGAACAACCGATTGTCCGGACCGCTGCCCGCCGACCTCGGCGACGCCAGCCGGCTCAACACCGTGCGGCTCAATGGCAACCCGGACCTGTCGGGACCGCTGCCGGAGAGCATGACCGCGCTCGAGGAGATCTTCGAACTGCAGGCGGCGGACACCGGGTTGTGCATGCCGCAGACTCCCGCCTTCCGCGCGTGGCTGGAATCCGCGCTCTCGAAGTACCGGATCCGGACCTGCGGGGCCGAAGCCCACGCCGAGGCCTACCTGACGCAGACGGTGCAGTCGCGCGACTATCCCGTTCCGTTGGTGGCCGGCGAGGAGGCGCTCCTGCGCGTCTTCGTGACATCCGAACAGGAGACCGGGGCGATGATGCCGCCCGTCCGGGCCACGTTCTTCGTGGATGGCGCGGAGGTGCACGTGGAGGATATCCCCGCCGGTTCATCCGTGATTCCAACGGAAGTGCAGGAAGGCGAACTGGACCTCTCGCCCCACGCCATCATCCCCGCCGAGGTGATCCAGCCCGGACTGGAGATGGTGGTGGAGGTCGACCCGGATGGGACGCTCGATCCGAATCTGGGCGTGTCGAAGCGCGTCCCCGAGACTGGACGATCGGCCGTCGATGTGAAGGCCGTGCCTCCGATGTACCTGACCCTGATCCCCTTCGTCTCGACCGTCGACAACGATCAGGGTGCCGTGACGCTCGTCAGCAACGCCGATCCGGACGACGAGATCTTCTGGCAGACGAACAACTATCTCCCCGTCGAGGAACTGGAGATCATCCGGCACGCGAGCGTGAGGTCGACACGAACGACATCTTCGAGATCCTGGGCCGGGTCGTGACCATCCGGACCGTGGAGAACGGGGTCGGACACTGGATGGGCCTCATCCCTGACCCCGAAGGCGCTCGCGGGGTCGCATGGTTGCCGTTCGGGCCGGACAGCCTCCCACCTGGGGAAGACCGCGGCCTCGCTGTTGAGCGCGGAGACGATCGCGCACGAACTCGGACACAACATCAGCCTGTCGCACGCGACGTGCAGAGGAGACGAGGGAGGCCCGGACGTGACCTTCCCGTACGAGAACGGGGGGATCGGTGCCTGGGGCTGGGATCCGCGCGACGGCGGCTCGCTCGTGGACCCCACATCCACGGTCCGGGACTTCATGACGTACTGCGACCCGTCGTGGGTCAGCGACTACTACTTCTCGAACGCGCTGCGCTTCCGTCTCCAGGACACGACCGACGTGCGGCGGGAAGCACCGGCCGCCTCGCGCATGCTCGTGGTGTCCGGTGGCGTCGACGGCGGACGGCGATCCCTGGCTCGATCCCGCCTTCGTCGTCGACACGCGACCGTCCGTGCCCACCGCGGGCGGACCGTGGCGGTTGACCGGGCGCCGGGCGGACGGCGGCGAACTGTTCTCGCTGGCTTTCACGATGGCGGGCCTGTGGGATGGCGACGGGCGGTCGGGATTCTCCTTCGCGCTGCCCGTCCAGCCGGCGTGGGCGACGGAGTTGACGAGCCTGGTGCTCTCCGGGCCGGACGGGAGCGTCGAGATGACGGAGGGAAGCGAGCCTCCGGTCGCGATCCTGCGCGATCCGGGAACGGGCCAGGTGCGGGCCATTCTCACCGACCTGCCGCCCGGTCCGCTGGCCGAGAGCGCGGCGGAGGACCGCGCGCCGGAGCCGGGGCTCGAAGTGATGGTGAGCAGCGGGCTCCCCGGCGCGTCGGCCTGGCGGCGCTGAGTTCGTCGCGCATGAGGGCGCCTCCGGTTCGTGCGTTGCCGGTATCGAGCGGCCGGGTCCCGGTTTGCGGGGCGCTCGGCGCCCTGGTCCTCGTTCTCGCGGCGGCCCCCGTGGACGCGGCGGCGCAGTGGACGAACCGGTACCCGAAGGTCGCGGGGTACGGCCACCACGTGTACCTCGAGGGCTACGAGCTTCCGCTGCTCACGGCGGGACCCATCGATCCGGCGCCGTCGCCGGACGGGGAGCGGGTGGCGTTCGCCTCGCACGGCTGGATCTGGGTCATGGATCTGGCGAGCGGCGTGGCGCGGCGGCTGACCCGTGGCGGGGGGATCGACGCGCGGCCCGCCTGGTCCCCCGACGGCGAACTGATCGCGTTCGTGCGCGACGATACGGAAGACACGGAGATCGTCTGGGTTGCCGCGGGCAGCGGAGCCGAACTCGGCCGCGTCGACAGCCCCGGGCTGGAGCTCGATCCGGCTTTCTCGGCCGACGGTACGAAACTCTTCTACTCATCCGCCGAATCCGAGGTGCGGGCGCTGGATCTGTGGGCGGTCGACATCGAGAGCGGCGTTCGGCGGCCGGTGACCGACGCGCCCGGGCTCGAACTCAAGCCCCAACCCGGCGAACGCGCGCTCGTCTACCTGTGGAAGGGTGGCGGCCGCGATCGCGTCGTCGTGCGCTCCGACGATTCGCCGGAGCCGCGCACGCTCATCGAGGGGAATATCGCATCCATGGCGCGGCCGGCGCTGAGTCCCGATGGGTCCACCGTGGTCGTCAACTGGCCGACCCAGGAGGGGTGGGACCTCCGGCTCCTGAACGTGGCCGACCCGGGGCCGTCCATCCTGTTGGCGTCGGGAGGCCTGCCGCTCACGCCGGCATGGGGTCCCTCCGGCGAGTGGGTCTACTTCTCGGAGGCCGACGACCAGGAACGGTTGGAGCTCAAGCGGGTGCGCGCCGCGGGTGGACCGATCCGCGAGGTGAACGTGACGGCCTGGGACTGGGGTGCCGAGACCGCGAGCCTTCGGATTCGGACGGTGACGGAGGAGGGCGGCGCTCCCGTGGCGGCCCGGCTCGCGGTCGTGGACGGCGCGGGTCACCCGCTGGTCCCGGACGGTCCCGCGTCGCGGTTCGACGGGCAGAGCGGCCGCGTCTTCTTCTATTCGCCGGGCGTCATCGAACTCACCGTTCCGGTTGGGGAGGTCACGGTGTCGGCCGTTCAGGGGCTCGCGACGCCCGAAGCATCGTCAACGGCACAGGTGGGCGCCGGGTCCGGCGCCGCGGAGGTTGAAGTCGTGTTGTCTCCCGTCTGGGACGCGCGGGCCGGCGGCTGGAGTTCGGGCGAACATCATTTCCATCTCAACTACGGCGGCCCCTACGACCTTTCGCCGGACGACCTGCCGCCGATGATGCGGGGCGAGGCGCTGGACTTCGCCACGCCGCTGCTCGCGAACCTCCACAACCGGTTCGAGGATCAGGATCTGTGGACGTGGCGCCACTCGGGCGGCCCGCCCTTCGTCCGCTTCGGACAGGAGGTCCGGTCCCACTTCCTGGGACACCTGGGCCTGATCGAGATCGATGACCTGTTCTGGCCCTGGGTGTGGGGACCCGGCTACCAGGTCTACGGGTCGGACGACCGCGAGAACGCCGAGCCGTTGCGCCACGCCCGGGCCCAGGGAGGCTTCCAGTACTACGTGCATCCCCTGAGCAACCGGGGCAGGGCGCGCGCGACGCCGTGGGCGGAAGCACCGATCGCCGACCTCTACGGCGCCGTGCCGATCGAACTCGTCCCCGACGCGGTGCTCGGAGATCTGGACGCGCTCGAGATCGTCTGCCTCTGGAGCGATGAAGTCCTCACCTCCCAGATCTGGCACCTGCTGCTGAACGCCGGCATCCCGATCGTGCCCTCGGCCGGGACCGACGTGATGAACAACTTCTACCGCACGATGGCCATCGGAGTGTCGCGCGTGTACGCGCAGACCGGGCCCGTGGAGAACTGGTCGACCTACATGGACGCGCTCCGGAGCGGGCGGACCTTCGTGACGAACGGACCGTTCCTCGAGTTCAGCGTCGGCGGGGCGGGTCCGGGCGGCATCGTGTCCACCGGAGAGATCTCCTGGTCGCTCGAGGTCGCGACCGCCACGGAAGTGGATCGGGTCGAGGTGCTGGTGAACGGCGAGGTGGCGTGGAGCGGAGAGGGGCTCGGCGGCCCCGGATCGCGCCGCTTCGAGGGCGACCTGACGCTTCCGGAGGGGGGATGGGTCGCCGCGCGTGCCGTCGGCGGCCCCGCCCGCTGGCCGATGATGGCGAACTACCCGTTCGCGCACACGGCGCCCGTCTGGATCGGGACCGTCGGCAGTTCCGACCCCGCCGCCCGCAGAGCCGCCGTCGCCGAACTCCTCGCGATTCTGGGCGTGGCGCGCCTCAGGCTGAGCGCGGGCTACGGAAGCACGGACATCCCCAATCTCCTCGGTCGCTTCGACGCCGCGCGGGAACGGCTGGAGGCGCTGGCGGCGCGGTGACGCGCGATGGCGGCCCCGGGGCTCGCCCCTCGCGTGCCGCGTTGGCGCTTGTGATCGAGGAGCCGGGGTCGGCCGGCGGGGCGCCCCGCTGGCTGCTCGTGCGCCGCCCCGATGACGATCCCGACCTGCCCGGCGTGTGGGGCCTCCCCGCGGGCTCGCATGCCGACGGGGAGACGGACGAGGCCCTCCTCGCGCGCATCGGCCGCGAGAAGCTCGGCGTGGAGACCGAGGACCTGGGCCGCCTGGGCGCGGGCCACCTCGACCGGACGGACTATCGGCTCGAGATGCGCCTCCACGCGGCCCGCATCGTGGCGGGCGAGCCCCGCGTGCCGCAGTCCGCCCCCGGCATCACGCAGTACTCTGACTGGGGCTGGAAGCCGCCGTCCGAACTCCGGGACGGGGCGGCCCGCGGATCGCTGTGCTGCCGTCTCGCCCTCGACCTCCAGGCGGCGAGCGGAGAATAGGCCCGGAGGCCTGCCACAGGTTGGCTACCGGCTAGAGCTTGATGTCGAGGCGCCTTGCCGCGGCCAGCGGCGGGGCCGCGAGGCCGCAGGCCACGTAGGCGGCGAGCGAGAGCGCCATCGCGGGGAACACCTCGTGCACGGCGTCCGAGAACGGCACCAGGTCCCAGCACAGCAGCACCGTGAAGCCGGTCAGGAGCGAAGCCACGGCTCCCGCCCCGTACCTCGCCGCCAGAGCAGGCCGAGCACCACGGCCGGGAAGAAGCAGGCCGCATAGAGACCGCCCGAGAACGCGGTCAGCGTGACGATGCTCCCCGGCGGATTGAGCGCGAGCCAGGCCGTGATGATCGCGAACAGCGCGACCCAGAATCGCGTATGCGCCACGGCGCGCCCCTCATCCGCCTGCGGCCGGAAGAGCGAGATCACGTCCCGTTCCCAGGTCGACGCCATCACGAGCAGCACGCTGTCCAGCGACGACATCGCCGCCGCCAGCATCGCCACGAGGATGAACGCGGCCGGGAGCGCCGGCAGGATCCCCGCATCGCCGAGCAGCGTCGGTACGACGAGATCCGATTCCGCGAGTCCGCTCCCGATCACCGCGTGGGCATAGAGCCCGATCGGGAGCAGGAGCGTGTACACGCCGAGGAACGCGATCGTGGACACGATGAGCCCGCGGCGCACCGCCTGCGGATCGGCGAGCGCGTAGAAGCGCGAGAGCTGCCTCGGGTCGACGATGAACTTGAGCGTCCCCGCCACGATGATCCCGATGAGTACGGGGAAGGGCATGGCCGCGTCCCAGCGGAAGAGTCCGGACGTGTCCGGCGCCGCGCGGATCGCGTCGATGGCCCCCAGTCCCCCGGCGCTGTTCAGCGTCCCCCAGAAGAGGAGGATGGCCGCGATGGACATCACGATCCCCTGCACCGCATCCGTCTTCACCACCGAGATGAACCCGCCGACCGCCGTGTAGAGGACGACGACGATGAACACGAACCCGATCGCGCCCTTGTAGGGGATGTCGAGGAAGATCTCGAGCAGGTTCCCGATCCCCTTGAACACCGCGATCATGTACAGAAAGCTGGCGAAGATCACGATGACCGCCGCCAGGACGCGCGCGGCCCGGCTCTCGAAGCGGAACCCCACGTAGTCGGCGAGGGTGACCGAGTCCACCGCCCCCGTGAAGGCGCGCAGCCGCGGCGCGACCCAGATCCAGGCCGAGAGGGAGAAGACGACGACGGCGGGCGCGAGCAGGAGCCACGGCGCCCCGTAGGTGTACGCCTGTCCCGAGAAGCCGACGAAGCTGTTCGTGCTCGAGTAGGTCGCGAAGAAGGAGAGGCCGAGTACGACCCCGCCCATCGACCGCCCTCCGACGTAGTAGTCCGCCCGTCCCTTCGTCCCGCGGCGGCCCTCGATCGCGTGCCGCACGAGCAGGGCGCCGTACACGGCGAGGAGCGCCACCGCGATCCAGTGTGTCTGCAACCAGGCCATTCGTTTGTCGGGTCCGGGGTTCGGGGTACGGTCTCGGCGGTCCGAGGACCCCGGTATCTGATTGGACCCCGCCTTCCCGGACAAGCCCCGCGCCGGGCCCCGCGTCGCGCCGCCCGCCCTGCGTTGCCCCGCCAATCTCCTCGCGCAAGGTTGGATTTCGACGACCGGCAGCGGTCGGTGACGCGGACGGATCCCGGGTCACGCTACCGTACGACGGAGGGCATCGACGTGACGCAGGCAACGAGTACCCTGAGTCCCGAAGTCCGGACCCGAAAGCAACTTCCCGAGCAGGGAATCGACTGGGAGACGCTCCGGAGCGAACTGCTCGGCCGGAAGGCGATCGATTACGACTGGAGGAACGGTCGCGTCCCGTACCTCGTCTACTACGTGAACGAGGACCTGAAGCGGGTGCAGGACGCGTCCCACGCGATCTACTCGGTGGAGAACGCCCTCTCCGGGCAGGGTTCCTTCCCCAGCGTCGGGGCGATGGAGGAGGAGGTCATCCAGATGGGCCTCGATCTCTTCAACGCGCCCGAGGGTGCGGGGGGGCAGTTCACCTCCGGGGGCACGGAGAGCATCTTCCAGGCCGTCAAGGTCGCGCGCGACATGAAGCGGGAGGCGCGCCCGGACCTGGGCCGGCTCAACATCGTCGCCGCGTACAGCCGCCACCCTTCCGTGGACAAGGCCGCCCAGATCCTCGACCTCGACATGAAGTACGTGGACTGCCGGGCCGACTACCGGGCGGACGTGGACGCGATCCGGGAGGCCATCGATGAAGCGTCCGTCTTCATCTACGCCGGGGCTCCCACCATCTACTACGGACTCATCGACCCGATGCGGGAGCTCGGCGAACTCGCCCTCGAAACGGGCGTCCGCCTGCACTCGGATGCCTGCTACGGCGGCTTCATCTCGCCTTTCGCGCGGGAACTCGGCTATCCGGTCCCCGACTTCGATCTCTCCGTGCCGGGCGTGTCCAGCCTGTCCGCCGACCTCCACAAGTTCGGCTTCGCCCAGAAGAGCGCCTCGCTCGTGCTCTTCGCCGACGGAGACGACCTGCGGTACGCGCGGTATGTCATCCGCGACCTGGTCGGCGGCTCCTACGCCTCGGCCACGGCTCAGGGCTCCCGGCCCGGCGGCGCGGTGGCGTGCGCGTGGACCATGCTCCGGCACCTCGGCCGGGAGGGATACCGGGAGATCGTGCGCGGGATCATGGAGACGACCCGCGCGGCGATCGAGGGCGTGAGGGCGATCGACGGCCTCTACGTGTTCGAACCCGAAGGGGACACGAACCTCTTCCGCTACGATGTCGAGCCCGGAGAACCGTTCAACATCTTCGCGGTCGCGAGGCTCATGAACGAACGGGGCTGGATGATGGGACAGCACCGCAGGCCGCCCGCCATCCACCAGCCGATCACGTCCGTCCACACGCCCGTGCTCGGCGAATACCTCTCGGACCTCGAGGAGTGCGTCGCCATCGCCCGGCGCGACCGGCTCGAAGACACGTTCCTCGACGGCACCTACTAGCCACGATGCCGGCCGGACTGTTTTCGGCGCTGATCATCGCGATCCTGACGCTGCTCGGGATCGGCGCCCGCTACTACGTCCACGGCGATCTCAACGCCATCCACGGGCTGTTCAGTCTGTTCTTCTCGACGAATCTGCTGATCTGTTACTGGGAGGCGTGTCTCTACCTGCGGCGGGACTACATTGAGAAGCGCGCCGTGCACTGGCGCGAACGGCGGCGCGAGACCGGCCGGACCCCGGCCGTCGAGTTTCTGACCACGCGGGTGCCGCTCAGGCGGATCCTGTCCCCGACGGTCTGGGCGGACGCCTGGGCCACCTACTCGATGGTGGACGAGTCGTATGCGGATCGTCGTACGTTCGGGTTCACCGTCGATATCGCCAACGGCTTCTTCACGCCGGTGCCGACGCTCGTCCTGTACGCGGCCTTCACCTTCGGTTTCATGCCGGCGGTCGTGGCCGGGATTCTCGCCGCCATGCTGTTCTGGCAGTGGACGTACGTGTCATCGCTCTACTGGGTCAGCTTCTTCGTCGCCGGGAGGCAGGCGCTCATCACGAAGGGCGAGTTCCTGGTCTACGTCGGCGCCCCGAACGCGTTCTGGGTGCTGTGCCCCGCGTTCGGACTGTACGTCGCCGTGCGCCTGATACTGGACGGCCACTACGGCGTGCTGGGATTCTGACCGATGATGAAGGTGCTGGTCTCGACGTTACACGAAGGAGGGGCCTGATGGGACGCTTTTCGATCCGGATGATCGCGCTGTTCGCCACCTCTCTCCTCCTTCTGCCGCCGGAGGCCACAGCTCGGCAGGTGAACGTCGGTCTGCCCGCGCACCGGGTGGCGCACCGGCCGGCGGTGCCGGGCCCGAACGGGCTCGTGACGGCCGGCCACCCGCTGGCGTCCATGGCGGGTCTCCGCACGCTCATGGCGGGGGGCAACGCCGCCGATGCCGCCGTCGCGACCCTGGCCACGCTGAACATCGTACGGCCGCAGATGTCGGGGATGGCGGGGAACGGGTTCGTGACCCTCTACGACCGCGTCTCCGACCGTGTGTACTCGCTGGGGGCCACCGGCGCCGCTCCCCTGGCGCTCGATCCCTCGAGCCGCACCGCCGACGAGTTGAACAAGGGGATTCACGCGGGCGTCGTCCCCGGCCTCTTCGGGGGATGGATCGCCCTTCTGGACCGGTTCGGCACCATGAGCCTGGCCCAGGTGCTCGCCCCGGCCATCGACTACGCCGAAAACGGCCATCCGATAGAGGCGTCCGTCGTAGCGGCGATCGAGTCTCACCGGGACCTCTTCGAGAGCTTCCCGTCGAGCCGGCGGATGTTCCTCCCGCGCGGCAGGGTGCCCGAGCCCGGCGAGACGTTCCGGATGCCCGACCTGGCGAACACGCTCCGCAAGGTGGTCGAGGCCGAGCAGGCGGCCCTGGCGGCCGGCAAGACGCGCTCGGAGGCGCTCCGGGCCGCCTTCGACCGGTTCTACCGGGGCGACATCGCCGAGGAGATGGCCCGCTTCTACGCGGAGAACGGCGGCGACTTCACCGTGGAGGACTTCGCCCGCTACGAGCCCATCTGGGCGGAGCCGATCCACACCACCTACCGGGGGTTCGATGTGTACACCAGCCCGCCGACGTCGCGCGGAGGGCTGGAGGTGACGATGCAGTTGAACCTGGTCGAGGGCTTCGACCTCCGGGCGCTGGGCGCCGGGAGCGCGGAGACCATCCACCTGCTGTCGGAGGCGATCAAGGTCGCGAAGGCCGATGTCTATGCCTACGCGGCCGATCCCGCCCTGGTCGACGTGCCCGTCGCCGAGTTGCTGTCGAAGGAGTACGCGGCGGCTCGCCGATCCCTCATCGACCCGTCCCGCGTGATGGCGTACCCGGGCGCCGGGAATCCGGTGCGGGTCGACGAATCCGGGCCGGGCGCCCGCGCCGCGCGAGAGGCGGCGGGAGGGACAGCGACCAACGGGCGGCGCCGACACCTGGCCGAACAGGCGTACGCGGGGAGCACGACCAGCTTCTCCATCGCGGATCGCTTCGGCAACGTCGTCGCCGCCACGCCCACCCACGGGGGCGCCTTCGGCACGGGAGTGGTGGTCGGCAACACCGGCCTGACCTTCAACAACGGGTCCCGAATCGGTTCGACGTCGCCGTACCCCGACCATGTGAACTACGTCCGGGGCGGGCAGATTCCGATCCTCAACAACTCCCCGATCATCGTGCTCAGGGACGGTCGGTTCCATGCGGCGCTGGGGACGCCGGGCGGCGAGACGATCGGCCAGACCCAGTTCCAGGTGCTCGTGAACCTCCTCGACTTCGGGATGCCGGTCCAGGAGGCGATCGCGGCGCCCCGCTTCACCCTGAGCGGGGAGCCGAACTTCTACCGCCCCGGCGCCGAGATCCGTTTCCGCCTGGAGGATCGCCTGCCCGACGACGTGGTCGGGACGCTGGAGGCGTTGGGGTACACCGTGGAACTCGCGCCCGGTTACGCCTTCGGCAGCATTCAGGGCATCACTTTCGATGCCGCGACCGGGGCCCTCATGGCGGGCGCCGACCCCCGCCGCGTCGCCTACGCCGTAGGCTGGTGAGGGCCGTCAACGCTCCCGGGCCTCAAGCGTCCAGGCTGGAGCCGTCGGAGGCGCGGAGGGTGTTGATGGGGGCGAGTTCGGGGTGGCGGCAGGCGGCGAGCCGGAGGATGTAGGTGTCGACGAGGGCGTGCTGACCCGACACGCTCGCGTGGCTCACCATGTCGGTGAGGACCATCCAGGCGGAGAAGGGGGGGAAGCGGATCTCCCGCCACGTCTCGTCCCGCTCCTGGAAGGACGGAGTGTCCTTCATGTAGTTGTGGAAGCGCCGCATGAGACGGTCGTAGGGGCTGGAGTCCGCGAGCACCGCCTCACCCAGCCCCGCCTTCGCGACCGCCCGCAGCAGGCGCCCGCGGAGACGGTCCACGGGGCCCCTCTCGAGCGAGCCGGAGTTCGCCACGCCCGCCTCCGGTCCCGTAGCGAAAAAACACGTCGGGGAACGTCCCCTTCGAGCACCACACGCGGTCCTCTTCGGGGTTCACGTTGACGAAGAAACGGAGGATCCGATCTCCGTCGGTCGCCCCGTAGGCGCCGGCGTCGAAGTGGATGAGTTCGTTGCTCGCGTGCGCGGAGAGGCCGCGGCCGCGCTCCTGGATCGGGCGGAAGCTCGTCGTCCCCACCGTCCATCCCTCGGTGAGCGCCGGCAGGCACTCCCGCAGGAAGGCGCGAACCCGGGCGCCGTGCGCGGTGAGCGTGTCGAGAACGGCGTCCCGCAGCCCTCCCCGCGATGCGACGCCGCGAAGACGCCTGCTCTCCGGGTGGTAGCTGACGTTCTTCGCGCGCAACTGCCGTGGGAGTTCGGAGCGCAGCCGCTCGAGATCCTCCTCCGGCGGGAGTTCGACGGGACAGACAGGGAAGAAGACGATCTCCCCCCGCTCCAGCGCGTCGGCGAGATCGGGTCGGGGCCCTCGAACGGGCCCCGCCTCGGTGACCGGACCCCGCCCCGAGTTCAGTAGCCCCCGCTCAGTTGTGGCTGCCGATCAGTTGCGCGAGCCGATCGCCATCACCTCGAACCGCGCCCCGAACAGGAGGGGCCCGGAGCCGAGGAAGGCGCGCGCCGGGAAGTTCTCGGTGAAATAGGTCCGGTAGACCTCGTTGAAGACGTCGTAGAGAGCGACATCCGAGCAGAACACCTGCACGGAGACGAGGTCGTCCATCGTGATCCCGGCCTCTTCCACCGTGTTCTTGATCGCCTCCATGACGAGCCGCGCCTCCTCCTCCGCGTCGTTCGGCGGACGCCCGTCCACGAGTCCCAGCGACCCGGACACGAAGAGCAGGTCGCCCACCCAGACGGCGCCGCTGAAGGGAAGGACGCCCTCCTCGCTCGCGTGCCGCGGATTGATGTACTCACGCTGGGCCGAAAGATCGGAAGCCATGGCCGCGAAACCTCCGGTGGCAAGAAGTGAGACCAGGATGAAGCGCTTCATGAGTCGGTTCCTCTTGTTGTGGTTCAGTGGTCGCCGGTTCGGGGCTCCCGGTTCAGTGGTCGCCATCCGCCGGCGTCTCGGCCGCCGCGGCGAGCGTCTCCCTCGCTCGCGATACGATGTAGGCCTGGATCAGTCGCACCTGCTCGGAATCGAGCAATCCCTCGTACGACGGCATCCCCTGCGTCTCGCGACTCCCTCCGAGCACGATGTCCTCGAAGTTGCGGTGCACGATGTCGGTCGACCGCTGCAGGTTCGGCATCGCGCCCTCCGAGCCGCCTCCGCCGCCGTGACAGATGCCGCAATACCGCCCGTACACGGCCGCCCCGCGCTCCAGCGACTCGGCGTCGGTGGGCAGATCGAGGTCGGGCACGTTCGCCGGCCGCTTCCGCTGCGGCGTCGGCATGGGCTCCGTCCCGCCCAGCACGAAGGTGAAGACCCGCCCCCGCTGCTCGTAGTTCGCCGCGTCGCCGTAGGGAGACCCGCTGCGGCCGCGCGCGCCGCCCCAGCCGGCCGCCACGGACACGTGCTGCCGTCCGTCCACGAGATAGGTGACGGGGCCGCCCAGGATGCCGAGGCCGGTCGAGGCGTCCCACAACTGGTCTCCGGTCTCCGCGTCGTAGGCGACGAAGCGGCCGTCCCCGCCGCCCTGGAACACGAGTCCCGTCGTCGTCGTCATCGTCCCGCCGTTCCAGTAGCCGAGCTGGGGGACGGTCCAGCGCGCCTCCTGCGCCTTGGGGTCCCAGGCGACGAGGAACCCCGCATCGTCCCGCGCGCCGTAACGGCTCCTCAGCCCGAGGTTGCTCACGGCCGGTCCGTAGCTGTGGTCCTCGATCGCCAGGTCCGTGAACACCCAGTCGGGCGGCTCGCTGCGCTCGACCCACCCCTCCTGGATCGGCAGATACATGAGCCCCGTTTCGGGATTGAACGACTGCGGCTGCCAGTTGTGGCCCCCGAGGGCGGCCGGCGTGATCAGCGTCCATACCTCGGCGTGCACGGCTTCCGGCCGCTCCGTGGGGCGGCCGGTCTCGAGGTCGAGTCCCTCCGCCCAGTTCTGGACGATGTATTCCTGGCCCGACAGGAACTCGCCCGTCTCGGCGTCGAGGACGTAGAAGAACCCGTTCTTCGGCGCCTGCATGATGACGCGGCGCATGCGGCCGTCGAACTCGAGGTCCGCGAGCGTCATCGGCTGCACGGCCGTGTAGTCCCAGTGGTCGCCGGGCGTCGTCTGGAAGTGCCATACGTACTCGCCCGTCTGCGGGCGCAACGCGAGGATCGAGGCGAGGAAGAGGTTGTCGCCGCCCCCCGGGCTCCGGTGGCTTCGTGACCACGGGGATCCGTTCCCCGTTCCGATGTAGAGGAGGTCGAGGTCCGGATCGTAGATGATCGAATCCCAGGCCGTGCCGCCGCCGCCCGCGATCCACCACTCGCCGCTCCACGTTTCCGCGGCCATCTCCATGGTTTCGGATTCGAAGCCGTCCGCCGGGTTGCCGGGCACCGTGTAGGTGCGCCACACGAGTTCGCCGTCGTCCGCGTCGTAGGCCGACACGTAGCCGCGAACGCCGTACTCGGCTCCCCCGTTCCCGATGATCGCGAGCCCCTGCACGACGCGGACCGCGCCCGTGATCGTGTAGGCCTCGTTCGGGTCGATGGTGAGCGTCTCCCACACGACGTCGCCGGTCTCCGCGTCGAGCGCGACGAGGCGGCCGTCGATCGTGCCCACGATCACCTTGCCCTCGTAGAGCGCGACGCCCCGGTTCACCACGTCGCAGCAGGCGAGACGCCCGCGGATGCGCGGCACGCCGGGGTCGTGGCGCCACAGGCGCTCGCCCGTCCGCGTGTCGATCGCATGCACGACGCTCCACGGGGAGCTGATGTACATGACGCCGCCCACGACGAGCGGCGTGGCCTCGACCCCGCCGCGCAGCTCGATGTCATACGTCCAGGCGAGGCCGAGTTCGTCGACGTTTTCCCGCGTGACTTCATCCAGCGTGCTGAAGCGGTCCTCCGCGTAGTTGCCGCCGTAGGTGAGCCAGTTGCCGTCGGGCCGCGCCGCCTCGAGGACGGCGTCGGTCACATCGCTGGCGCTCCGCACGGCCGACGGCTCGGGCGATGGCGCGTCCGCGGTGCAGGCGGCGACGGGAGCGAGGAGCAGCAGGGCGTGGAATCGCGTGCGCATAAGGCTCTCCCAATCTCACGGTTGCCGAATCAGGCGGAAACAATAGCCCGGAAGCCCGCGAACGCGACACGGGACGCGCGCTCAGGGCCGGAGGATGACCTCTCCGGGGAGTTCGTCGGTGAACTCGCCCGCGTCCACCGTGAACACGCCGTTCACCATCACGTAGTCGACCCCCTCGCTGAACAGGTCCGGCTCGAGCACGGTGGCGCGGTCCCGGAGGCGTTCGAGGTCGAACACGACGAGGTCAGCCCGGTAGCCCTCGCGCAGGAGGCCTCGGTCCTCCAGCCCGATGATCCGCGCCGGCAGCCCCGTCATCGAGCGGATCGCGAACGGAAGCGTGATCGCCTTCAGGTCCTTCACGTAGCGGGCGATCTTGCGCGTGAAGGCGCCGAAATGGCGGGGGTGCGCGCCGGGCCGCGAGGCGAACTCGGGCACGCCCTCGACCCCGCTCACGGCCGCGTCGGACGCCGTGGCCGTGTAGTCCTGGCGGTAGTAGTTGATGACGTCGGCGTCGTGAATCCCGTACCCGCGCGTCAAGGCGCCGCCGAGGACGTCCGGGTAGCCGTTCAGCGCCATGTGGACGACGACGCCCTCGTACGTGACGTCCAGCCGGCGGCCCAGTTCCTCCAGCGTCCGGCCCACCCAGGTCGAATCGGGATAGCCCACCACGACGACGCGGTCCGGGCCCCCGTTGTGATCGACGATCCACTCGATGTCGCGGGCGATGAGCGCCTGGAGTTCCGGGTCCGCCCAGCGGCGCTCCAGGTGCGCCCGGGCATCGTCGAACACCCCCGGGCGGCTGTAGACCGGGCTGTCCCTCCCGCCGCTCGTGTCCACGGTGTCGTGCACCAGGCTCCAGCGCGGGATCATGGGCCGCGCGCCCCCGCCGAACGTCTCGTAGGGGTAGACGTCGAGGTAGATTTCCAGCCCCTCTTCGCGCGCCCGGTTCACGACCAGCGTGTCCTGCCCGGAGCGGCCGAAGCTGGAGCGACCCCGCGCCTTGTGGTGGCTCGCCACGACGCGGATCCCCGTTTCGCGGGCGACGTTCACGGTCTCCGCCAGCCCCTGGTTCCCGTCCACGGGCCAGTCCGTCACGGTGCTCGGCAGCTCCCACAGCGGCATGGCCGCCTCGCTGCGCTGGTGCGCGACGTAGAAGCCATCGTAGGGGGCCACGGCCTCGGCGAGGGCGATGACCTCCTCCGGCGTGCTGTAGCGGGCGGGGCGGTATTCGACGCCGGCTCCCAGTCCCCACGCCCCCGCCTCCATCCCCTCGCGTACGAGCGCCTGCATGCGGGCGATCTCTTCCTCCGTCGCCGCGCGCCAGTAGTCGTTGCCCATCACTTCGGCGCGCACCGTGCTGTGGCCGACCATGGGGACGAAGTTCATCGCGTGTCCCAGCTCCCGGAGGGCCGCGATCTCCGCGCTGAGCGGCCACGTCTGATTGCGGCCGTCCGGCCCGCCGATGACCGTCGTGAGCCCCTGGCTGTTCAGGCTCTTCGCCCGCCGGGCCTCCAGGTACTCGGAAGTCATGGCGCGGTCGGCGTGCGAGTGCAGGTCGATGAAGCCCGGCGACACGTACATGCCGGCCGCGTCCACGACCCGCCGCGCCGTCGCGTCGCCGAGCCTCCCGATCCGCACGATCCGGTCGCCGGCGATGGCGACGTCCGCCGCGAACCACGGGTTTCCCGTGCCGTCGATGACGCGCCCGTTCCGGATGAGGATGTCGTATTCCTGACCGGAAAGCGGGAGGGGGAAGGCGCCTGCCGCGAGGGCGGCGCTCGTAACCAGGAAGGCGGCGCACGGTGCGGTAAGCCGAATCATGTCAATCACCCCGGGGAAGCGACGCGGCGCTGTCGGACGACCCTGACGAGTCGGACGATAACGCGACGGTTGCCCGCGGGTCGAATCGGGGAGATATGTTTCCGGCCCTGTCCCCTGTCCGATCCCGGGAGCCGACGATGCGCGAGATGAGCGAGAAGAGCCTTCACAAGATCCGAATGACGAAGTTCACCTTGGCCGCGTTCGCTGTTTCGGGCCTGCTCGCCGCCGGTCCGCTGGCCGCGCAGGGCCGGTTCGAGCCGATGGACGTGTTCGAGATCGAATACGCCGCGGACCCGCGGATTTCGCCCGACGGCAGTCAGGTCATCTACGTCCGCACGTCCATGGACATCATGCGGGACGCGAAGAAGTCCGAGCTGTGGATCATGAACGCGGACGGGTCGGATCACCGGCGGATCGGGACGGGCGGTTCCCCGCGGTGGTCCCCCGACGGAACCCGCATCGCGTACACGGAGGACGGCCAGATCCATGTGCGCTGGATGGACACGGGCGAGGAGGCCACGCTCACGCAGCTCATCGAATCGCCGCGCGGGCTCCGCTGGTCGCCGGACGGGCGCTACCTCGCGTTCAACAAGCTCGTCCCCTACCCGCCGCCGAGCCTCGCCCCGCCGCCCAGGCCGCCCGCCGGGGCGGAGTGGGCCGATCCTCCCATCATGGAGGACCGCTTCAAGAACCGGCAGGACGGCGTCGGCTATCTGGATTTCGGCTTCGATCACCTCTTCATTGTCCCGGTCGAGGGCGGGACGCCCACGCAGGTCACGTCGGGCGACTTCCAGCACCAGGGCCCCGCCGCGTGGACACCGGACGGCGCGAGCCTCGTCTTCTCGTCGAACCGGAACGACGACTGGATCCACGATTACCGCAATTCCGAACTCTACATCGTTTCCGTCGCCACCGGTGAAGTGCGTCCCCTCACCGACCGCCCCGGACCCGACCGGAGTCCGGCGGTCTCTCCCGACGGGCGGCAGATCGCCTTCGTGGGCTACGAGGATCGCACGCGCACCTACCAGGTGAGCCGCCTCCAGGTGATGAACCTGGACGGGAGCGGACAGCGCGTCCTCACGGGCGGTCTCGACCGCAGCGTGTCGAACCCCGTGTGGGCTTCCGACGGGAGCGGCGTCTACTTCCAGTACGACGACGAGGGGAACTCGAAGGTCGGGTTCGCCACGCTCTCCGGCGACCTCGAAGTGCTGGCGGAGGATCTGGGGGGCACCTCCTACGGGCGTCCGTATGGCGGAGGGTCGTTCAGCGTCGCCGACGACGGGAGCTTCGCGCTCAACCAGACCCGCCCCGAATCGCCGGGAGAGGTCGCCGTGGGCGCGAGGGGTCGCGGCGTGCGTCGCATCACGTCGCTGAACGAGGACCTGCTCGCGAACCGCCAACTCGGCGAGGTCGAGGAGATCTGGTGGGATTCCTCCTTCGACGACCGCCCCATCCAGGGGTGGATCGTGAAGCCGCCGGACTTCGATCCGGCCCGGCGCTATCCCCTCATCCTCGAGATCCACGGCGGGCCCGTCTCGAACTACGGAGACCGCTTCTCCGCCGAGATGCAGCTGCTCGCCGCCGCGGGCTACGTCGTTCTCTACGCGAACCCGCGCGGAAGCACGAGCTACGGCGAGGAGTTCGCGGACCTCCTCTATCACAACTACCCGGGGCAGGACTACGACGATCTCATCTCCGGGGTCGATGCCGTCATCGACCGGGGATACATCGACGAGGACAACCTCTTCGTCACCGGAGGGAGCGCCGGCGGCATCATGACGGCCTGGATCGTCGGCAAGACGGACCGCTTCCGGGCCGCGGTCGCCCAGAAACCCGTCGTCAACTGGATCAGCAAGACGCTCACGGCGGACAACTGGTACGGCTACTACCACAGCCGCTACGAGGGGCTCCCGTGGGAGAACCCGGACGCGTACTGGGAGTTCTCTCCGATCTCGCTCGTGGGGAACGTGAACACGCCCACGATGATCATCACGGGGGAGGAGGACCTGCGGACGCCGCTGTCGGAGTCGTACCAGATGTTCCACGCGCTCAAGCTGCGCGGGATCGACACGGCCGTGATCCGGCTGCCCGGCGCTTCGCACGACATGAGCCGCCGCCCGAGCCAGCTCATGGCCAAGATCGCGAACATCGTGGCGTGGTTCGACAAGTACCGAACGCCGCCCGCCACGAGTTGACGCCCTCGGACCCTGCCCCCGAACCCGGGAGATCACGCATGAGCGACGCCGGCCGACCGCTGGCGGGAGTGCGCGTCCTTGCCCTCGAACAGTACATGTCCGCCCCCTACTGCTCGCTGCTGCTCGCGGACGCGGGGGCGGAAGTCATCAAGATCGAGCGACCGGGGCTCGGGGATCCGCGCCGGTCCATCCCTCCCTTCGTGGAGAGGAACGGCGTCCGCATGGGTGTCGGGTTCATGGCCTACAACCGGAACAAGAAGTCCCTCGCCCTCAACCTCAAGAGCGACGAGGGGCGCGATCTCTACCGCTCCCTCGTGGCGAAGTCCGACGTCGTGGTGGAGAACCTGCGGCCCGGATCGGTCGACCGGATGGGTCTCGGCTACGAGGCACTGGCCGAGCTGAACCCGGGACTCGTGTACGCCGCCGTGTCCGGGTTCGGGCGACTGCCCGGGCGCGAGGGCCCGTACGGCGACTGGCCCTCGTTCGACGTCGTCGCGGAGGCGATGGGGGGCGTCATGCACATGATCGGCTTCGCCGACAAGCCGCCCTCGCCCTCGATCTACGGAATGCCGGACCTGTACGCGGGGATGGCCGCGGCGCACGGCGTCTCGATGGCGCTCTACCGGCGCACAATGACCGGGAAGGGCCAGTTCATCGACTCCGCCATGTACGACGGCGTGCTGTCGCTGAACGAGCGCATGGTTTCGCTCGCCGCCAACACGGGGGCGCGGCCGAGGCGGGGCGATCCGCCGGGCTTCTACCCGCGTGGACCGATGCCGGTGAGCGACGGATACGTCGCCTTCACGATCCCGGACGACATCATGTGGCGCCGCCTCTGCCGCATGCTGGGACGCCCCGACCTGCTGGAGGACCCGCGCCTGGATTCCCCCGAGGCGCGAACCGAAAACCGCGCGCTCCTCGACGAGGTCGTCCGACCGGTGTTCGCCCAACTGACCCGCGACGAGGCGGTGCGGCGGCTCCAGGACGTGGGCGTCCCCGCGGGGCCGGTGCAGACCTCCGACGACCTGCTCGAGTGTCCGCAATTGGAGGCGCGCGGCGTGCGGGTCACCGTGGACTACGACGGACTCGGGGACCTCCAGTTCGTCCGCACCCCGCTCCTCACCTCCGACGCACCGGATGTGCCCGTTAACCCCGCGCCCACCCTGGGTCGCGACACCCGACGGATCCTGACCGGAATCCTCCAACTCTCCGACGCCGATGTCTCACGCCTGGCGGAGGAGGCCGTGGTCGCCACCGCGGCGGAATAGCCAGTCCCTACCGGATCAGGTGCAGTTCGGTCTGCCGGCGGAGCATCCAGCGGATCTCGCCGTCGAGCGTGATCTCCGCTTCCTCTTCCTGGGCCATGCGGACGGGCTGGCCGTCCCACTCGGGGACCGGCGTCGTGACCTGGAGTTCGGTCGAGAACCACATGCCGGGGATCACCGGGGGATCGCCGCGGCCGGGCACGCCCGTCTGGTAGTCCCACAGTCCGATGAGCGGCCCCGCGCCGTGGCCGTGGTCCCCGATCGGGTGCGTGTACATCGTCCCGTTGAGTCCCTCCGCCCTCATCTTCTCCAGCACCGAAGCCAGGATCTCGTTTCCGGTGCGCCCGACCTTCGTCTCCTCGAGCAGGATGTCCTGAAGGCGGTTCGAGTTCGCGAGCGCCTGCCTGAGCCCGGCCGGCGCTTCCGTCTCGCCTTCGCGCAGGACGTAGGCCATGTGCTGCGTGTCCGTCGCGAGGCCGAACGCGACGAGCCCGAAGTCGCAGTGGAGGACGTCGCCCCGCTCGATCACCGGCGCCGTCACGCCGCTCATGTCCGCCCCGCGCCGCTGCACCGACACGGAAGGCTGGAACCAGGAGTCGAGGCCCAGATCGTGCACGCGCTGGCGCATCCACCACACGACGTCGGCGGTCGTTGTCCGGCCGGGGACGATGACGACCTCCGAGAAGGCGGTGCCGATGATCTCGTGGACGACCGCCTGCACGCGGCGGTAGACGGGGGTCATGGCGGGCACCCGCATGGCGAGGTACTCGATCGCCAGCAGCGGTTCGCGGACCACACGGCTCGCGAGATCGGCGCCGAGCGCGGCCTCCATCTGCTCCCACTCACCGGCCGAAAGCCCGTCGGCGAAGTTGTGGTCGTGCGAGATGTTGACGGCGATCCGCCCCGGGTCGCGCTCCCGCACCATGTCGGCGAAGAGGTTCCACTGGTCGGAGCCCCAGAGTTCCGCCTGCCTCCCGTCCGGCGCGGTGGCCGTGGCGCGCACGGCCTCGTACACGCCTCCCTGCGAGCTTCCCCCGAGCGCCAGGCGTTCCACGCCGTGTTCGGGCCCGCGGTCGTGGAAGATGTAGATGGTCCGCCGACGGGCCGCGAACGTGGTGGGCGAGACGAGGGCGGGGAAGACGGGATCCTCGTTGTACTCCCGCATGGCGATGACCCACATGTCCACGCCGTGCTTCCGCATCAGCATCGGGAGGTTCGTCTCGAGCCGCTCCGCCAGCCACGCCTGCTGCGTCCGCGCCTGCTCCCGAAGCGTCCCGAACGGATGCTCCGGCCTGTAGTCGCGCGCCTGCGCCTCCAGCTCGGTCACCGAGAACCGGACCATCCCGGCGAGAGAGAGCGCGACGGCCGCGAGGATCGTGATCTTCTTCATCTCCTGACCTCCATCGGTATTCGGCATTCCTCCACCCGTAACTACCGGTCGATCCACGCCGCGATCAAGGACGGGAGACAGGTCGAGCTCAGCGGCGGGCGCTCACCAGGTGGGCGGCGATGAGGGCGCCGTGCTCGCGGCCGTTCTCGATGAAGATCTTGTTGGCGTTGAAGCCGGCGGCGATCACGCCCGCGATGTAGACGCCCGGCACCGTCGTCTCCAGGGTCGCCGGGTCGTGCACGGGGATCCCCGTGTCGGGATCCGTGGGGACGCCCAGGCTGGTGAGCAGCGCGGCGTCCGGTCGCCAACCCGTCATCGCCAACACCCAGTCGTTCGCGACCTCGGTCTCCTTGCCTGCTTCCTCATCAACGACCGTGGCCGTGCCCGGCCCGAGACGAGCGACCCGGGAGTTCCAGTGCATCGGGATCTCCCCGGCTGCGATCCGGTTCTTGATGTCCGGGCGCACCCACGGCTTGACCCCCCGGTCCAGGGTGTCGGCGAAGTGAACCATCCGCACGCGGACGCCGTTTCGGTACATGTCCAGCGCCGCCTCGACGGCGGAGTTCCCACCCCCCACGACGATGACGTCCTGGTCGAAGAAGGGATACGGTTCCCTGTAGTAGTGGACGACGCGGTCGTGCGGGCCGTCTCCCTCGAACTCCAGCCGGTTCGGCTCTCCGAAGCCTCCCGTGGCGATGACCACCGCCCGCGCGGCGAGCCGCCGCTCGCGTCCGTCCCGTGTGCGGGTATGGACGGCGAAGGCGCCCCCCACCGGTTCGATGCCCGTCACCTCCTCGTACTGGCGCACCCCAATGCCGTGGTGGGCGACGACCTTCCGGTAGTAGGCGAGCGCGTCGCGGCGGGTGGGTTTCGGCTCGGGAATCGTGAACGGCACGCCGCCGATCTCCAACAACTCTGCCGTCGAGAAGAACGTCATGTAGGAGGGATAGTGCGTCAGCGACTCGGTGATGCACCCGCGGTCGAAAACCGCGTACCTCAGCCCGCGCACCTTCGCGGCGACCGCCACGGCGAGCCCGCACGGGCCCGCTCCGACGATGATCGCGTCAAGCGGTTCGGTCTCGGCGATGGAATCCGGCATGGTCCGCGCTGTCACCCGCACTTTCCGGGAGAGTTCGTGAGCGCGGGATGGTAATCGCTGGACCGGGACCGGGGAACGGGGAACGGGGAGGGCGTCGCCCGGCTTGATCCGGCAAGTGGAGCTTCAGAAGTTGGTCGAGGTTCCCAGGTCCGTTCTTCAGGAGGTAGGCGATGAGCACGGTCGAGACCGCATTCGCTCCCATTTCGTCCCCGGCGGGGGAAGGCATCGACGAAGCCGCGATCCGGCAGGCGCGCGTCGACTTTGCGGCGGTGCATCGGATCATCGTGCACGAGAACATGCACGAGGGCACCTGGAACCACTTCAGCTGCAAGGTGCCGGGGAGGCCCGGGCACCTGCTCATCACGCCCGGACAGACGCACTTCTCCCGCGTCACGGCCAGCAACCTGGTCGAGGTGGGCCCGGACGGCCGCCCCGTGGGCGGCGACGGGAGGCTCAACGTGAGCGCGTGGGCGATTCACGCACCCGTGCAGCGCGCGCGGCCCGACATCATGTGCGCGCTCCACATCCACGCCCCGTACAGCACGGCCCTCGCCTCCATCGACGGGTGGAGGCTGGATGAGCGCGGAAGCCAGAACGCCGCGGTGTTCTACCGGTACTGCGCGTACTTCGGGTACGAGGGGATCGTGACGGAGGCGGACGAGGGTGAGCGCATGGTCGAGGCCCTGGGCGACAAGCGGGTGCTCTTCCTCGCGAACCACGGGGTGCTGATGGTCGGCGACACGATCGAGAAGGCGATGCTGTGGCTCTACCAGCTCGAGCGCGCCTGCATGAACGAGATGCTCGCGCTCCAGACGGGCCGGACGATCCGCCCGATCCCGGTCGAGGCCGCGCAACACAACGCCGACATGTCCATCGAATCGGCCGGCGAGGCCGGCTATCTCGAGGGCATGAAGGAAATGCTCGACGCAGAGGGCCACGACTACGCGACCTGACCCTGGTCAGAGTTGTAGGAGGGCGCGGTCGGCGATGTGGGGTCCGATGGCGAGGCAGGCGGTGGCGGCGGGGGAGGGGGCGTTGAGCACGTTCACGACGCCCGGCCCTTCCCGAATCACGAAATCGTGGACCAGGGCGCCCTCCGTGTCCACGGCCTGCGCGCGGATGCCGGAGCGCCAACTCTCGAGGTCCCGCACTTCGAGGGCGGGCAGCATGGCACGCGCCTTCCGCACGACGGAGCGCCGGTCCAGCGAGCGCCACTGCTCCTCGACGGCGGTCCGCCAGTGGGCCTGCGCCAGACGCCGGAAACCCCGGTAGCTCAGCGCTTCCAGCGCGTCGGGGAAGCGCCCCGAGAGGCGGCCGTACGCCTCCCGCCCCCAGGCCCACACAGCGTTCGGCCCGAGTTCGACGCGCCCGGCCACGTTCCGGGTGAAGTGGACGCCGAGATGGGGAAGCCGCGGGTCCGGCACCGGGTAGACGTGGCCCCGCACGAGCCCGGCGGCGGCCTCCGAGAGGCCCCAGTATTCGCCCCGGAAGGGCAGAACCTTGAGATCGGGTTCGTGCCCGAGGAGCCGCATCACGCGGTCGACGTGCAGCCCGGCGCAGTTGACGACGGCTGTGGCCGCGATGTCGCCCGGGGGGCCGGCGAGCACGGTGCGGTGCCCGGAGCGGCGGGCTTCCCGCACCTCGAAGCCGGTGCGGATCCGGTGGCCGGCGCGGGAAAGATCCGCCGCGAAGGCCCGCGCCACGTCACCGAAGTCGACCGCCCCGGTGGCGGGTACGTGGAGCGCCTCCACGCCGCGCGCGTGCGGTTCGATTTCCGCGATTCCGCCGGGGCCGATCCGCTGCATGGCCACGCCGTTCGCCGTCCCGCGCCGCTCGAGTTCGGCGAGGGCCGTGAGCTGATCGCGCGAGGTGGCGACGACGATCTTGCCAGTGCGCGTGGTCGGAATCCCTCGCTCGGCGCAGTACCGAAACAGCCGGTCGGCCCCCTCGGTGCACAGCCGCGCCTTGAGCGACCCCGGCGCGTAGTACAGACCGGCGTGGATGACGCCGCTGTTGCGGCCCGTCTGGTGCGCCGCGACCTCCGGCTCCTTCTCGAGCACCGTGAGCGAGAGGTCCGCCCGCGCCCGCCGGATCGCGTCGGCCGTGGCGAGCCCGACGATGCCGCCCCCGATGACGGCGATGTCGACCGGTTTCGTCATCGACCGCCGGCGTCAGCCTCCGCTCCGACCACGCACTCCGGGGTTTCACCGCGCACCCAGGCGGCGAGCATCTGCCACTCGGGGTCGTCCGTCGAGTCCCAGCGGCGGGGGCCGCCGTGGAAGTAATCGCCGCCCGCCGCCGGATGGAGGGGATGCGTGAGGAGCCGGCTCATCATCGGCTCGCCGGGCTCCACGTAGCGGCGGGTGATCGCGAAGTTGCCGCGCGATTCCTCCTGGTTCCAGAAATCGCGGTCCTCGGGGATGTGCCGCGCGAAGCCGCGGGCGCCGGTCTCATGACAGTGGATGCACTCCACGTCGCCCGGGCGCTTGTCCAGGTACATCCGCTGGACGCAGTCGCGGAAGAAGTCGAAGTCGAGCCGCGGCGGGGCGGGGCGCTCCACCGGGTCCGCCGCCGCGACCCAGTCGGCCATGGCCTGCCATTCCGGGTCCGATTTCGACTCGAAGAACTTCCCGCCCACATGGAACGGGGCGCCGCCGGCCGGCACCGTGAGCGCCTTCCGCAGGAGGCGGCTGCCGTCCGGGTCCCCCGGCGTGACGAGGCGTGACACGACCTCGAAGTTCCGGCGTGAGTCCTCCTCCGACCAGTACACCTCGCCGTCGGCCGTCTCGCGAAGCCGCTGGAGCCGCAGCGGCGTGCCCTGCTCGGCATGGCAGGTGACGCAGGGCGCCCGCCCCGGCCCCCATCCGCCGCGGTCCGCGAGGAAGATCGGTTCGATGGCCTCGCGGTAGCGCTCGAAGTTCAGCGGCTCCTGGCCCACGACCTCGCCGGGGGCGGGAACCGATGCCACAAGCGCCGCCGCGAACACGAGCGCGGGCCGTCGCCGGATCCCGAGGCGGCTCACGGGAACACCACCGTCTTGTTGCGCTTCGGCGTCTGGCCGACCGGGATGCGGGCGATCTCCTTCATCTCCTTCGTGTCGACGACGGAGACATCGTTCGAGCCCGCGTTCGCCACGTAGAGGTAACGGCTGTCCGGGGTCATCGTGAGCCAGTCGGGGATGTGGCCGACCTCGACCCCGCCCAGGTACTCGAGATCCGGCAGCGACCACGCGTAGACATGCCCGTTGGGCTTGCTCGTGGACCAGAGTTGCCGTCCGTCCGGCGACACCGCGAGGCCGTGTCCAGGCGACCCCTGCAGCGCGTCGTTCGTCACGCGCGAGATCGGAAGGCTCGGCATGTCCAGCTTCTGCACGACCCGCCGCTGCTCGAAATCGACCACGTACACGCCGTGGTAGTTAGAGATCTGGATGAACAGCCGCCAGGTCGATCCGTCGGGATGCGTCTCGAACGCCATCGGGCGCACGCCGCCGTCCGCGTAGCCCCCCGTCGTGCGTCCGCTGAAGTGGAGCGACCAGATCGCCTCGTCGATCGCCGTATCGATGATCGTCAGCGTGCGCGCCCCGATCATCCCCGCCGCGACGTGCCGCCCGTCCGGCGACATGAACACGTTGTGCACGGTCCCCCGTGTGGGGATCGACTTCACGACCTCGCCCTTCTCGATGTCCACGATGTCGACGCAACTGCAGTCCTGGATGATCGCCACGTACACCTTCCGGCCGTCGTGGCTGATCGCGACGTTGTGCGGGCGCCCCGAGAGCGGTATCCGCTCCACGACTCTCATGACGTCCGTGGGGACGATCTCCAGCGTGCGGTCGATCTCGTTGCTGAAGTAGAGCGTCCCGCCGTCCGGCGCCGCGGCGACCCCGTGCACCTTCGGAAGCCCCTCGATCACCTGAACCACCTTGTTCGTCGCCGGATCGATGATGTGGACGTTGTCCCCCGCCGAGTTCGTCTGAACGATCCGCAGCTTCCCCTCCTGCGCCGCCACGGCGGTGGCGGAGGAAAGCGCGAGGGCGAGAAGGCCCGGGACGATGGCCGCGGGAGAGTGGGCGCGGCAGGGCCGGAAGAGGCGTTTCATCGTGAACCTCCGAAGTTCGCGAGAATCTTCCCAACGGTACGGTCCGGCAGTCGCGCCGGTCCATACCCCGAGGAGCCCCGGCTCAGCGGTTCGGCGGCATGACGATGTCGTCCGCGCCCAGGAAATCGGCGAGGTCGGCGACCGCGTCGTTCAGCCCGGCCTCGAAACGCGCGGTCGGGGCGAAGTCCGGCTCGAGGTGCAGCGCGCGGATTTCGAGCACGCCGCGGTCGCGGTGCAGTTTCGGGTCGAGCCGGCCCACGAGGCGGCCCTCGTGCAGGATGGGCAGGACATAGTAGCCGTACTTCCGCTTCGCGGCGGGAACGTAGATCTCGACGGTGTAGTGAAAGTCGAGGAGTTCGGCGGCGCGCTTCCGCTGCCAGAGCAGCGAGTCGAAGGGGCAGATGAGCGTCGTCCCCGCGGGCTCCGGGAGGTGGTCGATGCCGTCCAGGTGTTCCGGCAGGGCGTAGCACGGCCCCCGCAGGCCCTCGACCTCGACCTCGACGATCCGCTTCTTCCGCAGGTTGCGGGCGATCGTCCGCCGCCGCTCCGCCGCGTTGAGTTCCGGCCCGGTGAAGTAGTTGACGAGGTGCCGCTCCGGGGCGATGCCACAGCCCGAAAGCCCGAGGAGGAGCCAACTGTCGTGGTACTCGGCCAGCGTCGCGGCCGGCCCGTCCGGGTAGACCCGCTCCGCCAGGTCATAGACGCACCGGAAGTGGCGCCGGCCCGTCACCGCGACCCGCCCGTCGTGCCACAGCAGCTTCAGCGAGCGCTTGTCCTCCTTCAGGCGCCACCCGAGCGAGTCCGTCTTCTCCTCGCGTTCGGCCGGCTGGGGCTGGAAGTCGACGCTCTCCAGCGGTCCTTCCGCGCGCAGCCGCCGCAGCACCCGCCGCTTCGACGCCGTCGAGGTCGCGTACCGGTCCCACCACGCGCGTCCCGACCAGCTCGCGGGCGGGAAGCGTCGCATGCGCCGCCGTCCGAGAGGGAGGTGGGAGATGGGAAGGATCGAGGCTTCGTGCCCCCAGTACTCGTACGCGAGGCGGTTGCCGTACACCCACCGGTCCACGTCCGCGCGGTCGTACGAGCCGAACCGGCTCCAGAGAGTCAGGTAGTGGGCCCGGTCCACGACGTTCACGCTGTCGAGTTGGAGCGCGCCCGTCCGCTCGAGATGGCTGACGAAGGCCTGCCGGTTGATCGGCGCCGACCCCCGAGGTCGTGCGAGACCCTGCCGGTGCAACCACAGCCGGACCACCGCGGCCCGCGAGAACCGGACAGAGCCGGTGCTCGGCGTCATCCGCGCGTCCGCTTCCGAATCCATGCGAAGGTCGGCTCGCGGGCGTATGAGGCGAGCGGGAACAGCGGGTGCCCGCACCCGGGCATGATCACACCTCTCGGTTGGCAAGCCGTCGTTGGTCGCGCGCGCAGGATACTGCACAGCCAACGTAGCGACGATGTACCCCGAGTCCGAGCGCCAGTTTGCCGCCGCCCGCGGTCGGGATGTTCCCGGAGCGCGTCGTGGCCACCAAGGGCGGGCTGTCGTTCGGTGGGGAAGAAGAGGAACGGGCCCGAGAGAGCGTTGACCCGTTCACCCATCACCCTTACCTGTCATTCATTACAACCCCTCGGCCGGTTTCATGGCCGAGTGTTACAACCCCAGGGGGCCGCTTGCGGCTCCCTGTTTTGTTTGCTGCGTATGCGCGTTCGACTCTTCGTAGATTTCTGGAACTTGCAGATCGCTTGGAACCAGGTTCACGGGCGGGACGGCCGCCGACCCCGCATACCATCGGAGGCGACGCTCCCTGCTGTGCTCACAAGGCATGCGAGTGGGTCACCGTCAAGGGAAGGCCCATGTGACTCGGCAATTGCCGTCAGCGATTAGCCAAGATCTCCATGGCCGTGCGGCGGCGAACCGAGCAGAGAACACGAAAGCCCGCGCCGGAGCGCGGGCCTCGGAACGGGGGCAGTACGATGAAGATCCACCGTAGGGCGTCCCGACAGGACCGTAGCGGACGGTCTCCTACACAGCAAGCTGACGCTCTCCCGGAGTCCGGCCGCCGGGACGTTCCCGCGGGAACGTGTAAGCCTCAGCGTCTTGTTGCGAGAACGCTCACGGCAGCGGCGGAATCCACCGACCTTCCCGCTCGTCCTCCGGGGTCGACACCAAGTCGACAACGGTTCCGTCCTCGATGCGGACCGCACGGATGTCGTATTGCTTCCCGTCGTCGCTCGCCGAGAACATCAGCCACCGGTCATCGGGAGACCACCGCGGGCTGTACCTGAAGCCCGGTCCGCTGGTCACTCGGCGCTGGTTGTCGCCGCCCAGGTCGCTCACGACGATCTGCGCCCCGTCGTCCGATTCGGAGTGAAACGCAATCCGGTCGCCCGAGTGGGAGAATGTGGCCGAGTAGTTGCCCAGCGTGGACCGGGTGAGTTGCGACTCGAGGCCGGTAGCAAGGTCCATCACAAACACATCGGGTCGCTCCCCGACCATCCGGGCAAACAGGATCGACGCCCCGTCGGCTGACCAGTCGCTCGGGCCCAGGGCCGACGTCAACGGCGCCGCCGTGAGCTGATCGACCGTACGCTGCGCCACGTCGACTGCGTAGATGTGCCCCGGGAATGGGCCGAGGACGCCCGGCTCGAATCCTCGAGTGGACATGAACGCGAGGCGCCGGCCGTCCGGCGACCAGACCGGATTGACGTCGTACGCGGCATGTTGAACCACGCTCCGCGGAGGACCGCCGGCCACGTCCATGACGTAGAGGTCGTAGTCGCTCCCGCGCCGGACCTGGAAGGCAACGGACGAGCCGTCGGGCGAGACTTGCCCCGCATTGGCTCCACCCTCAGGCGTTCCCATGGCGGTCAGCCGGCGGGTCGTCCCGGCCGCCCGGTCGAGGACATACAGATCCGACGTCCCGTCACGCGACCCGGTAAACAGGATCCGCGCGCGGTCCATGGACCAAGCCAGAGGCGGATCGCCGCCGCCGGCCGCCGGCCGGTTCGGGCCGATCATGAGTTCGGTCACGTGCAGGCTCAGGTCACCGCCGACGGCGAGGCCGATCGCTCCGTCCGTGGTGAGTCCCGCGTCCGAAAGCTCCGCGGCGACGGCATCGTTGATGAAGAAGGACACGACGCCATCCTGGACATCGACGGCGAGCCGGTTCTCGACCGGGCCGTCCGTTGGCCTCAGCGGCACGATGTCGGCGTGTTCGGTCCAGGGAACCAGCTCGTGGACCTGCTCCCCGGCATGGTGGGCGACGCGAAACCGACCGTCGTTTCGGATCTGAAACGAAACGTACGTGGACGATTCGCCTTCGAACTCGCTGCCCCCGAGAAACAGGCCATACGGGGTTCCCATGTCGGGCGTGGGAAACAGAAATATCTTGCTGGTGACGCTGAAGTTGCCCGACGCGAAACTTCCGGGCTCCCTCAGCAGGGCACCCGGACCCGCGAAGATGTGCCAACCGGGCCGCATGACCACGAAGCGGCGCTCCACCGCTTCGTTCCGGTCCGGGTGCACGACCTGCCAGTGCGGAGGGCGCTCCATGTTCCCTCCCGATTGCGCCAAAGTGACCGTCGCCGTCGCGACCAGCGCGACTAGCACCATTCCCGCGATCACGAGACAGAATCGTTCGGAACTTCCTCGCTTCCAATTCATGAATGGGCTCCTTGGTGCCTTTCGGATGCCGGGGGTCAGTCGACCGGCCAGTGTTCCGTCCGGCATTTTTTCGGTGAGAACGGCTGCGTCGCCCGGAAAAAGACGAACATGGCTCTCGTCCCCAGGCTGGGCCGGCCGGTTTCGATGACTGCCTTGAGCGTATTGACGATCATCGAGCCGCCCTGAACCATCTGCTTGGCCGACTTCGTGCCGAGCGGCAGGTCCTCGATCGTCAACGTGAACTCCACTCCGCCCTCGACCGGCTCGAGGTCGTAGGTGACCTTGCTGGCCGGTTCGTTCAGGTGGGTGAAGCGAAACGTGTGGCTGAACCTCTGGTACGGCCGGACCTCGAGTATCTCTCCGACGACCCCCGTGTACGCGTTGTTGGGAGTCCGCATCGCGAGCTTCGATCCCGGGCGCAAAGCGGAGACGTCCATCCGCGAGTTGAAGAAGCACGCGATTGGCTCGTCCGTCTTCGTAATCTCCCGCCAAACCTCCTCAACGGACCCGCGGATGACGATGCGGAATACTTGGGTGGTTTCAGGCACTTTGGATTTCCTCCATTTCCGCGCGGCCTTCGATTCGGGTCTTGAGATCGGCCATGCGGCCCGCCCAGAAGCCCGCGTATTGAGTGGTCCACCGGTCGTAGACCAGCTGGATGGGGACAGGGTTGAAGAAGAGGTGTCGGACGCGGCCCTTCTTCCTGGAGGTGATCAGATCGGCTGCTTCGAGGATTCGGAGGTGCTTCATCACGGCGATGCGGCTGATGTCGAAGTGCGACGCCACCGCCGTGACGCTCATGCCGGGCACTGAACTCACCAGGTCGAGCATCCGGCGGCGGCTGGGATGGGCCATCGCGGCGAGCACGCGATCGAGCTGAGAGGTATCCATGCGCCGATAGGTAACCTATCGGTTACATGTTGTCAACGAGCGGACGTCGGTGGCGGGGCCGTTCTCTCAGCCGATCACGGTGTCGGAGCCCTGCGGCGCGCGCTTCCGGGCAGGCCGTAGCTGACCAGGATGTCCGTTGCAGACGTCGACCCGGCCGCCGTGCCGAAGGACGCGACGGCATCCCGCACGGCGTCCTCCCCGCGGAGGACCGCGGTGATTCGCCCCGTGGTGCGATCCGTTACGAGCGCCATCGGAGCGTCGCTCCCGCCATCCAGCACGGCGACGCCTTCCGGCCCTGAGAGGACGATGCGATCGAGCGACTGCGTCCAGCGGTCGTCGAACGGGATCGTGAACAGGAAGCTGCCTCCGCCGTGGTCAATCCGCTCGAGGCCGAAGCTCAACCGGAACAAGCTCCCGCCGTTCGACCCGAATCCCTCCAGCCGATAAGGCCCGCGCGAAGACGGAGGCCTCGGCGAGGCATCCAGCACGAAAGCGGGATCGAGCTTCAGATCGCCGCCTGGACTCACGCGGCCCCACAGCAGCAGTTGCGCGGCCCGGGCGTCCCCGGTGCCCGCGGCGGCGAGTCCGGCAGCCGCGTCGTTCTCGAAGCGGTGCTCCAGCGCCTTGTCGAAGTGATAGTCGCTGATCCACTGGGGCCCACAGTAGGTCATGAGGTCGGGAGTGGATGAGGCGACGAATTCGTCGCTACGGAAGTCATAACCCGGCACGCCTATGTTGCCGGCCTCGTACGGATAACGGCCATCCACGCCGCGAGGGTCCCCGCACGGCGCGTGTGCCAGGCTCATGTTGTGCCCGAGTTCGTGGGCCATGGTCGCGTCGTTCGACACACCGAGGCTGGTCCGAGCCCCAATCAGTCCAAGCCCACCTCGATCGGCGGCCACCACCGCGTACCAGTACTCGTTCAGCGCCCCGGCGCTCGTTTGGACGAGCCTGATTTCCTGGAGTATATCCGCCATGCCCTCGTATCCGGCCCCCGTCCATACGGGCCGTATCTCGGTCGATGTGTAGAATGCCGGGGCGACTTCGAGACCGAGATCGCCGACCGGGAGAATGTTCCTCACGAATTCCATGCTCGGATCGTCGGGCTCGAGCGCCGAGGCCCACTCCAGCGCGCTGCTGTCGGGCGCGGGCCCGAAGAGCACGGGCACGATGGTCAGATGCAGGCTCGGCATCGATCGCACGTCGAGCTGCAGATAACCCCGTTCCGGCAGGCGATCGAGCCTGCCCGCCGCCCTCGGCACGACGCTGTCGGGATCGACCTGAACCACCATCCGCACTCCCGGCCGCAGCACATCACCGGGCACCGTCACGTGGAACGACTGGTCGCGTCTCTCCGAGTCCACAAGCTCCGGAAGCCCGTCGCCGGAAGGGAACTCCATCTCGACTCGGTGCACTTCCGATCCATCCACCTCGAAGGCCGCCCATGCGCGAGGCCGGTAGGTGTTCGCGGAGTCGGCGGTGACGAAGACTCTGAGCAGCGCCGGGCGTCCCGCGATGAGGGGGACGTCGCCCTCGAAATTCTGTGCGGCCTGAGTCAGGTGAGCACCATGCACCGCCAGGACGGGGGAGCCGGGACAGTTGCCGGTTCCGCTGCCGCGGGCCGCACCTCGAGAATGTTCCGCGATCGAGCGCAGCCACGCCTGAAAGACCGGATCCGGAGGAGCGCAGAGATCGGTGGCCGACCAGTTGAAGCGCGCGAGCGACAGATCGATGAACTGAAGAGGGATCGGACCGCTCAGTGGATTGTCGTGCAGGTCCAGCGACTCGAGGCTCTCGAGACCTCCGAGTTCGGATGGAATCCGACCGGTGAGTTCATTCTCCTGGACGTGCAGCGACCGAAGGCCATGGAGGTTTCCGAGTTCGGACGGGATCGGACCGCGTAGTTCGTTCTCCTGGAGTTGCAGTGATTGGAGGCTGCCCAGGCCTCCGAGTTCGGATGGAATCGAACCCCCGAGTGCGTTCTGCTGAAGATCTAGGGTCTGGAGGCTGTCGAGGCCTCCGAGTTCGGACGGAATCGAACCATTCAGAGTGTTCCCGTGGAGATCCAGTGCCCGAAGGCTCCGCAGCGTGCCCAACTCGGGCGGTATCGGGCCGCTGAGGGCATTGCCCGAAAGGTTGAGTCGCTCGAGGCGCTGCAGGTCTTTCAGGGCGGATGGAATGAGACCCTTGAGACCATTCCCCGCCAGGTCCAGCCTTGTGACCCGGCCCACGAGGTCCATCTCCACGCCGTACCAGGCGCGGAGCGGGCGGTCGCTCAGCCAGTTCTCCGCGTTGATCCAGTCCGCGCCGCCGGTCTCCGCGTGGAGCGCGATGAGGGCTCGGGTCATCGTCATGTCGACGACGATATCCGCCGTCCCCTGAGGGCCGCCCTCGACGCCGGCCAATGCGGCCGTGATCTCGACCGATCCCTCTCCGGTCGCCGTGACGCGTCCTTGGTCGTCCACCGTTGCCACAGAGGGATCGCCCGCAGACCAGGAGATGGCCTGGCGATGAACGACCCGGTCGTTCTGGTCACGCACCGTCGCGTGGAGGCCGGTCTCGACGCCGATCGAGTACAGGGTCGCCGACGTGGGTACCACCGTGATCGTAGTCGGCACGGGAGCAGGCGGCGGTGGGGGCGGAGGCGGAGGGTCCGTGGCGCCGCCGTCGCCGCAGGCGGTCGAGAGCACGGCGACCGCCACGGACCACGCGAGACGGCGCCACCGGAAACCCCACGTTGCCGTCCGCAGCGACAGGTGCCGCGCAGCCCGACCATCGCTTTTCCCCCTCAAGTCATCCAGTTCCGTAGTCATACTTTACAATTCGGTGGTGTCACTCCACGAACAGTCGATCCCATACTTAAGACTGACGCTGGGGAAATCCAGAAACGGGTCAGAGATGTCGGGCGTAACCCTTCAACGGCTGAGTATCGGCGGTGCATGCGTGCCCACCCTGATGGCCGGCCTCCTGCTGCTCGCGAGTTCTGCGCCGGCCGCCGCGCAGTCCGCCTCGGCGGCGGTCGTGTGCGTGGGGAGCGACCGGCAGACCCTCGAGAGTTCAGGCCCTGTCCGGCGCGTCATCACGGAGGACGTGGCGGTGGTCTACCGGCTCGGCGTCCCGATCGATGATCGAGAGGGGATGGAGCAGTCCCTTGTCGCCGAGTTGGGGGACGTTGCGGAGGCGTCGTGCATCTGGTCGAACCCCCGAGACAGCTACGTCGTAATCATCCGGTACACGGGTGCGATCCGGCGCGACCTGACGCTGGACCCGGACGACCCCAGGTTCCAGGCGTTCTCGGTGGGCTACGGTACGAGCGCCCAGGCGGCCGAGGAGAACGCGACGAGGGTCGACGCCCGTTTCTCGACGTACGCCGACGGGAGCGGCTACGACGTGCTGGTCGCGGAGAGCTGGGCCGTCGGCGCCGGCGCGGTCCCCGGTGCCGCAAGCGAGCCAGATCAGCCGAGCAGTGCGCCACTCGGCCAACCGGCCTCCCGAGTTGGCGGTGGCCCGAGTACCGCCGCGCCCCCCACGGCCGGCCTTGAGACGTGCGCCGGCCAACCCGCGGGCTCCGAGTGCTGGATGGAGGTGACGAACCAACCCGGTTGTTACCTCTGGAACCGCCAGCTTCGGACTAGTGCGACTGCCACGTGGGCCGGCACGTGCTCCCGAGGCTTCGCCCAGGGCCGGGGGCGGGTGAGGTGGCTCTACGACGGTTACGTGGGGACCGAGGAAGGGCTGTTCATCGACGGACGACGAGACGGCATGTGGGTGAGCCAGACCTCGGAGGGATGGTCATCACAGGGATCCTATCGGCGTGGGCAGCGGCACAACACATGGATTTGGTGCCGACCGGGGAGGTTGCACAACGTCGAGGGTGTCGACATCCACGCGAACGGAACCATCACCCGTCGCTACGACTCCTACGACGAGATCGACGACCGACAGCTGGCTACCGAAGCCGCGAACGTTTGCACCCGTCTCCTCCCAAGCGGTCGACGGCCGAGGCTTGGCGCAACGTCAGACCATGATCCGGAAGGAGCATGGCGGTGAGCACGGACGCCGGGAGAGGGGCCGGGAGAGTTAACGGCGGGCCCAGAACTCCGATGGTGCTCGACGATTCGACCGTTTCCGTATCCCCACTCTACAATTTGGCGGTGTCACTCCACGAACAGTCGATCCCATACTTAAGACTGACCCTCGGTAAATCCAGAACCCGGACCCGGCCTTGCTGGACGACCGCCCCGAGGAGATGCACGATGCGCGACCTGCCCGCCCCGCGACCGTACCCGAGCCGCGCGCCCGGAACGGGGTTGCTGGCAGCCATTCTCCTGCTCGCCGCTTCTTTCCCGGCCGCCGCTCAATCTGGGGCGGCCGCGGTCGCGTGCGTGGGGAGCGACCGGCGCATCCTCGACAGTTCGAATCCCGTGCGGCGCATGATCAGCGAGGACGTGGCCGTGGTCTACCGGGTCGGCGTCGGTTCCGTAGACCGGGAGGAGATGGAGCGGTCCCTCATCGCCGAGTTGGGGGACGTTGAGGAGGTGTCGTGCATGTGGTCCGATTCCGGAGACAGCCATGTCGTGATCATCCAATACACGGGGGCGATCCGGATGGACCTGACGGTGGATCCGGACGACCCGAGGTTCCAGGCCTTCAGCGTGGGCTACGGCACGAGCGCCCAGGCGGCCGAGCAGATGGCGACGAGGGTGAACGCGCGTTTCTCGTCGCATTACGACGGAAGCGGCTACGACGTGCTGGTCACGGAGAGCTGGGCCGTCAGCGCGGACGCCATTGCGGGTGGCGCGGACGCCGACGCGAGGAGCGCAACCGGCAGCGGCGGGGCGGATCAACAGGCAACGCCCCGGAGCGCTCCGGAAGTGCCCGACGTGCCCGCCGTGGACCCGCCGACCGTGGTCGACCCGTCCGAGACATGCGCCGAACGTGTCGTCGACGAGGGCCCGTGCTGGCTGGAACCGGCCAACCGGCCAGGCTGCTACCTGCAGTCGCCTCATGAGATCTTTACGGATGTTGAGCGTGGGCGCGCCGCCACCTGGAGCCGACCCTGCGCGGGCGGCTACGCTCAGGGCACGGGTGCAATCGTGTGGGCTGGTGGCGACGTCAGGGATGAGATGGGAACCCATATCGACGGCATTCGTCAGGGACAATGGACCATTCGGGGGAATGGGTCCGTGAGCGAGGGGCCCTACATAGACGGGGAAAAGAACGGCCGCTGGCTCACCTGCCACTACTGGGGCGCAGGTCAAAGCGGATTCGGAGCATACATTATATCGTATGTCGATGGTCAGTTTAACGCTGACGATATCGAGTACACCGCCCACGAAGACCCGGATGTCAGCGCCCGTTGTGAGAGCCTCCTGCGAGGCCACGATGAGTAGCGACGCGGCAACCCCGAGAGCCTGTTCCGACCAGCCGCCGGCTGCGCAATGAAGGAGATCCGGCCGAACCTCGACGCGTACACCCAAGTTCGACCGACCATTGCTTTTGCCTCGGACGCCGTCGAATTCCGCTTCTCGCCCTACAATTCTGCGGTGTCGCTCCACCAACCCCCAGTGCTATACTCAACACTGACAATGCCGAATCATTGCAAGAACTGCCGGCACGAGAGCAGCCGTGGCGAGCCAGGACGACATTCTCACCATCCCGAGGAAAGATCATGACATCTATCAAAGCGCACGAACACTCTTATCTTGATGCAGTCATCTCTGGAGTTGGAGGAGTAACGACCGTTTCAGATGGTCCAGATAACGGTGCAAACAATTTCGTCGCTTGCGCTTTTTGGAAGGCAATGCGACATTCTACTACGAAAGAGGCCATCAAGAATCTCCTATCTAAACTGCCCAACACACTGGCTTCGAGGAATGATTCAGATTTTGAAATATTAGAGAAGGGGATAGGTCAACTAAATATTTGCGGCCACGGGAACGAAGGTTTCATAACGACAGGTATCGGCCAAGATGGAGTCTACAACGATCAAGCCATCATGACTATTTGGAACGAGGGTTCGTGGGGGTCTGAACTCGACAAACTGAACGGGAAGAAATTTACGATTCTGACATTCTGGTCGTGCAATACTGGAGCCGGTAAAGGAGGGGCTGACTTTCTGTATGCCGTCGCCAAGCGGATAGGCCGACCGGTGCGGGGCAATACAGGATTGTTGTACAGCAATGCAGAATGTAAAGTGTGGTTGGAAAAGGGAGCGCAGTGGCAGGTTGCGACACCGACTAGCCGCCCTACGCCGATCGCGGCACCCACGATGCGGTTCACAGTTATTGATAATAAGACAGTCACTTTCGAGGACGATGACATGATTGATCCGGAGAAATCAACCAAGCTTACGTTGTTGCGGATGAGAGTTGGTCGACACGGATCTGATGAAATCGACGTGCCGGAAGGCGTACAACGAAAGATCATCAGCGATTTGGCGGGAGCGGTAGAGCTAGAGCTTCCTGGCAAGACGCTCGGTTATCGAAGCCACACTATTACGATAGCGCAGAAGGATAGCGATCCAGTCGAGCTTGGAATAATAAATGGCCGGCTGATTGTCGATGGCGACGAGACACGAGGGATAATGATCCCTCCAAGTTTGAGAATATTCCTATAGCCAGGGATGTTTCGCGCTGATGGCCGGATCGGCGTGGTCGCTGGCGGGTCCGAGGAATGGTGGGGGCAAGCCGTGGCGCGTGGCTATGTGGGTGGAAGGGTGGAGGGTTCAGTCGGGTACGCGAGGAAGAAGCTCCGTGGTGGTCGTGGCCCCGTGGGTAAGAACTGACCTGGAGCCGGAAGACATCCGGGCGGTGCTAGCGTTCGCCGGGGCGCGCGAGCGCAGGCTGCTTTCGATCCCGCCCCGGTGACGCTCTCCCGACCGGTGTCCGGTCGCCGACGGCGCCGCCTTCAGTTGGATGACGGCGATGAGACGCGGGAGAATCGGCTTCCGCCACGGTAGCACGGAGGACCGCTCACGCGGCGCGCTCCCCGCTCCATTTTCGGTAACCGGATACACTCATTCCCATTAGGGCCGCCATCTGAGCCTGTGTCAGCTTCGCCTGTTTCCGGACCTCGCGTGGGGTCACCGGCGTGTGTACGATGGCGGGGTTTTCGCCCTTCGCATGAGCCAAGGCTTCGTTCAGCGACTGGATCAGGTCTTCTCCGAACGTACTCATTTATCCCACGCGTTCCGGTACGGGGCGTCCCAACTCGCGTGCCCGGTCGATCCAGAACTGCATCGCATCCTTGATGTTCCTCAAGGCGCTCTCATGGTCGTCACCGTGCGCCATGCGCCCGGGCAACTCGGGCGCCTCGGCGACGAACGCCTGATCTTCGTTGTTCCAGTAGAGAATGATCTCGTACTTGTACATCAGTCGTCTGCTCCCAACTCCCCCCAAAAAAATAACCCCGCCCGAGGCCCATGACGGGCGTGTCCGGCGGGGAGCAAGTGTCGCCAGCATACCAACGGCCCGCGCGGCCGGCAACACTCCGACGAAGCTTGGCCTCCCGCCCGGGCTCCGGGGGATTACCAGAGATGCGTGTCCGTTAGAGCCGAGTGCTCGAGATCGCGTACCGCCTGGATCACCTCCGATCGATCCCGCGCATCCGCCGAAGCCAACCGTCCTTCTGTCTCCGTCAGATCGCGGAGCCACGCATACAGCTGGTGGAGCTGCGCTTCCAGCTCGCTCAGGGACGGCGGCGGGTGGCTCAACAGTCCGATCTGTTCGTCATCCCAATCCTCGCGCGGAGAGAGCCATCGCTCTACCTCCTGACCTCCGAAGGATGGTAGGGCAGCACCGTGTCGGCGACGTTCCAGATCGAATCGTGCCGTCGCAACGTCCGTCTCGGACCGAACCACACCTTCCCTGCGCGTTCAATCCCCAGCCGAGAAGACAAAGCGGGTCCGACTCCGCTCGTAAGGTAAGCCAGACGTACATGAACGGACTTCGGCCGCCCCTTTAGCTCGGTCGCGATCTCATCGTAGCTCGAGAGTTGGATCAGGGCCGGGAGACAGTTCAGCACACCCGACCAGCTCCGGACGTCGGTAGGGCGAGTGGCCAGGTGGACCAGGACGGTGGCCGGCCGGTGGACCGGAAGACCTCCAACGTGAGCTGGATCCAGATGGGCGGTGTGCCGCAGAACGCGGTACTCGCGTCGGAGTGCCGAAGGAATGGGTATTCCGTAGGGCAACGCGACTTCATGCCGGTCAGGAGACCGGTCGGCCAAATCCTGGATCCACAGCGCCGAACCAAGGGCCAGGGCCGCGGGGAGATCTTCGCGGTCGGCCGAGAGGAGCGCTTTGAGGGGGAGGAGTGGGTCCGCATCAGGGATCGCGCCGGCGCGATCCGCCGGAGCGAACTCCCAGGTGCCCCGCACCGGGGTGGGAAGCAGCCATCCGAGCCGAGCGAGGCGGTGCGCAATAATCCTCCCAGGGGTCTTGAGCCCCTGTTCCTCGGCGATGCGTGAGATCTCCTCGAGCGTAACGGTGGGTTTCCGCTCCAGCTCGAGGTGCTCGACGAGCGCGGCAAGCGAAGGCGGGATCGATCTGGCCATGACGTTAACTCGGCTGAGCGTCCTCTTGAATTTGGGAGAAGAAGGAAGCTAGGCCCTGCGAACCCGAGTGTCAACGCGAGCATGGTTGTTACTAAATCAGTAACATAAGCTCATTGTATGACACCCGAAGCTAAGACGTCCTCGGAGCCTGGCCCGCTGTAACACGAGGGTCCGCCGCGATCTCAACCGCGCATCAACAGCTTTCCTGGCCGGTGTCCGGTCGCCGGCGGCGCCGTCTTCAGTTGAACGTGCACACAATGGGAAGGTGGTCGCTCAACCTCCGCTTTCGGGCGAAGACCTCCTCGTGACCCGGTACTCGGGCCTCGGACAAACGATCGAGCAGCGGCGTGTTCACGTAGCAGTAATCCAGCTGATGTCGCACGATCTTCCTCGAGGCCTGAAATGTGGGCACGGGTCCGCCATGATGATGACTCAGACAGTCGGTCAGGTCGAGGGCGTTCAGCCGGTCGATCACTTCCTGCCCCCCTTTGTGCTTCACGGAGCGGTTGAAGTCACCGCCGACGATCCAGTTCGTATCGTCCGAGATACACGCAGCACCGAGCAACGCCCAGAGGATCTCCGTGAACCAGAGCCTGGGGTTGGTCACCAGCTTGATGCCCGACACATTCACATCGGTCCACAGACGCGGTGGGATGGGAAAGGACGGCGCGTGAACCGAGACCACGTGGAACCGCTCTCCCGAGTCAAGCGTGGTCTTGCACCCGACGATCCAACCGGACCGCTCCGTGTGGATCCTGTTGACCCATGCCGACGCCGACTCTAGGTAGGGCGTTGTATCGATCAACCCCTTGGAAAGGACCGCCGTCGAAAACGGCGCGTTGTGGCCCCTGAAGTACCGTGGCGAGACCAGGTGGCACTCGTAGCGGTTCTGGATCCACGTGGGAATTCCCGTGACTTCCTGAAGCAGGACGATGTCCGCATCCTCGCGCCGAACCGTCTCCCATAGCGCGCGACGGGCTTTTCCCGCCTTGTTGACGTTCCATGTGAGCAACTTCATCGGCGTTCCCACCTTCCCACATGGCGTTACCGCGGGGCCGCATCGCGCGCCGCAACGTCCTCGCGCCATCCGCGTGCCCTTCGCGCATGCGCAAGCTCATAGCTCGCCTGCATCCGCATCCAGTGATCGGCCGTACCCCAGCCGAGGGCCTCCAACGCGAGCGCCATGTTTGCCGAGACGCCAGCCTTGCCGTTCAGCAGTCGCGACAGGGTCCCGCGCTCGCACCCGAGGTGCGCCGCCGTCTCCGTCACGTTCCATCCGACCTCGTCCATGCTCTCACGGATCAGTTCGCCCAAGTGCGGGGGGTTCACCATCGCACCCACGCGCTCGCCACCTGTGCCGTTCATGATCTGTTCTCCTTCCCGTCAGTGGTAATCTACCAGATCCACGTCAACGGGTCTCGCCACGCCCGAAGATTCCGTGGCCCTCCGGGGGGGGCCGTCGCGCGGCCCTGGCGGATGGACGACAAGGGGTGCTTGGTCGATTGACTTCGGCAGGACCGATCGCAAGAATCGAGGCGCGGTTGGGAGGGCTGCCTTTGCGGTTCGTTGGGCCTACTGGCTCACCCGGCCGCATTTTTTTTGCCCGGCAACCCTCCGACGAAGCTTGCCTGTCACTGGCCGGTTGGTTCTGGTGGTGGGGCCGGAGCGCTCTTAGGAGGCTGGATGAAGATGAGTAGGGCGACGTGCCGCGCCTTTACACTCTGGCTGGTATGCTCGTTCGTCGCGCTTGTCGCGTTCGATGCTGTGGTCCTCGATATCGGTTCGGTATGGAGAATCGGCTTCATGGCTCTAGGCGGGTCTGCCGGTGCTGTGGTGGTGACCAGGCTAAAGCAGTGACCGCAGCCGCACCGAACGGTGTCCCCTACGCAACGAGTCGGAGGAGGACCCGCACGATCCACGCGGGCGCGCTGCACACGTTGGCCGCCCCAACGATTTTGGAGGCTCCTGACAGGGGATCGAAGCTATGAAGCGACGTCATCGACCGACGAAGAATCCGCCGCGTCCGCCGCGCTTTAGCAAGGCGTGGTTTTTTGATTGGGGTCGCACGGTAGCTCTTGTGACCTTTTTCTTCATCATCGGCCGGACGTTCCTGATGGCCACGTTCGTGATCGATTCGGGCTCGATGGAGGAAACGCTGCTGGTGGGCGACTTTGTGCTGGTGAACAAGGTGTCGCTGGGAGCCCCGATCCCCTTCACGAACTCCAACCTTCCCGGGTACGCTCAACCGGAGCACGGCGACATCATCGTGTTTCGCGCCGACCACTCCCCGGGACTCGACATCGTCAAGCGCACGGTCGGACTGCCCGGCGACACGCTTCGCATGGATGGCGGCATCCTTTACCGGAACGGAGTCGCCATCGATGAGCCCTACGTACGGCGGAATCCACGGATCCCGGACTCTTTCGACCCGATGATGTTGTGGCAAGCGGACTACCTGTTGCCGGAGTTGGCCCGCGACACGTATCAGCCGACGCGCGACAACTGGGGTCCAATCACGGTTCCCGAGGCGCGGTACTTCATGATGGGGGATAACCGGGACGACAGCTTCGACTCGCGGTCGTGGGGCTTCGTGGAACGCCGCAAGATGCAGGGAACGCCGCTATTTCTATACTACTCGTACGACCGTGAAGCCCTGAAGCCGTTTCGCTTCCTGACGGCGATGAGACCGGGGAGAATCGGGCCTCCGCCACGCTAGCCTATTCGCTCTTCCTCTCAGGGCGACGCCAGAAGTGCTCGCCTGACCGCGTTGGGCTCGATGATGCGTTCCGGACCTCGCGTGGGGTCACCGGCGTGTGCGCGATGGCGGGGCCTTCGCCCTTCGCATGAGCCAGGGCTTCGTTCAGCGACTGGATCAGGTCTTCTCCGAACGTACTCATTTATCCCAGGGGTTCCGGTACGGGGCGTCCCAACTCGCATGCCCGGTCGATCCAGAACCGCATCGCATCCTTGATGTTCCTCAAGGCGCTCTCGTGATCGTCACCGTGCGCCATGCACCCGGGCAAGTCGGGCGCCTCGGCGACGACAGCCTGATCTTCGTTGTTCCAGTAGAGAATGATCTCGTACTTGTACATCAGTCGTCTGCTCCCATCTCCCTCCCTTGCTCGTCCTGAAGAAGACATGAAACGAGCGGGGAGGCGCTAGGACGGCCTCTCGACGGGGAAGGTAGCGTTCCTTCGTACCTGCGGACCTCCCCTGAATTGGGGGGTTGGCAGGCCGCCCCGGCGCCGCACATTACTCCCGGAGGGCGGCGCGTCTCGGACTGGTTGCGAGAGGGATGCCGGAACGCTAGGGTGCGCGCCCTCGTACCCAAGACTTCTGAATCCGAAACAAGAGGAAAAGCCGGAGTGAGTCTTGTAAACTACTACATGGGATTGCCTTACGGAGTCGATGTCATACATGAGGAGTCGGGCGATGCTCCTCCGTACGTAGCTTTCGTCCGAGAACTACCGGGCTGCATGGCACAGGGTCGCACACCTGCTGAGGCTCTCGAGGAGCTTCATGAGGCCAAGTACCTGTTCATCGAGGCGATGCTCGATCATGGCGTCCCGATTCCAGCGCCGCCTTCGATCAGATGATCGATACGATGCCTTGAATCCACGTCCAAGTCCCAGGAGCGAGTGTCCCCTGTGTGGCGACGAGTCGGTCACTACGGAGTGGAACCGGGATTCCTTCGAATACGGAACCGCGGATTCGGCGGTCGTCCTCGAGGGTTGCGGGGACTCGTGACGGTGGAGCCGTGACCGGCCGGGCTCACGGTCGGGGGAATCGATCCTACGGGCGCACGACTCGCGAGATCGACGTAACGGGGCGGCCTCCCGGGCAACAGGTCAACGTTCCTCCGGACGCGAGGTCGGTCCGCTGGTGGGACGAGGCCGGAGTAGAGCAGGTGACGGAGTACAAGACGCACCGCGAAGTCGTGGCCGCGCTCGTGGAGCTGGGGTTCGAGGTCGCCTACCGCGCTCCGGCGTGGAGACGGCGGCAGGTATGGAAACGGCGCCGACAGAGATGACGCCGAACGCAGCAGGAGCTACACGAGCGATATGACGTGCCGTCGCGAGCGCCGGGTTTCGAGGGTGCTACTCTGCAGGCGCTAAGCTGGAGCGCTTTTCCAGGCCGTGAAGAAAAGGGGGTCTCTTGAACGAACCGCATGATCTGGCGATTGCCGCGGCGGAAACTGTGTACACCGTGCTTGGTGGCGGGTATCACGAATCGGTATACGAGAAGGCGATGGCAGTGGAGTTCAGGGACACGGTGGCTGAAGTGGAGGGGTTTCGGTACAGCGTGGAGCGGAATGTCGAGATCATGTACCGGGATCACGCCATCGGCCTACAGCGGCTGGACTTCGATATCGAGCTTGACGGCTTCAGGCTGGCTGTCGAGCTAAAGGCCGGAACGCGTCTCACCCCCAGCCACAAAGCGCAGACACGGGCGTACTTGCGGACCACGGGGTACGATGGCGCTGTCCTCATCAACTTCCCGCCCGATGGTACGGGTGTCGAGTCGTGCTATATCGACGGTTCGACCGCCGAATGACGTACTGCCTTCCGAAAGCGTAGCCTCGCATTGCCAACTCTGGCCTACGACTCACGACGAGCTCTCGACCTCCTCCGGCTCGGCACCGGGATACCCAGCGCCACGTTTCGACCGGGACAGGAAGAAGCCATCCGCCACGTCGTTGAAGGGCGGGGGAGGCTGGCGGTCGTCGAGAAAACGGGCTGGGGCAAGAGCTTCGTCTATTTCATAGCGGTCAAGCTCCTGCGGGAAGCAGGGGCTGGCCCTGCCCTGTTGGTGTCTCCCTTGCTGTCCCTGATGCGGAACCAGATTCAGGCCGCCACGCGGATGGGGGTCCATGCCGCGAGCATCACCTCGGAGAACGAGGACGATTGGCCATCCGTAGAAGCGACGTTGGACCGAGACGAGGTGGACATCCTGCTCATCGCTCCGGAACGGCTGGCCAACGAGCACTTTCGACGGGAGGTCCTGGCGAGGATCGCCGAGCGCGTCTCCATGCTCGTGATCGACGAGTGTCACTGCATCTCGGACTGGGGACACGACTTCCGACCCACGTACCGGCTGATCGAGCGTTTCGCGCGCACGCTTCCGCCGAACATGAGGCTGTTGGCAACAACCGCGACCGCCAACGATCGAGTGATGGACGACCTCCGCGAGGTTCTCGGCCCGGACCTGCAAGTGCAGCGGGGGCCGTTGGCGCGGCCCTCGCTCGCTCTGCAGACGATACGGCTCCCCCGCCAGTCCCAGCGGCTGGCCTGGCTCGGGCGAACGATTCCACTCCTTACGGGCCACGGAATCATCTACACGCTCACCAGGCGCGACGCGAGGATCGTTGCGGACTGGCTCCAGTCACGGGGTATCGATGTCAGACCCTATACGGCGGGGCTGCCGGAAGAGGAACGAGAAAACCTGGAGCAGGCGCTGCTCGAGAACAGGGTGAAGGGCCTCGTGGCCACGGTCGCTCTGGGAATGGGCTTCGACAAGCCGGATTTGAGCTTCGTCATCCACTATCAGACCCCCGGTTCGGTCGTGGCCTACTACCAGCAGGTGGGCCGCGCAGGCCGGGCCCTCGAGACCGCGTACGGTGTCCTCCTGAGCGGCGAGGAGGAAACCGACATCACGGACTACTTCATCAACACGGCTTTCCCTACCGAGGAGGAGGTGCGAGAAGTAATCGCGGCGCTGGAGGAGGAGCCCGCGGGCCTTTCTCTTCCTCAGCTTCTTGGGCGCGTCAACCTCACCTTTGGTCGCGTCGACCGCGCCATCCGCCTGCTTTCGCTCGAGTCGCCGGCACCGGTCGTGAAGGAGGGGACGAAGTGGCAGCTCACGGCCGCCACGTTACGTTCTTCCTTCCGGGAACGCGCGGATCGGCTGACGGAGGTGCGGCAGGAGGAACAACGCCAAATGATGCAGTACGTGGAATTGGAACACGGACACATGGAGTTCCTGATCCAGGCGCTCGACGGTGATCCGGAAGGCGTTGAGCCACCGCCGCTTCCACTGCTCTCGACAGAGGCGAGTCCGGACGCCGAACGAGAGGCGCTGGCCTTCCTGCGCCGATTGGATCTCCCTCTCCAACCTCGGGCGCGGTGGCCGTTGGACGGCTTGCCGCAATATGACGTGCGAGGGACGATTGCGGTGGAGCATCGGGCGGAAGAAGGGAGAGCGCTTTGTCTCTGGGGAGACGGGGGATGGGGTCAAATGGTCCGCGCCGGCAAGCAGGAGATCGGAAGATTCGAGGACGAACTTGTCGACGCCTGCGTCCGGCTCGTCCGTCGATGGAGCCCCGATCCGAGGCCTGAATGGGTAACGTGCATTCCATCGCTCCAGCATCCTGACCTTGTGCCCGATTTCGCCCAGCGTCTGGCGAGCAGCCTCGGCTTGCCCTTTCATCCGGCTCTCGAGCAGATCCGGGCTCGCCCCGAGCAGAAGTCGATGGCCAACAGCCTGCACCAGGCACGAAACCTCGACGGTTCTCTCGCGGTTACTCTCGAGTCGCTCCCGGCGGCTCCTGTGCTCCTTGTGGATGATGTCGTCGGGTCGCGCTGGAGCTTCACGGTGGGGGCGTGGCTGCTGCGCGAGCATGGCAGCGGGGAGGTCTGGCCGCTGGCCCTATCATCGCTGGGGCGAAACTGATGAACGGCGAGCTCACTCCGAACGCCAAGGCGATCCTGCTTCTGACCGCCCCATTCCTGGGCGGGAAGTCCAAGCGCTCGGTGAAACCCCTTTCCCTCGGCGACTACGGAGATCTGGCAAGGCATCTCCGCAAGACCGGGTGGCAGCCAGCGGACCTGTTCGAGCCGCGGGCGTTGGAGGAACTCGGGCAATCCTGGCCGAGGGTGGACATCGACCGTGTCCAACGGCTTCTCGGCCGAGGATTTCTTCTCGCGGAGGCCATGGAGCGTTGGCGCGCGCGCGCCATCTGGGTCGTGACGCGGGCGGACTACGACTATCCGCGGCGGCTGAAGAAGCGGATGCGGGACAAGGCGCCGCCGGTGCTGTACGGGTGCGGAGACCGCGCGATGGTCGACGCGGGCGGGCTGGCCGTGGTCGGCTCCAGACACGTGAACCAGGAGCTCCTCCGGTACACAGAGGACGTTGGACGCCTCGCCGCCGAAGGGGACGTCCCCATCGTCTCGGGTGGGGCCCGCGGGGTTGACCAAGCCGCGATGCGGGGAGCTCTCTACGGGGGCGGGCGAGCGCTCGGCGTGCTCGCCAACGGTCTTGAGCGAGCGGCCCTGAACAGGGAGAACCGCGTGCCGCTCATGGATGGGCGGCTGGTTCTGCTGTGCCCCTACGATCCCGCGGTCCGTTTCCTGGCCGGATACGCGATGCAGCGCAACAAGCTGATCTACGCCCTCGCGGACGCGGCGCTGGTCGTGAATTCCGATCACGGACGCGGAGGCACCTGGGCGGGCGCGACCGAACAACTGGAAAGACTCGGCTTTGCGCCCGTGTACGTCCGGCGCACCTGGGAGCCCTGCGCCGGGCTCGAGGCACTGGCCAAAAGAGGCGCGGCGTCCTGGCCGGATCCGCGGACGCCGGCGGATATGCGCGCAATCGTATCATCCGACCGACCGGTTCTGGAGCCGGTTGGGCCGTTTCAACAGGACCTCTTTCGCCGGCGGAGGGCGGATTCCACGGTGGCCGAACGGGACGCTGCAGTGAGCGCCGCTGATGAGCGCCCGGAAGTCCCCACGCGCGAGCTTCCGTCCCCAAAGCGCCTCGCGCCGAAGGCGGTCAAGGCGGCAACGCGGCTGCTTCCCGTCCTGATCGGTGAAATGACCCGGCGCGAGATTCTGGCGGCCCTGGGGCTCCAGAACCCTGGCCACCTCCGGGAGGGCTATCTGAAGCCGTGCCTCGGCGAAGGCTGGATCGAGATGACGAATCCCGAGAAACCCAGCAGCCGGAACCAGCGTTTCCGGATTACTCCAGAGGGAAGGGCCTTTCGGGAAGCTCCATGATTTTCGCGGACCAGCCGAACTCGGGAACGCGGATCTTCGAACAAGATCGCGGGGTGGCCTATCGAGCGCGCCGGTAGGGAAGATCGCGAATCGCAAGGCCTCACCACCCTCCGCAACGGACTGCTCCTGCAGCTCATCTCCAGCGACCTGTTGGTGCCGGGTGCGAACAGTCACTGTGGAAGCTTCGGGCATTTGAGGCGGTCAAGCGGACTGTTCTGATACGATAGGTTCCGTGCGCGATCTGAGACCTTTCTACGGGGAATAGCGGCCATGGCAAAACGGGAGCATGTCGAGTTGTTTCTACAGGGCGTGGAGCAATGGAATCAGAGGGCAAAAGATGGATCCACGTACGGAGCAGACTTGACCAACATAAACCTCGGCTATGCGCTAGTTGAGCGTTACGGAGAGGGCCGAGTGCCTTCCTATGCGAAGATCGACTTGCGAGCGACCGATCTGCGCGGCGCGAGCTTCGTCCTCCCGGACGGGATGCCCCTGTTCCGTCCCGGCTTGGACCTGAAGGGCGCGTGGTTCCTCGGAGCCCGAGCAAGCGGAGCTGTCTTCTTCAATTCAAATCTCACTGACGCAATCTTCACGCAAGCGGATTTGCGCGGAGCGGACTTCTCGGGAGCTGTTCTAGACAACGCCCTCTTCTTCCAAGCCGACCTAGCGGGATCGAATCTCACTGCGACACGACCTTGGCGCTCCCGCCTAATATTGGAAGCGCACCGTTCAGGTGCGGTCGAGCCGCATGAGATGATGCGCGTCGAAAGCGTTGAGAAGATGATAGAGTGGTGTCAGAGATTGCGACGGGCGCATGAAGATGACCCCCAGGGTGTTCGCTTCTACTACCGCGGGCAAGCGAAAGAATGGAAGCTACATCCGACAGTGATGCGATCAGCGTTGCGACGAGTCGAGGGTCGGATGCTGAAGGACGCAATGACCTATCGTCCAGAGGACTTCGCCGACGCGCACTCAGCGATCTCCCAATGGGTGCTCGCGCAGCACCATGGGCTGAAGACGCGCCTGCTTGACATCACTCGGAACCCGCTAGTCGGTCTCTATTACTCGTGCGAGGAAAAGCATGGAGAAGAATCGCGGGACAGCGTGGTCCATGTGTTTGCGGTCCCGAGACCGCTTGTGAAGGCTTTTGACAGTGACGCGATTAGCGTAGTGGCGAACTTCGCCAAACTGAATGCCTGGGAGCAGGACCTGCTCCTTGGGAAGCGGCGGCTCCAATTCGACCAACTGCGACCTTACGGGTTGCTTCGGGGAGATTACGAGAGGGCCATTCGACGGCTGCTAGGCTTGATCAGACAAGAAAAACCTCGTTTCGAGGCCGCCATAGATCCGCGAGACCTGTTCAAGGTGTTTGTGGTTGAACCGCAGCAGTCGTTCGAGAGAATTCGAGCCCAGTCGGGTGCGTTCCTTGTCTCAGCGTTTCACAAGAGGCTTGAACGCGAGTGGGTGCTCCGGTGGAACGAGCGGATACCGACCTACGATCACTACGTTTTGGAAGTGCCGGCGGCGGCGAAAAGGTGCATTCGGGAAGAACTCAATCTCATGGGAGTGACACGGGAAGCGTTGTTCCCCAGCCTGGACGAGGCGGCACGAGCCATCACGGTCGAAGCCCAAGCGGCGGCACGGAAACGGTCGGAGGGGAATCTGCGGTGGCATCTGGGAAACCACGGCATTGAAGTACGGATGTGACTAGTAAGCTCCGCGAACCAGATGATGTGCAGCGACACCATGGGTGCCGCCATTCTGCGCTGTCCTGACGACCGCCGGACGGTTGCAAGGCCGCGATCCCCGCTCGGTCGGCATCTCCAGCGTCGCTGCGGCCTTGGAGACAGATGTTCTGATACGGTAATCACCTGACAGGTGCCCCCCCGAAAATGGGGGACGGTGGCCACCCGGCCTCCGCCGCTACTGCCGGGGGAGTTTCGGATTTCGGTTCCCGAACACGTTCCTGAGCAACCCCAGACGACCTCCCCGTCCGTAACTCGGCTGTTGCCGACGTACGGAAAGCCGCCGCGATCGACGAGACCCTGCCGGGGTCGGCGGGCGGCAGCCCTCCCCCTTAAGCGCAAGAGCCCCGCGGACAAAACCGTCTCGGAGCCCTGCCTCAACGTCTTGCCGAGTAGCCTGTTGTCAAGAACAGCTTGGCCTCCCGCCCGGGCTCTGGGTATTCTGGGACATGAAATTGATCCAGAGCTTCTGGCCGCGTCTCAACTCCCAACACCGCTGAAAGGAACACGTCCATGCCACTCGAGCCTACTGACCACGATCTCGTTGAAGCCAGCAAGGCGCTTCGCGTCGCCCAAGCGTTCAACGTCAAAGATCTTCAACGACCCGATCTCGGTGATGAACTCAATTTCAAGATGATGGAGAGAACCAATCGACTCATTGTTGGTCTTCTCCGTTCCGTCGAAATCGAAAAACTCATCGATCTCCCTCGTGAACACGTTTCTCGCATCACGCAGTACAGTAATTCCGCCAACGACCTATTTACCAACATCAAAGACTTCAGTGCATTGGGTGGTGGCGATACGGCGGAACGCCGTAATCAACTGCTGAGTCATGGCGACAGTCTGTACAATCAGATGGCGAACGACTTCGTTCCCATCGTACAGCTATTGGATCACCTGTATCCACAATCCAAGAGTCGATCAAGTCTGCAAAGAGAAATGCAGAAAGAGCTTGCGGGGATGAAGGCACTTCACGCTGAGGGCGTAAAAAGTGTCACCGCAATCAAAGCTCTTGCCGGCGAAGGGGGAACAGTATCGACGGGAAAGGAATTCGAAACCGCCGCTTCGAGACACTTGACAACCGCCGGCAAGTGGCGCAATGGAACTATTGCCGCCGTATCGTTGTTGCTTGCCTACGTCCTCAGCCTCTTGATATGGCCAAATCTTTGGCATGATGCTCTCGGGACGGATCAATACCCTGAAAGTATTCAACGGGGACTGAGCAAGTTCCTCGTGTTCGTCACACTATCCTATGGCGTTTACATGTGCGTTCGTAACTTTTTCGCACATCAACACAACGCCATCGTGAATCAACACCGACACAACGCGCTACGGACGCATCAAGCCCTTGCTGAAGCCGCCCATGACACTGGCAACAAGGACACGATACTCACGCACGCGGCAGCCTGCATCTTCGCGCCACAGCCCACCGGCTACACAAAAGACAGCTCAGAAGGACTTGCTCTTCCGTCCAACTCGATTATCGGTCTGGTGAAGACGGCAAATGAGACGTAGCAGGGGGTTCGCGGCCGAGGTTCGAACCGTATTGCGAACCACCTGTTATTCCGCCTCTAGCAATTGAAAGAACACCTCGCAGTAGTACCGAGCTCGGATCCGCACGAACCTGGGGAGTACGCGATAAGCGATTACGAAGAGGGGGACGGGAAGGAGCGACGCGACGATCGGCCACACCAGATTTGAGTCAGCCCAGCGATATGCAGCCCATGTACCAGCACAACTCAACACGGACACCGAGAGCCACAGCGGGCGCATCCCGGCGAAGTTTCGGGCACTGCCGTATCGGATACTCTCTTCGTCGTGACGTGCTTGGCTGTCGCCGTGGCGAAAGCGGTTTCGCAGACGTTCCACAGCGTCGTTGATGGTTGCGCGGATTGCAGCGCGGTCCCCGCGGTCCACCTCGGTCTGGAGATCAAGTCCGGTCACCTGCTCTACCTTAGTGTACCACAGGGCCCGCTGCTGCGGGGAAGTGTCGGGGTTGTCCGGCATCAGGCGGACATGCGTGGGCGCATCGAACGGCCAATCTGGCCAGAGTTGCTCTTGCAGGCGGTTGCCCATAGCCGAAGCGAAGTTTGCCAGCACGAATGCACCCAAGGCGCACGCGCCGGTCGTGCCTCCGAGCACAAGTCCCCATTCTTGGAGATTGCCTCCTAGCGCAAGAATCAGTGGCAGGAACGGAAGAAACGATGCAAGGGCAGGCGCAAGTCGCGCCCTACGGTCGTATTCGCTGCTCAACTTCATCACACTTAGCCAATTCTTCATGTTGTCCAAGCTCTCTCCCTTGTTTAGCG